>JAQURK010000068.1 GCA_028715645.1 Candidatus Omnitrophota bacterium | reverse complement strand
CCTATTGAGAAATTTTTACTTCTCTCTATGTTTCCCCTCTCAGGGTAGTGCCTCGCGAGATCACTATTGTCAACCCAGGAAAAAGGATTGTTCGCTCAGGGAGAAAATTTTTAACGCCTGTTATATCGCATTTTGACGGGGGCGGCGGAACTCGCCTGACACATAAGGAGTGTCGGCTCAGACAACCGCCGCCCTTTTAGAAACCGCCAAAATGCTCATAAAAGGCTAAATTTTCTATTCGCTCACAATCCCTTTTCCTGGGTTGTTCCTTCTAGGGGACAATGTGAGTTAAGGGGCAGCTACCGGCGGGTCTGCTCTTTTAGGCGTAATGTTTTGCGTCGCGGCCGTAGCAATTGAATGAATCCGCCATGCCTGACTGTCAAGTCAGGCAGGCGGATGACATAACATGACATATCAATTGCAGGCCGCAGCAAAACAAGCCGAAAGGCTGCCCGCCGGTCGAGCTGCCCCGACACGAGAAGGAAAACCGGAAGGCCCAGTTAACCGAGAGGGAAAAATGGAATTATTGCTGGATTTCGGGTAAAGAATGGGGTAAAATAAATTATCATGGATGATGTTAAGACAAAAAAGATCGTGGTTGTAGGTGTATCCGACCGCCCTGAAAAATACGGCTATAAGATATTTAAAGGCCTTATTGAGGCGGGGTTTGATGTCCAGGGTATTAACCCGAGAGACGGAGAGATTTTAGGCAGAAAGGTGTTTAAAAACTTAAAGGAGTTGAAATCGCTTCCCGATATGGATGCAGCCGGGCTCTGAATCGGACAAGGCCGTTAAGGCCGCCAAGGGATACGGGATTTCGGTTACTTCTAATTCGTGCTTTATGGTGCGGCATGGAATTTGGTAGAGAGACACGCGGAGGTGTTTTATGAAATCACTCGTGGTGTATTATTCAAATACCGGAAATACCAGGAAGGTGGCAAAAATCCTTATTGAGGCGCTAAAGGCGAAGGGAGAGGCTGAGGGATTGGAGCTTGTAGCGCTGGATGAGGCAAAGTCGTTTATGGGGCAATGCAGCAGGGCATTCCAGCATAAAAAGGCAAAGATCGCTGAAGTAAATTTTGACCTGGCAAGGTACGACCTGGTATGTGTCGGAACGCCTGTCTGGGCATTCGGCCCGGCGCCGGCCTTAAATACCTATCTTGATAAATGCACCGGTGTCCAGGGAAAGGATGTAATATTATTCTGTACTTACGGCAGCGGCTCCGGCAGGGAACGCTGTATCGACCGTATGCAGAAGATCTTATTGGATAAGGGCGCCAAGGGCTTCAATAAACTTTTTATCCAGCAGTCCAAGGTAAATAAGAAAGAATTTGTGATAGATGAAATCGGGCGGATAATTAAATAAATTATCAACCTCATGCCTCATGGTGCCATCCCAGAAGGTGCCACCCCACCAGTTTGTACAACCAAAAATAGAGTAATATGATTAGATGAAGAAGAAATTTATTGTTCATGTGGACATGGATGCATTCTTTGCCGCTATAGAGCAGCGAGATAATCCGCAATATCGCTTAAGACCCGTTGTTGTAGGCGCTGACCCAAAAGGCGGAAAAGGCCGCGGGGTTGTTTCCACTGCTTCATATGAGGCAAGAAGATTTGGAATACATTCCGCTATGCCTATATCAATAGCTTATAAGAAATGCCCGAAAGCCGTATTTTTGCCTGTAGATATGGAAAAATATAGCCTAGTCTCCAACCAGCTGTATAAAATCCTTTATAATTTTACACCTAACATTGAACCTATAAGTATTGATGAAGCATTTTTGGATATTACCGGCAGTTACCACTTATTCGGCACATCGCTTGAAACGTGCCAGTTAATAAAACGCCAAATAAAAAAGGAGACGGGACTAACCGCTTCTTTAGGTCTTGCGCCGATAAAAATGGCCGCCAAGATCGCCTCTGATTTAGAAAAACCAGATGGAATGGTTGAGGTTACCCAAGAAGGTTTGCTGGATTTTCTTTGGCCGCTTGATGTATGTAAGATTTGGGGGTTAGGGCAAAAGAGCGAAGCAGTATTAAAGAATATGGGGATTATGACTATAGGTGACCTTGCGAAAAGGGATGTAAAGGAATTAGCCGCATTATTTGGTAAAACAGGAGCGCATTTCTGGCGGCTGGCTAATGGCATAGATGAACGCGAAGTCGAGACCCAAAGAGAAGCAAAATCCATAAGCAATGAACTTACCTTTGATAAAGATACCTTAGATAGGAAAAGGATAGAGGCCGCGTTTGTTTCACTTTGCGAAAAGGTCTCAGGCCGTTTGCGTCATGAAGGTTTTAAAGGAAAGACCATTACCTTAAAGATACGACTCCAGGATTTTAAGACATATACAAGGGCAGCTGCATTGGATAAATCAACAAATTTTTTTGATACGATTTATAAAGAGATAAAATATATTTACGAGAATTTTAATAACGAAGGTAAATTAGTGCGCCTTATTGGGGTTAAGGTTTCTAATCTTATTCCAGCAGATTTTGATGATACCCTCTTCAGCGACATTATTGATAAAAAGAACGAAGCTATACATAAGGCGGTTGACACGATAAAAGAAAGATTTGGTAATACCGCTATCTACAGGGCGGGCAGCAAGACCTGACCCCAAAAATTTCACT
>JAQURK010000067.1 GCA_028715645.1 Candidatus Omnitrophota bacterium | reverse complement strand
TTTCCAGGATTTTCTTGGCGTCTCCGCGCAAATCAGCTTTATCATAATCAAAATAAATCCTGACATTCTTTATTATTTTTTTGATTAAAAGAGACGGTCTTAATTCCCGCGGCTTTGGCGGGGGGAGCTCTTCTTCCTTGTAGTCAAAGATAATCTTATAGACATAGACATAGCCCCTGTTGCCCCACGGCCTCGCCTCTCCGGGTTCTTTTGGCCACCACCAGTAACCGCCGCGGCCATCGTCTTTTACGGGACCCGGCTGGGCATCGGTAGGCCACCAGTCAAAACGCTCCTGGAGTCTCTCGACCTCTTTCTCTCTTTTCTCTTCCCGCGTCAATTCCTGGGCAAACACGCATTGACACGCGAACATCAGCGATAAAACTGACAGACACGCCGCCCTTCCCTTCCTTAACAACATGCGCTCCTCCTTTTTTGATTTTCCGGCGATCAAAAAAGCCGCTATCCTGTCTTGTCGACAGAATGGCGGCCCGACCATTTTACTCAATTTCGCCTCTGGATATATTTTTTATATATTCAGACCCCATGCGCTCTATTATTTTGTACCTCATTATACCAAAACATGTCTTGTTGTCAACCGTTAGTTGACAAAAGGAGTATTACTCGTGTGTCAACTTGGACAAGGTGTTTTCACGCCGCGGGCAGTCGTATCTTAAACGTGGCCCCTTTATCAGACGCGCCCTCAGCCTCGATGACGCCGTTATGAGCCCTGATGATACTATAGACTATCGACAGGCCCAGGCCTGTCCCCTCCCCCACGTCCTTCGTGGTGAAAAACGGCTCAAATATCTTCGCCATGTTATTTTCGGTTATGCCTATGCCGTTATCAGACACATAAAGATAAACGTCTTTTTGCCCCTTTTCATGCCGGGTCATGATGTCGATGCGGCCGTTTTCCTTGCCGCCTTTTTTCCGGATGGCCCACTTGGCGTTTGAAATAATGTCAAGCACGACCTGCTGTAAAAGCTGGGGGTCTCCCAGGACATCGGGAAGATCGGATTGAAAATCTTTTTTGATGACGATATTCTGCAGTTCCAGCTCATACCCCGCCAGGACAAGGACGTCCTCGACTATTTTATTCAAAGATACCGCCTGAAACAGTCCTTTTGAGGACCTCGAGAAAGCCAGGAGCGACTGGGTGATTTTTTTACAGCGCCCGGCTGACTGCTCGATGACGTCCAATAATTCCCTGAAATCATTCATATCAAAATCCTTCTTCCTCCCTGCCATCATCTTTATGAGCTGGACGTTATTCAGGACGCCTGTCAATGGATTATTTATCTCATGCGCCACTCCTCCGGCCAGGGTCCCCACGGAAGCCATCTTGGCGGTCTGGACAAGCTGAGACTGGGCATCTTTAAGCTGTTCATAGGCGTTTTTCAGTTCTGCCTCGGCCTTCTTGCGTTCAGTAATGTCATTCGCTATGCAGACTATCCCAAGCAAGGCGTTGTTTTTATCCCTGATCACGGAAGCGTTAAAAAGGACCGGTATCCTCCGGTTATCGCTTGCCCTGAGATACATCTCTTTATCTCTGAATTCATTCTTTACCCTTAAATTATCTACCATGGCCCTCACGTCAAGCTCTTCGTCCGAAGCGAAAATATCCCCAAAAGACATTCCAACCAATCCCTCCTCTTTGTCATAACCCAAAAGCCTTGCCGCCGCCCTGTTCGCCCTTGTTACCCTGGCCTCGGGATCAATCAGGATCATCGCCCCTGTCATCGTGGAGATTATATTTTCCGCCGCGGTTTGAGGCGTCAACATGAACAACTCATACTTGCGGATAGCGTGTATGATAAACAGGCCTTCGACGGTCAAGGCGGTCATCGTCATTTCAGGAACCCTGATATTTGAAAACCAAGGTATTATCACCTCCGTCAAGGTGCCGAATATTGTCGGAAACAGCACGCCGATAGCCACGTACTTCGCCTGCTGTGTTTTTTTCTTATCCGGTCCGGCCTTCAGTCTTAAAAAATACGCCCAGCATATGACAGGCCCCAAAAGCGCCATTATAAAGGCCCACGCTATCGTCATGTCGTAAAAGATATTATCCTGCTGAACGTAAGTATAACCCCAATATTCCATTACCGGGTTTGTCTGCAATAAATCCGTCATCAGGTGCAGGGCCGAAATAAATATCGCCGGGGCATACAGAAAAAACCAGGTTATTTTGCTCCTGAGCAGTCTTGTGTTTTCGGTAAAAATAAGGCAGAAATGGATAAATAGAGACAGGCCAAGGGGCCACAGGAAGCCCTCTTTCATCCATATGTAAGCCATCCTGAAACTATCCGCCTGCCGGTACAGGAATTCATTGAAAGCCCAATACGCAAGGAACAAGGCATAGACGGTGAATATCCTGTTCAATCTGTCTTTCTTGCCCAGGCCTATGGCGAAAGAAAAACTGCCCAGGAACAAAAGGGTTACCGCGCCGGCCAAAGAAAGGATTATAAAAAAATATCTCAAGGGACTATCCATTGATATATAAGTATATTATAACGCCTCTCATTAGTCAAGCTGACCCTCCATAAAAAACGGGGGCAGTCAAAATGAGTGTTGATTGGGTGTCAACTTATGGTATAATACATCTATTATGAGCCCGATTGACAGCGACCTTAATCATAAATCAGCTCTTGAGAAGACCAAGGCGGAACTGGCGCTCCTTTACGACATAAGCAACGCCATGCGCACCACCCTGAATCTCGAGGAGATACTGTACGTGATACTCACGGCGGCCACCTCGCACACCGGACTCAGCTTTAACAGGGCCATGCTCTTTCTCGTCAATGAAAAAGAAAACCGACTGG
>JAQURK010000066.1 GCA_028715645.1 Candidatus Omnitrophota bacterium | reverse complement strand
GTGCATTGGGTGGTTTATGACATACCGCCTCTGTCCCGGATAGAAGAAGGGGCCGTCCCGGGCCGCCAGGGGCTGAATAGTTTTAAGAGGGGAAGTTACGGCGGCCCATGCCCGCCTTCCGGGACCCACCGCTATTTTTTCAAGATATACGCTCTCGATAAGATGCTGGGCTTGAATGAAGGGGTAAGCAAACAAGAGCTTGAAAAGGCCATGGAAGGACATATAATGGCAAAGGCGGAATTGATCGGCTTATACAAAAGGAAATAATAAGTGCTCACAGGGAAAGAAAAAAAGCGGCTGCTTGAGATCGCCAAGTCCACAATAGAAAAATTCATCCGGACCGGCCAGGCGCCGCAGATCGCGGAAGAGGCGCAGGGATTGCTCGAAGAGAAGGGAGCTTTTGTCACCCTTCATTACAAAGGCAAGCTCAGAGGCTGCATAGGAAAGATAATTGGCGATGGCCCTCTGTATAAAACCGTAATGGAAATGGCCATAGAATCGGCCGCCAACGACCCAAGGTTTCGTCCTGTGGGCATGGCAGAATTAAAGGATATAAGGATAGAGATATCGGTTCTTAGCAAACCCGAAAGGGTGGCTGATGTTAAAAAACTTAAGATGGGCATCCATGGCGTTATCGTTAAGAGAGGTTTTAACAGCGGCGTTTTTCTTCCTCAAGTGGCTACAGAGACCGGCTGGGGATGCGAGGAGTTCTTAAACAACCTTTGCGCGCATAAGGCATGCATAGCGGCGGATGCCTGGAAGGACCCCAGGACAGAACTTTACAGTTTTACCGCGGATGTTTTCGGAGAGGAATAACGGTGAGCCGTTTCTACATCAGGCCTGAGGCCGTAAGCGGGGAGGAGATATTAGTCCCGAGAGAAGAGGCGCATCATATCCTGGATGTAATGCGCCTAAAGGCCGGAGACGAGATAATAGCGTTTGACGGTACAGGCAAGGAGTATCTGGGAAATATCCTGGGCGCCTCAAAGGCCGGTTTAAGGATAAGGATAAAAAAAATAAATACGCCCCAACAGCGGGAAAAAACTTTCATCGCGCTGGCGCAGTCGCTTCCCAAAAAAGTAAAGATGGATTTTATCGTCGAAAAGGCGACTGAGCTTGGCGTTGATGAGATTATCCCGTTAATTACCGAAAGGACGGTCGTCCGCCTTCCGGATGACAAGAAGTCAATAAGGTCCGCGCGCTGGCAAGAGATAGCGATAAGCGCATCCAAACAATGCGGGAGGCTCAGCGTTCCGGAGGTAAGGCCCGTGGCGCGATTCAGCGGTATTTTAAAAGAGACCGGCAATTATGATTTAGCGATAATGGCATGCCTTACGGAGGGGACAAGGCCGCTAAAAGAGGTAATTTCAAATTTTAAAGGAAGGAAGGTGCTGGCAATGATAGGGCCTGAGGGTGATTTCAGCCCCGGGGAGATCCAAGAGGCCGCGGCCGGCGGCGTCAAATTGGTCTCATTAGGCCCACTGGTTTTAAGGGTTGACACAGCTGCCATTTTTATCATTTCGGCTTTTAATTATGAAAGTAGCGTTTAAGACACTCGGATGCAAGGTAAACCAGTATGAAACAGAGCTGATGCGCGAGCGCCTTTTAGGCGCGGGTTTTGAAGAGGCCTCACCCGGAGTTCCCGCCGACATATATATAATAAATACCTGCACCGTAACGCAAAAGACAGACAGTGAATCCCGGAGACTGATAAGGCTTGCCAGGCGCCAAAACCCGGCAAGTCGGGTTATAGTTACCGGATGTTACGCGGAATTGGATTCGGATGAGATAGAAAAGGTAGCAGGCGGCCTGACAATTGTAAAAAATTCTGAAAAATCCGGGATATTAGGTTATCTTCGTCGTGATACCGGCCAGGCGCCTTCACATACAATAAGCGGATTTACGGGAAGGACAAAGGCCTTTATAAAGGTCCAGGACGGATGCGATAATTTTTGCTCGTATTGCAAAGTGCCGCTGGTAAGGGGAAGGTCGCGTTCAAGGGCCGCGGGTGAGGTATTAACAGAGATAGGGAAAATCGTCTCAAATGGTTATAAGGAAATTATCCTTACCGGGATATGCCTTGGAGACTGGGGAAGGGGCGCCGGTATGGATTTAAGCCGCTTGTTGAATGAGATTGAAGATAATATCCGAGGGGATTACAGGCTAAGGTTGAGCTCGATTGAACCGTGGTACGTATCCGACGGGCTTATTAAAAAGATCGCCTCTTCCAAGAAAATTTGCCGGCACCTCCATATTCCCATGCAGAGCGGGGATGATAGTGTCCTTAAAAGGATGGACCGGACCTTTAATCCCGCTGATTTTGCGGGTCTGATAGAGCGGTTTCGCGCGGTTGTCCCGGAGGCGGCGTTTACGACCGATATTGTGGTCGGTTTCCCCGGCGAAGGCGAAAAGGAATTTGAGAATACGTTAAGGCTTGTAGAATTGACAAAGCCTTCAAGGACGCACATATTTCCCTTTTCAAGGAGAAAGGGCACCAGGGCCTATGAATTCACAGATACGGTTGGGGCCGGAATAGTCAGGGAAAGGGTAAAAAGGCTTAAACAGGCAGGAGAACGGCTGGCTCACGAATATGAAAGACAGTTTGCGGGGAGGCCCGTACAGGTCCTTGTAGAAACAAGAAGGGACAAGAGGACAGGGCTTCTTACCGGCTATACCGATACTTATATAAAGACGGCGTTTAGCGGACCGGATGACCTTAAAGGGACCTTAAAGACCGTCAGGTTGGCAACTTGACAAAGTAAAATTCATATGATATACTTGCTTCCACATTTGGAAAGGAAAGCCGGAAATGGGAGAGGTCCTGCAGAAGATAAATTGGGTTGATCTCTTAAT
>JAQURK010000065.1 GCA_028715645.1 Candidatus Omnitrophota bacterium | reverse complement strand
CTTGTTATACCCGAGGTTAACCCGGGCGACGTAAAAAGGCATAAGGGTATAATCGCCAACCCAAACTGCTCAACCATACAGATGGTTGTGGCCTTATGGCCGATCTACAGGAAGGCCGGATTAAAAAGGGTGATAGTAACCACGTTCCAGGCCGCTTCGGGCGCCGGCCGAGAGGCAGTCGAACAGCTTAGGGCGGAATTGTCGGAACTCGGCAAGGGCGGATACGAAGACATACATGTCTCTAAATACCAGGATAAATCCCTGCCGCAGCAGCTGGCTTACAATGTGTTTCCTCAGATAGGCAGTTTTGCCGAATACGATTTCACCAACGAGGAATGGAAACTGGTGCGTGAGACGCGAAAGATCATGCATGATAATAAAATAAAGATATCGGGGACCACTGTCAGGGTGCCTGTCAGGACCGGCCATTCCGAATCGGTTTATATTGAGACCGCCGATTATATCGAGCCGGACCGCGTTCGCGATCTCCTTTCGAAGGCGCCCGGAATAGTCGTTGTAGATGAGCCAAAGGCCGGCCGCTATCCCATGCCCAAGGACATAGAGGGCCGGGATGAGGTCTTTGTAGGGAGGGTGCGCTCAGACCCGTTTGTTAAAAAGGGCCTCTGGCTGTGGGTTGTGTCCGATAATCTTCGCAAGGGCGCCGCCTTAAATGCCGTCCAAATAGCGGAACTTCTCATTTAATATCTATTGACAAATATTGCTATTTATGCTATTTTAAACTTTCTTAGAAAGAGGGGTTTTTATTCATTATGAAGACGTCTGTGTTAAAAAAGGAAGCGGTAAAAAGGGTTTATTTTACCATCGATGCGGCAGGGATAGTGTTGGGAAGACTTTCTACCCAGGTAGCGGCCATCCTGTCCGGAAAATGCAAGCCTGATTTTACGCCTTATGTGGATTCCGGCGACGCCGTGATAATCACCAACGCAGCCAAAATAAAGATTACGGGCAAAAAAACGGAACAGAAGTTTTATGCCAGGTACTCCGGCTACCCGGGCGGGTTTAAGGCGGAAAAGCTCGAGACCCTGCTCAAAAGGAAGCCGGAAGACGTCATAAGATATTCGGTTTGGGGCATGCTGCCCAAAAATAAATTTCAAAAGGACATGATCTCAAGATTAAAGATCTATGCGGGAGACAAGCATCCTCATCAGGCGCAAATGCCCGCGGTTCTAAAAACAGGGAGAAAGAAATGGCAGATTCAGGCAGTGTGATGGGGGCAACAGGGAGAAGGAAAAACGCGATAGCAAGGGTAAGGCTCGCAAACGGGACCGGCGCCGTTTCAGTCAATAAACGGCCATTTGAGGACTATTTCAAGACAGAGACCCTAAGGACCATAATCATGCAGCCTTTTTTGATTACCAAGACAAACGGCAAATATGACGTAAAGGTGATTGTATCCGGCGGCGGCATAGCCGGACAGGCAGGCGCGGTAAGACTCGGCATTTCGAGAGCGCTCGCCGCTATAGATGAGACCTTAAAAAAATTATTGAGGACCTACGGTTTTTTAACGCGTGACCCGCGCGCCAAAGAGCGCAAGAAATACGGTCAGAAGAGGGCGCGCAAGAGGTTCCAGTACACGAAGAGATAAACACCGATTACATACCTGCCTGACGGCAGGCAGAGATTTTCCCCGACGAGGCCTATCTTGTTGTCCGACGCAATTTTATTGACAAGATAGGCCTTTTAATTTACAATCTATAAAAAGAGATTGCTTCGGCCCCGAAGCTTCGGGGCCTCGCAATGACAGTGGGGTTAGAAGGAGGGTATAAATGCTTAAGGTGGCGGTAGTTGGGGCGACCGGCTATACCGGAGAGGAACTGGTCAGGATCCTGGCGTCCCATCCAAAAGTAAAAGTTGTTTCGCTTACGGCGAAGATAGACGCGCCCGAGAAGATACAGGACCTGTATCCGAGCCTTTTGGGCAAGATCGATATGACCTGTGAGCTTCCAAACGCCGAAAAGGCCGCGCGCCTGGCTGATTTTATATTCCTGGCGCTTCCTCACAGGGTCTCCATGGAGATCGCGCCGGTATTTTTGAAAAGAAAAAAGAAGGTGATCGATCTTAGCGCCGATTACAGGCTTAAAAAAGATGTCTATGCCAAATGGTACGGGGCCGCTCACAAGGACGCGGCCGGACTTAAGCTTGCGGTATACGGGCTGCCCGAAATAAACAGGAATAAGATAAAGACCGCCAGGCTGATAGCCAATCCCGGTTGTTACCCGACGAGCATCGTGCTTGGCGCCGCGCCGCTCTTTAAGAATGATGCCGCGGACAACGGATTTGTAATCGCTGATTCGAAAAGCGGCGTGACCGGTGCCGGAAGGCGGGCCGATATCGCCCTTGGCTTCGGAGAGGTAAATGAAAGCCTTAAGGCTTATAAAATAAACGAGCATCAGCATTCACCTGAAATAAACCAGGAACTTTCAAAACTGGCAAAAAAGGATGTGGCAGTCGTGTTTGTGCCGCATCTTGTTCCTATTAGCCGGGGGATACTTTCGACTATATATGTGAGGCTTAAAAAACCGCTGGGCACCGCGCGGGTTGTCGAGATGTATAAAAAATTTTATGAGAATGAGCCGTTTGTAAGGGTACTTGAAGAAGGCAAACTCCCTCAGCTTAAGGACGTAAGGGGGACGAATCTATGCGTCATGGGTATAAAGGTGGATGCCAAAAAGGGGCTCTGTATTATAGTTTCAACCATTGATAACCTTACAAAAGGCGCGGCAGGCCAGGCAGTGCAGAATATGAATATCATGTGCGGTTTTAAAGAAACGGAAGGCCTTATATAATGAAACCTGTAAAAGGCGGCGTTTGCGCCGCCAAGGGTTTTTTATGCGCCAGCGCGAGAGCGGGATTCAGGAAAAAGGGCGATGATATGGGCCTGATCTATTCCGAATTTCCCGCGGCGGCCGACGGGCTATTCACTCAAAACCTGGTTCAGGCAGCGCCTGTCATCGTCTCAAAAAAACACCTGAAACAGGACCTTATGGCGCAGGCGATCCTGGTAAACAGCGGCTGCGCGAATTGCTGCACGGGTAAACGAGGCATAAGCGACGCCGCCGGCATGGCAGGGCTTGCCGCGATGCGGCTGGGCATAAAAAAAGAAGACGTGCTGGTTGCCTCAACGGGCCTCATTGGCAGTTACCTTGACATGAAAAAGATAGAGGCGGCGGTACCACGGCTGGTCGATGGTCTCGGAAGGGATAACTCCCTTGATTTTGCCAAGGCCATAATGACTACAGACACAGTCCCGAAAGAGGCCGCGGTAAAATTTAAGGTCGGAGACAGAGAGGCCGCGCTTGGCGG
>JAQURK010000064.1 GCA_028715645.1 Candidatus Omnitrophota bacterium | reverse complement strand
AATTAAGGAGGGTGCGAAGTATCTCTAAAAAAGTAGGGGTAAGCTTCTGGCCTTCATCTATTATAAGGACGATTGTCTTATTTTCGTCCACGCCCTTCTGGAAGAGGTATCTTTCGATCGCTTCTTTATAATCAAGCGTCGAACGGAATGTCGGTACCAAATTAAACATCTTCGTAAGGCTATGCAGAAATTGAAACTCCGATTTATAGCTTGGATCGAGCATCATGTGGAATATAAAATTATCTTCCTGACCGAAAAGCTGTATAAGTATCCTGCTTAAGGTAGTCTTCCCCGTCCCTACATCCCCCAGTATGACGCTAAGCCCCCTTCTAAGCCTGACCGCTATCTCCAGTCTCTGCAGCGCCGTATTATGAGCGGAGGAACGATAAAAAAAATCAGGGTCGGGACTTGTTGAAAAAGGTTCTTTTTTTAGATTCAAGATCTCATAATAGCTCATATCAGCAATTCCTTGATCTTGGCCAACGGGAGGTTATTTTTCCGCATTTCCCTAATTTTCGACAGTTTCTTTACGGTGTTATCATCAAAATATCTGAAATTGGTATTAGGGCTCCTTTCTACTTCTTTTATGAGCCCTAACTTTAAATAATACTTTACCGTATCCACAGATAGACCGGAGAGCTGGGCTAAATCCTTAACTAGGTATACATTTTCCATGTTTTCTGGCTGAATTCCACCTACTCCCTATATGTGGAGTAGACTCCCTACTAAGGGAGTTAAGACAAGTATATATTACAGGCTAAAATTTGTCAAGGGGTTGCTTAATTACTGGAAGGCGATCTTGCGGATGCTTAATGTACCCTTTAGGAGGTCTGATTGGCCGCCCTTTAAAGAAAGGATAAAGCGCTCAACCTTAAAAAGCCTTTTTGACCCTTCTATCTCATAGATGAATTTAAGAAACTGATCAATCTTTCCCTCGGCGTTCAATTCTATTGTAAATTTTCTGTAACTTTTCATCTCCTTTGAGCCCTTTGGTTTTATGCTTGTTATCTTGACGCCGCAGTTTGAGGCGGTATCCTCTATCTCTTTTAAAAGGGCCGCCATTTGTTCCTCCCCTGCCCCGGCTTGCACGTAATCTTTATATTTATCATATTCTTTCTCGATGGCATCCTTATCGGAGAGAAGCCTCAGGTTTTTAAATAATCTTGCGCTTGCCGAGCTTATGCTGGTATCAAGTTGGGAGGATTTTTTATAAAAGGGCTCAACGATAAATATGTAAACCGCAAGGCACAGAACTAGCCCGATGGTAAGGCCGAAAAAAAGCCTTTCCCTTTTTGAGAGCCCTGCCAAAAATTTCAGGCCGATCATTTTCATTGCCTTATATCCTCAAGCTTGCAGTTTATCTCGAAATCGACAAATTCCTTTTCCTTAATGATTCTTTTTTGCGCGTACCTTATCTCGCAATTCCGGAAATAAACCGATTTTTCAAGGTCCGCGTCAAATTTAAATACGCTGCTAAGGTCGGATGAGATCCCCCTCAAGGTTAAGGTCTTGCCAAGCTCAAAATCCATAACTGATATGGATATCCCCGGCGGCACAATCTTAAAAACCTCGCGGATTACATCGACTGAGGAGCCCCGCATATCCAGGTTCTGCTTTATGTTCTCAAGATTTTGAGAGATCTCCCTCAGCCTTTTGACCTTTGTTTCGGTTTCATTTATTTTAAGGTTTATCAGCTTGAATTCCGAGCGCTTGTTTAAAAGGCCCTTGATGAGGATGCCAAAAAGAAGGATGGAGACTGCGGCGCCAAGCGCGACTATCCTTATGAGTGTCTTTCGGTTTGCCTCCTTGGTCTTCCTTTGTTTCACATCCTCGGGCAAAAAATTCATCGCTATCCCCTGAGGGTTATAGCAAATGCCCAGGAGAGATGCGAGTGAGATATCCTTCGAGAGATCAAAATAATTGGAGAGGGTCTCGCGGTAATCTATCGAAGCGCATTTCAGGGGATGCGTGAATTCTACCGCCCTTTGCCTTTTTGAACCTTCAAGGAGCGGCATCAAGTCCATCGCCTTTCCTTCGATCCCCGTCAGAATAATGGCGCCGATCTCTTTGGCGTTTTCCTTTTCATATGAATGGAATGTCTTGCCGAGTTCATCCGCCATCCCTTCCGCGTTATCCTTAAAAGGGAAACTGCGGCTGAATTCCATGAGATTCCCCTTAAGGATAATAACGTCTATCTGAGAGGTATCAATATTGACTACCGCTCTGATCTGCCCTCCAACCTCTTCGTCGGACTTATACCCTTCGGCGGCGATGGACCACGCCAAAAGCGCTTCACTGCTTAAGATTATCCTGTCGGTATCAAGGTTTGCGTTCTTTAAAATATGAAGATATCTGTCGATGACATTCCTGTGGCCCAGAATCAGGATTATATCCGAATAGCCGTCAGGCCTTTTTTCTATTACCTTAAAATCCCAGACTATTTCATCCGCCGGATAAGGGAGCTGCTTGCCCGCCTGCAGGGCGGCCATTTGCCTCAATTCCGCCTCATCAGAGGAAGGCAGGCGCAGATTCCTCACCGTGAAAAGATGGCGTGGAATACAGATTACCAGGGATCCCCTCTCCCTTACTCCCGCCTCCGACAACAAATCTCTAACCGCGCCCGATTGCTCTTCATCCGACAGGCCCGCGATCGGTCTGTCAATGATCGCCTTAAGAGCGGGATTCTGGCTGCTTCGCCCGCCCACCGCCAATTTAATCCTGTCCTGTGTGAATTCCAGCGCTACCATTTTTTAATCCTCGATCCAGCCAATGAGTTCAGTGCTGTATGCGGAAGAAGAAAAGTTCCTTTTTACGATACAAGTTATTGTTTTACTAATGTTTGACCTTATGCGATTAAGGCTCCCCGTGGAACTGAACTTAAAGTAATCGCCCTTTACAGTCAACCAATTACAAAGAACGGTCAGGGCCGTGGACGCTTCGGCGGACCCTAGATCAAAACCGGAACCTGCCTCATCTTTTATAAACTGTTGTATGGCTTGGAAATCATCCAGGCGGCAAAAAACATTATCATCCCGGGTAGAAAGATTCCTATCGGCGTCGCCCCTGTCATCGACGATCTTTATGGCTATGGCCTCGTCCAGGCCGGCGCTCCTAAAAAGCACCGCAAGGACCTGCGCGCTCGCGGTATTTAAGTTTACCTTAAACGGTTCTGTTGGTGTTTTCGGATATACCGTAATCAGATCCCCCATACCCCCGCCTTCGCTGTCTGGGCCGCCGTAATAGATCTCGCGCGTAACGCCCTTTACCAGCAATAATTCAGACGCCGCATCAAAAGGCGCGTTTTTGTTACCGTAATCCGTATCGGAATAATCCGGGACCGCCGGGAGAGGGATGTTTGGGCCGGCATAACCGCGCCATGCCATAACATTATCCGCGATCTCGCCCGGGTTTTCCGCTGCGGTAAAAAGATTTACCAGGACGGCCCTTGGCGCGTTATTGATATCTATCCTGGCCCCCGAATCCTCAATAGCGGGGATATCAAATCTGCCTTCCCCC
>JAQURK010000063.1 GCA_028715645.1 Candidatus Omnitrophota bacterium | reverse complement strand
AAAGACGACGATGACTCAAGATAGGTTACGAGCTGTTCAAGGGCAAACGGCAATTGGCCTGTCGCCTCACCGGTCTCAACGATATTCACCCAAAGGTTAGAAAAAACCTTCGGGTGTTTTTCCAGGGCGGATTTCAGGCTGCTGCCCGCGGATATATCCGCCTTGATTGATTCAACAGAGTCAAAAAGCCTCTTACTTTGTATCTGAAGGCTTATTATCTCAAAACTTCTAAGCAGGGTGATGCCTGAACCAAGAAGCGCCTGAAGCTGTTTTGCCATGGTAATAAGATCGTCCAGCTTCACGCCCGGATGCATCTTAACGCGTTTGGCCGCGGCAGGGGCAATCCGGTCCGTTTTTTCAGCTTTATGAAAATCAACAAGCACAAGCCCCTGGGCCTGGAGGGCGTTTACCAGCTCGTCTTCGCCGGCAACATCAATAAAACCTTCTTTTGCCTCGGATTGTCTTGTCCTGGCATAATATTTATAGGTAGGCATACTTTCTCCTGCGCGCTAAATACGGCATAGATACCGCACCCTGTAAACCGTCGGACGGCAAACATCTTTTATTACCGGTATAGACCCGTTACGAACCAATGCGCTTCATTCAAACGCGGAACTCATCACCTCTTCAATGCTTGTCGTGCCGGCCATTATCTTTGATAAACCGTCCTCCACCAATGTCCGCATACCCGCCTTTTTGGCGGCCTGCCTTATCATATCCATGCCCGCTCTGTCTGCGATAAGCTGGCGCAGTTCAGGGGTAATCTCAAGCAATTCATGTATAGCGACCCTTCCGGAATACCCTGTATTCTTACAATACTCACACCCCCTTGCTTCAAATATGTCCCGTTTGGTTATGCCATAACGGTCGGCAATTGCGTCAGGCATCTTGACGCCGGCCTTGCACTTAAGGCATAACCGTCTTACAAGACGCTGGGCCATGATAAGTAAAAGGCTTGAGGAGACAAGATACGGCTCAACGCCTATATCGGTAAGCCTGGTGATAGCTGAAGGGGCGTCGTTCGTGTGTAATGTGCTTAATACCAAATGCCCTGTCAAAGAGGCCCTAATACAAATACTTGCCGTTTCAATGTCCCTGACCTCGCCTACCATCATTATATCAGGATCCTGCCTAAGGAAAGAACGAAGGCCCTCGGCAAATGTAAGCCCGATATTGGGCTTGACCTGCACCTGATTTATACCGCTTAACTGATATTCAACAGGGTCTTCAATCGTCATGATATTTTTTTTTGGCGTCATGATATAGTTCAGGGCCGAATAAAGCGTGGTTGATTTGCCGCTGCCGGTCGGGCCTGTTACAAATATAAGGCCGTAAGGCCTTGTTATCGCCGATTTAAAACTATTAAGGTGCTTTTCCGAAAAACCCAGTTTATCAAGCTCAAAAGAGACGGCGCCCTTATCAAGTATTCTCATCACGGCTTTTTCGCCAAACAGGGTGGGCATGACGGATACCCTTAAATCAATGGGCCTGTCCTCAATCTTTACGGTAAAACCGCCGTCCTGCGGCAGTCTTTTCTCGGCAATATCCATTTTAGAGAGTATCTTTATCCTTGATATCAAAGCAGGCAAAAGGTGCTGCGAGGGAGGCGCTATCTGATGCAATATCCCGTCAATTCTAAAACGCACATTTATCTTTTCCTTAAAAGGCTCTATGTGTATATCGCTTGCCCTGTCTTTTACCGCTTGTATGAGAAGCAGGTTAACAAGTTTTATTATAGGCGCTTCCTCGGCCTTTGAGACAATGTCTTCAAGGCTTTCGCTCTCATACTGTTTTTTGAACGCGTTGACACCGGCTTCCGTTATATCATACGAACTGTCAACGGCCTCTTCCAAAAGATCTTTCGCGCCGTAAAACCGGGATATCACTTCCCTGATATCTGCCTTTGTGGCGATAACAGGGTTGATATCACAGCCTGTCATTTTTCTTAGGTTATCCATCAGCAAAAGGTCAAGCGGGTTGGCAATGGCGACAGTAAGGGATTTCAGATGTTTTGAAAGCGGTAATACCATATGACTTCTGGCGAAATACTGCGGTATGAGCTTGTCAAGGCTATCGTCATCTGACGGCTTTAACGACCCGTCCTTGATTGATACGAACGGTATATCCAGCTGTTTTGCAAGGGCGTTTGAAAGGTCGTTTTCCCTGATCAGGCCCCTGTCAACCAGTATGTCCCCGATGCTTCTGCCGCTAAGCTTTTGAAAGTTCAACGCCTCTTCAATCTGCGACTGGTTGATCAGGCCTTCATTAAGAAGTATCTCACCAATTTTTAATTTAGACTTGCGCATATTACCTGACTCTTTCCAGCTCTCTCTTTTTCCTAAGTTTCATGACAGTTTTCTGTATCTCCGCTTGTCTTTGGCTTGCCGTATCGGGCATAACTTTTTCAACGGCAGCCGGCTTGTCTTCGGTCTTTTTCGCGGCCGGCACTACTTGAGCGGCATCAGCGCCGTCAAGTATGGCGTGGGCCGTGATAAAAACAATGATCTCGGTCTGGACCTTGGACTTGCCTTTAGACTTAAATAGATTTCCCAGAAGAGGTATCTTGCTGATACCCGGCACGTCCCTTCCCGAATCTTCTTCATCCGTCTTTAGCAAACCTCCAATAGCGATCGTCTGCCCGTCTTTTACCATGACCGTTGCCTTAGCGCTTCTCTTGGTCGGGTCTACAAAACTTGAAAAATACGACGACTGGACGGCACGGGACACTTCAGGCTCTATCGTCATGGTAATGTAGCCTTTTTTGTTCACTGTCGGCGTGACCTTTAACGTTATGCCGGTCTCTATTCTCTCCGCCTCTTCAATGACCTCTCCGGTATCGGTAACGCTGGTCTTCTTTACACCGATTGCCGTATCGGACGATATCTTTATCTCCGCCGTTTCACTGCTCAAAGACATGATGCGCGGTTTAGCCAAATACCTGGCCATGTTTTCGCTTTCAAGCGCCTTGAGGACAACGGAAAATTCCTGTAGAGAGAGGACGCCCATCTCACTTTTAAGCTCCGTGCTGTCATCGTCATCATCCGTATCGGTTATTTTCAGCAGGCCCTTGGAAAGCGGATTATTATGCCTTACGAACGGAAAATGCGTCAATTTTGTGGGCCCGGTAAACCTTACAAACGTTCCGTCGCTTCCACCCCATTCAAGACCGAGGTTTCTCAAGGCGCCTGTATGTATCTCTACTATCTCTGCTTCTATTAGCGCTTGAGGCGTTGCGCTGTCAAGTTGTTTTATGGTGTCCTCAATTATCACAAAATCCGACGGTATCGCGGTTATGATAAGGCTGTTTGTCCGTTTGTCCACAACAACACTGCCGAGTGTTTCGCCGGTTACGGCCTTTGAAAGCAGGTGCTCTATCACGGGACGAATGTCCGCCGATTCGCTTGATGTTGACTCATCTCCGGACTGGCCTATGCGGGCAAAGTCAAGCGAATAAACCCTTGTCAGCATCTCAACCTTGGCCTTGCCTGATTCCTTGACGATGAAAATTGAACTGCCCTGGGCCTGCTCATAGGTAAGATTATTGGCCGACATAATGGAATCAAGGGCGTCCCTGACA
>JAQURK010000062.1 GCA_028715645.1 Candidatus Omnitrophota bacterium | reverse complement strand
ATCGAATCTTTTATTTCCCGCGCGGATACCATTTCGCATCTGCATACGATATCCCCGTATCCCGGGTCAGACCTGATAAGGCGCTTTCCCTTTGCCGGGGAAACGGCTGAAAGACGGACGCTCTCTTTACGGTATTTATGGAACCGGAATTTTTTCTTCATGAGAAGCCCGTTTTTCCTTAAGATCGCCGCCGCCATAAGGGCTATCGCCGGCGCGGCGGTGAGGCCGGGCGACTGTATCCCCGCCAGATTGATAAAACCCGGCGCCTGCCTCTCTTCCCGGATAATAAAATCCTCTTGCGCCCGGCCTTGCGCGGCGACAGCCGCCGGTCTCAGGCCCGCGAAATAAGCGATTATATCCGATTCATTAAGGGCAGGGATTAGGCGGCGCGCCGACCCAAATACCTTTTTTAATCCTTCATCGGTAGTGCCGAGGTCCTCTTTGTCGCCGACCTCTTCGGCGGTTGGGCCGAGCATGGGATTTCCGTCCGCCGTCTTTATCACAAGCACGCCTTTTGAGGTTTTGGAGGGAAGGGGAAATAAAAGATGGTTTGTGATATTTTCTTTTTTCTTATCCAGGATAAATTCCTCTCCTTTTCGAGGCCTGATCTTAAAATCCGTTATGCCGGCCATCCCTGATATCTCGTCCGCGAAAAGGCCGGCGGCATTTATACAATATCTTGACCTGAAAACGCCCCTTGACGTCATGATCTCAAAACCGCCGTTCTGCGGAACAATCCCCTCCACCCTGTTAGCCATGCGGAATTCAACGCCATTTCGTCCGGCATTTTCATAAAGATCGTACACCAGACGATAAGGGCTTATGATGCCGGCGGTCGGCGCATATAACGCCGCGACGGCATCTTCATTTAAATTCGGTTCATGGAGACGCAGCCATTTCCTGTCGACAATCTGCAAGGCCGGGACCCCCAGACGCTCGCCTGCCTTTTTTAAATCAATCAGCCGCAGTCTCTCTTCCTCATTAAAGGCCGCTATCAACTCGCCTGTCTCTTTAAAATCAACGCCCAGCTCCCTTGCTATTTTTCTTATCAGAAAATTCCCGCGGACGCAAAGGCCGCCCTTAAGAGATCCCGGAGGATTTTGTGTGCCGGGATGGATGATGCCGCTATTTGATTTCGAAACACCAAAGGCGGGCTCTATCTCTTTTTCGAGGACACAGATATCTAATTTAAAACGCGAGAGCTCTCTTGCCACCGAAGTCCCTATTACGCCGGCGCCGATTATTATAACATCATAGGCCCTCATGAGCGGACTAAGACGCGTTTAACCGCGGCAAGCCAGCCGTCATAAAGCGCCTGCGCCTTTTCCCCCGGCATGCGTGCCTTAAATTGCCTGTCTTTTTTCCAGCATTTTTTTATATCGGCGGTATCCTTCCAATAACCTGTCTTTAGCCCTGCCAGGTATGCGGCCCCCAAAGAAGTGGTCTCGATAATCCTTGGCCGGATCACATCGACGCCCAGGATATCCGCCTGAAACTGGCATAAAAAATTATTCGCGGCGGCGCCTCCGTCAACCTTGATGGCTCTGGTCGTCAGCCCGGAATCCTTACGCATTGCCGTAAGCACATCCCTGGTCTGGTAACACATGGCCTCAAGGGCGGCGCGCGCGATATGGTTCCTGTTTACGCCTCTTGTAATGCCGAGTATGGCACCCCTGGCCAGGGGGTCCCAGTAGGGCGCGCCGAGGCCGACCAGCGCGGGCACAAAATAAACACCTCCATTATCGGCAACGGCCCTCGCCATTTTTTCCGACTCTCTTGCGGAAGCCAGAATTTCAAGGCCGTCCCTTAACCATTGTATGGCGGCGCCGGCTACAAATACCGCGCCTTCAAGGGCGTATATGGGTTCGCCCTTGGCGCCACATGCCAATGTGGTTATAAGGCCGTATTTCGAGACCGGCCTTTTCTTTCCGGTATTCATTAATATGAAACAACCCGTCCCATACGTATTTTTTATTTGCCCCGGCTCAAAACAGGTTTGTCCGAACAGGGCCGCTTGTTGATCTCCCGCGATGCCTGTAATGGGAATACCCGCTGGCAGGGTCCCATGTCTTACCGTCTTTCCGAAAAAAGAGGATGAATTTTTTACATCGGGCATCATAGAGGCCGGTATATTAAATTTTTTAAGTATCCGGCCGTCCCATCTTAAGGCCTCGATATCGAAAAGCATTGTCCGAGAGGCATTCGTATAATCGGTAGAATGCGTGCCGCCGCCTGTCATTTTCCATAAAACCCAGGCGTCGGTTGTCCCGAAACAAAGCCTGCCCTCTTCTGCCTTCAGCCTCGCGCCTGGAACATTATCAAGTATCCATTCTATCTTTGTCGCGGAAAAATACGCGTCTATGGGCAGGCCGGTTTTTTTCATAAAAAAATCGCGTTCTTCCTTTTTCTTTTTAAGCCCCTCGCAGCGGCGGGCCGTCCTTCGGCACTGCCAGACGATGGCGTTATAAACGGGCAGGCCGGACTTGCGGTCCCAGATTACGGTGGTCTCCCGCTGGTTTGTAATTCCTATAGCCTCTATGGATGCGCCCGGGATCTTTTTCAAAACCTTTTGGACTGAATTATTTACGCTCTTCCATATCTCATCGGGATTATGCTCGACCCAGCCCGGCCTCGGGAAATACTGGCGGAATTCTTCATACTCGCTTGCGACAATATTCGCGTTTTTATCGTAAACGACCGCGCGGCTCCCTGTCGTGCCCTGGTCTATCGCCAATATGTATTTCATATTCTCCTTTCCACCCATTTTAAGATATCTTTAAAAACCTCTTCCCTGCCTGATTCTATGGAAAGCGCGTGCCTCATTTGCGGGTACCTGATCAATTCCTTATCTTTCGCTTTTAAACCGAAAAAGACCTTTCCCGCCGCCTCGGGATCCACTAATTTATCCTTTGTGCCGGCAATCAAGAATAAGACGGGGGCCGCGATCTTTCCCTTGAACGCCCCTGCCTTAAGCTGGGCAAGACCGATTTTGACCAGCAGGCGCGAAGTGGCCAGCCGGTGTTCGCGGGGATCATTATCCATTTGCTCTATATAGCCGGCATCACTGGTACACATCCCGGAATCAAACGGGACGGAAAACTGCTTTTTGGGGTTTAATAAAAAAGAAACGGGGATCTTTACACAATCCAGCGTTTTGAATTTAAGCCTGCTTTTAAACGCCGGCGAAATACAGACAAGGCCGCTAAAAAATTCGGGCGATCTTATCTCTGTCAGGAATGCGATAAGCCCGCCGAGGCTTTCCCCTGCAAGAAAGATTTTTTTGCCGCGGTTTTCATTCTTTATTATTTCGGCAAGCGAAAGGGTATCTTTGATATAGGTATCCAGGGAATCGACGTCGCCTCGAATGCCCCCCGTCTCGCCAAAACCTTTCAGTTCAAGGGCATACGAAGAAATATTGCGCGCTAAAAGATATTCGGAAAGGAATTTCCATCGCTCGCTTTGCGCGCAAAGGCCGTGGACCAATAGAAGGCAGGCCCTGACAGAAGGCGAGCTCCATTCTCTGTAAATTATGCCCTTCTCTGCATTAGTCTTTAACAGCATAATTTATATAAGTATATCATAAACCCGCCTTTTCTCAAACCTTGACTTTGAAAATATCAAGCCAAAGAGCGGCAGCTCGACCTTTTCTATTGGTCAGCAACGGGTCCTGCCGCCGAACAGCCCAAATTTCTTAGGGGGGTTTATCCCGCCTTCGGCGGGATCCAAGCAATACGTAAAGCTGGCTGTGGGTTTCTGTACCCCCCATCCCCC
>JAQURK010000061.1 GCA_028715645.1 Candidatus Omnitrophota bacterium | reverse complement strand
TATATTAAAGGGTTCTTTTGGGATGGCAAAAGAAACAGCGGAATTTATAAACGGCGCAGTAAATTTGGGCTGCAGAATGGGCTTTGGTATAGGCGAGGTTTTGGGAAAAAGGATCACAGAACGTAAACTGAAATTCAGGGAATTAAGCATTCTTGGCGCCGCAAACCAGTTAAAAATTCCTGCTTGTGTGCACGTCGCCATTGGGACGGATATCATACACCAGCATCCTTCAGCGGACGGCGCTGCTATAGGCGAAGGGACGATGGCAGATTTTAAAAAATTCGTAGAATCAGTAAGTCAGCTCGGTGGAGGCGGCGTTGTGTTAAATTTCGGGTCGGCGGTATTATTGCCCGAGGTATTTTTGAAGGCGATAAACCTTTCAAGGAATGTAGGTAATAAGGTGAAGGGCTTTACAGCGGTAAATTTTGACATGTACACGCATTATAGGCCTATGCAGAATATTATATTAAGACCGACGCAAAAGGGATTCGGGAAGGGGTATAATATTATCGGGCATCATGAGATCATGCTGCCGTTATTATACCGCTCCGTGATAGAAAGGTTATAGGTTTTAGGTAATAGGTTATAGGTAAAAATGAAAACGCTGAATTTAAAAAAAATAAAAACAATAATTTCAAAATTTGACGACGCCAGAGTTCTTGTAATAGGCGATGTTATGCTGGATGAATTCGTGTGGGGGACGGTTTCGCGTATTTCGCCTGAAGCGCCGGTGCCGGTTGTTTGGGTCAACAGGGAGAGTCTTATGCCTGGCGGGGCAAGCAACGTCGCCAATAATATCGCGACGCTAAACGCAAGGACGGTGATTACAGGAATAATAGGTGATGACCAAAAAGGCAGGCAATTGACCTCTGAATTGGAAAAGAAGGGGATAGATGTAGAAGGTTTGATAGTGGATAGCGAGCGCCCGACGATTATAAAGACGCGGGTCATCGCCAATCATCAACAGGTTGTGAGGATTGACAAGGAAAAGATAGGCGAGATTAACGACGTAACGCTAGGCAAGGTAATAGATTTCGTGCAGTCAAGAATAAAGGATGTGGACGCTGTCATCATCGAAGATTATGGAAAGGGCCTTATTACGCCCAGGCTCCTTAAAAAAGTCGTGCCCATGGCGAAGCGCTTAAAAAAGATTATAACGGTCGACCCAAAAGAGGAGCATTTTTCGTATTATAAAGGGGTTACATCTATAACACCGAATAAATCCGAGGCGCAGAACGGCGTCAACTTTAAGATCAAAGACGACGCGGCACTTTTTAAGGCGGGATGGCGCATATTGAAGGACCTGAAAACCGAGACAGTTTTGGTTACCCTTGGCGAAAACGGGATGTGCCTCTTTCAAAAAAATACCCGAAAGCCGCTTCTTATCCCAACGATAGCCCAGGAGGTCTTCGATGTCTCGGGTGCGGGGGATACAGTCATAAGTGTTTTTACACTTGCCTTGTGCTGCGGGGCAACAAGCGTAGAGGCGGCGCATATAGCGAATTGCGCCGGTGGTATTGTAGTAGGGAAGGTCGGCATAGCCGTTGTTACAAAAGAGGAATTGTTTGAGCGCGTTAAAAAGGAGATAGAAAATTCATGAATGCCATAGGCGTGATACCGGCAAGATATGCCTCTACAAGATTCGAGGGAAAGGTGCTGGCGGACCTGTGTGGTAAATCCGTCGTGCAGCATGTTTACGAGAAGGCGAAACAGGCAAAATTACTGGATGATTTGATTGTGGCCTGCGACGACGAGCGCGTAAAAAACGCGGTTTTAAAATTCGGAGGCAAGGTCGTCTTTACATCGCCTGACCAACCTACCGGCACGGATAGATTAACAGAGGTGGTCAACCCTCTGGATGTAAAGGTGATAGTAAATATACAGGGGGATGAGCCGTTTGTCCAGCCTACAATGATAGACAGCATTGTGCTTGAGCTCTCAAGCAATCCAAGGACGGGGATGGTTACCATTATTAAAAAGATAACCGACGAAAAAGAATTATACGATCCCAATATTGTAAAGGTCGTCATAGATAAGGACGGATACGCATTATATTTTTCAAGGAATTTTATTCCGTTTGTGCGCAACCGCGCCGCAGAAAAGCCCATACTTGAGGCAACGACATTTTATAAACATATTGGGCTGTATGGCTACACAAAGGATTTTCTGTTCACGTTTAAAAATCTTCCAAAAGCAAAACTAGAAGAAGCGGAAAAATTAGAACAGCTAAGGGCGCTGGAACATGGCTATAAGATTAAGACGATTGTCACAAAGTTTGACACCGTCGGAATAGATACGCCCGAAGATCTGGAACGGGCAAAGGAATTATTTAAAGCGAAACCATGACGAAAGAGATAAAAATAGGCGATGTTAAAATAGGCGGTACAAACCCGATAGTTTTAATAGCGGGCCCCTGCGTTATTGAATCAGAACGCCTTACGCTGATGCACGCTGTCCTTTTAAAAGAGATAGCGGAGGATGCCGGAGTAGGGTTAATATTTAAGTCAAGTTATGACAAGGCAAACCGCAGCTCCATTGATTCCTACAGGGGGCCGGGGCTCAAAAAGGGCCTTAAAATTTTACAAAAGGTTAAGGACAAATTAAATATACCTATTTTATCCGACATCCATTGCAGGTCCGAGATAAAAGAGGCAGCGAGAGTGCTGGATGTCATTCAGATCCCGGCGTTCCTGTCGCGGCAGACGGACCTGATACTGGAAGCGGCCAGGACAAAAAGGGTCATTAATGTGAAAAAGGGGCAATTTCTTGCGCCGTGGGACATGCAGAATATCATAAAGAAGATAGAAAATACAGGCAATAAAAAAATCCTGATTACGGAACGCGGCGTGAGTTTCGGTTATAATAATCTTGTGAGCGATTTTCGCTCGATTTTGATCATGAAAAAATTTGGGTATCCTGTTATTTATGACGCCTCCCATTCGGTCCAGCTTCCGGGAGGGCTTGGCACAAAAAGCGGCGGAGAAAAGGCATTTATCCCTCAACTGGCCCTGGCCGCGGCAGCATCCGGCATTAACGGGATTTTTCTGGAGGTGCACCAGAATCCGGATAAGGCGCCGTGCGACGGGCCAAACATGCTCCCGCTTAAAGATTTGAAAGACTTGCTGATTAAGATTAAGAAGGTCGAGAGGGCGGTTAACCCAGCCCTTCCTATAAAGGGCGCTGGGAGAAGCAGGAAGGGCTGGGTTAAATGATCATCAGACGCGCAAAACAGGTTCTAAAGATTGAAAGAGACGCCATCAATGCCTTGATCGGCAGGATAGATAAGGATTTTGAGAAGGTTGTTGAGCTCATATATAAAACAAAGGGCCGGGTTATTGTAACGGGTATGGGCAAGCCGGGTTTTATAGCCCAGAAGATCTCGGCGACACTTGCCTCTTTGGGGACGCCAAGCCTTTATTTACACCCCGCGGAGGCGCTTCACGGCGACCTGGGCCGTGTTACAAAAGAGGACCTGATAATAGCCCTTTCAAACAGCGGCGAGACAGAAGAGATAATCAAATTGCTGCCGGTTGTAAGGCGCATAGGCACGAAATTGATCTCGATAGTCGGCAATACGAAATCCACGCTGGCGAAAAACAGCGATTTTGTATTGGACGCGACCGTGAAAAAAGAGGCCTGTTCCTTGGGGCTCGCTCCTACAGCCTCCACGACAGCGATGCTCGCTATGGGAGATGCACTGGCTATAGCGCTCCTGGATAAGCGCGGTTTTAAAGAAGAGGATTTCGCCCTGTATCATCCGGGCGGAAGCCTGGGAAAAAGGCTTTTATTAAGA
>JAQURK010000060.1 GCA_028715645.1 Candidatus Omnitrophota bacterium | reverse complement strand
ACCTGGAAGGGAAGGCAAGGATAGTTGAAGAGATGCTGCCCACGATCTCAAAGGTGCCTAATGCGGTCCTGAAGTCGGGTTATATTAAATCCTTGGCAGACAATCTTGATATCGATGAGGACGCGGTCAGGCAGGAATTGAAAAAACTGCGCCCTTCGAAACCGACTGAAGCGCGCCAGGAGCGGCAAGAGCCTGCGCTGCCCAAAAAATTACGGCAGTCGGAAAAGATCCTTGCGGGCCTTTTGATTGATGACAACAACTGCATATCGGCCGTCAAGGAGAGCCTTTCACTCGAGGATTTCAAGGACCCGGCCATCAGGAGCATAATTGAGCTTCTTTATAAATACAACAATGAAGGGGAAACGGCTATTACGCCCGGAAAGCTTATAAGCCGGCTTGAAGACGGGCAGGCGCACCGGCTTATCCCTGAGCTCGTCGATTGCGTAGATGCGGTAGTGGACAGGCAAAAGACGCTTGCCGACTGTGTCTTGAAGATCAAGCAGGACAACCTTAAGGATAAACTCAACCGGCTTCAGATTGAGATCGCGCTTGCGCAGAATAAGGCAGACGAGGAGAGGATCACAAAATTGATATCGGAATGCACTATATTATTAAGGAGTGTGAAGGCATATGAAGGCAACTCGGCAGAGACGCAAAACGAAGCGGTCAAAGCTTAAGGGCTTAAAAGAGCTTCTGGCCGCCGGTAAGGAAAAAGGTCACCTCACCTATGAAGAGGTGAATAATATACTCCCTGAGGACGTAGTATCATCAGAGGAGATAGATGAGATCCTCACCATCCTGGGCGAAGAAAACATAAAGATCATAGACGCCGGCCAGGAGGCAAAGAAAGAGCCCGCGGCGGAAGAGGGAGAACTCGCGGCCGCGGAGGAGGAAGAGGTCGCCCCGTTGACGGCCGGAGCGGAGGTCCGGAAAGAGGAACCTGAAGAGGTAGTGGTTAAATTCGAGCAGATGGATGACCCTGTCAGGATGTATCTGAGGCAGATGGGGCAGATACCGCTCTTAAGCAGGGAGGAAGAGATCGAGCTTGCCAAAAAAATAAAGGTGGCAGAAGAAAAATTTAAAAGAATAGTCTTTGAATGCCGTATCGCCAAAACAGAGACGCTGAATTTTGTGGCGCAGATCGATAAAAAACTGCTTAATCTGGAAGAATACATAAATATCGACATTGACGCGGACCGGAATAAGGCCGTAAGACAGCTTAAGAAACTGGCCAAGAGGTTAAGGCGGGCAAAGAAGGACCAGACGGCAGTCACGCTTCTTTTAAAATTCAACCTTACGATAAGTTTCGTTCAGGATATCGCGAATCAGATCAAGAATCTACTCTCTGAGCTTGAGGACCTGCAGCAGAAGTCAAGGCGGGAGAAAAAAGAGAGAAAGAAGGCCCTTTTAAAGAAAATACGTTCCATAAGGACCCAGTTTAAGGCGCCGCTCAACAAGGTAAAGGAAAACGTCAAAGTCATCAAGGTAAGGGAGAATATATTTAACAAGGCAAAGAAGGAACTTGTGGCCGCGAACTTAAGACTGGTCGTAAGCATAGCCAAGAAATATACCAATAGGGGCCTTTCCTTCCTGGATCTTATTCAGGAAGGAAATATCGGGCTCATGAAGGCGGTGGACAAATTCGAATACCAGCGGGGTTATAAATTTTCAACCTACGCCACTTGGTGGATCCGCCAGGCGATTACCCGTTCCATCGCCGATCAGTCAAGGACTATCCGCATACCTGTGCACATGACAGAGACAATAAACAAGTTGATACGCGCCTCAAGGACGCTTGTCCAGGAACGCGGCCGCGAACCGACCCCTGAGGAAATTGCGCAGCAGATGCGGATGCCGGTAGAAAAGGTAAGGGGCATCCTTAAAATAGCCCAGGAGCCCATTTCCCTCCAGACGCCCGTAGGGGATGAAGGGGACACGCATTTCGGAGATTTTATAGAAGATAAAAAGGCGGTGTCGCCGGCGAACGCGACGGCGTACGCGATGCTCCGCGAGCAGCTTGAAGGCGTACTTGGGACGCTTACAGAGAGGGAAAAGAAGGTCTTGAGGCTCCGCTTCGGCATAGGCGACGGTTATCCACGGACGCTTGAAGAGGTGGGCGTCATTTTCAAGGTAACGAGGGAGCGTGTCCGCCAGATAGAGGCAAAGGCGCTAAGAAAATTGCGCCATCCAATACGGTCACGGAAACTGGAAAATTTCCTGACCATCGGCAGTTCGGAATAAAACGGGCCCGTAGCTCAATGGTTAGAGCATCTGGCTCATAACCAGGTGGTTCAAGGTTCAAGTCCTTGCGGGCCCATTCTGCTTCGTCCTTCAAGCCGCAAAACTGCGGTGGGACTTCGCAGGAATGGTCGTACGAGTAAGCAGAATGTTTCTGCGAAGCCGCACTGGAGTTTTTCATGTCGAGCGGCGAAGCAGAACAAATCACGGGCATTTAGCTCAGTTGGTTAGAGCGCGTGCCTCACATGCACGAGGTCAGAGGTTCAACTCCTCTAATGCCCATATTGAAATAATAATATGAAAGCACAAGATGTCGGTACAAGAGCAGATAAAATTACTGGTAGCCCTTCAGAAGTTAGATAGCCGGATATTTGAGCTGCGGAAAGAGCTGGAAAACCAGCCCGTCCTTATCCGCAGCCTTGACGAGGCCTTTAAGGAAAAAGAGTCGAGTTTAAAAAAGAAGGAAGAAGAGTTAAAGGTCCTTACCGTAAAAAGGAAAGAAAAAGAGGGCGAGCTCCAGGCAAAAGAAGAGGGCATAAAGAAACTTAAGGTCCAGCTCTATCAGATAAAGACCAACAAAGAATACCAGGCCATGGAAAAAGAAATAGAGGGACAAAAGGCGGATGTCTCCGTCATTGAGGAGGCGATCATTACGGTCCTCGACGGGATAGAAGAATGCCAGAAGGCGGTAGCCGCCGAAAAGGCCGTCATAGATAAGGAGCGCGGCCATCTTGAGGAAGAAAAGAAGGCAATAGAGGCAAAGACGAAAGAGATGCAGACCCAGCTCGATCAGGTAACCGCGGAAAGAACGGGACTGGCTAAAAACGTGGAAAAGGATTTCCTTGTGAAGTATGAACGGATCCTGCATTCCAAAAACAATCCTGCCATAGTAAAGGTTGAAGGGGACGCCTGCGGCGGATGCAACATCAACCTGCCACCGCAGGTGATCAACGAGATCAGGATGAGCCAGGAGATTATCTTTTGCGGCAGCTGCGCCAGGATATTGTACCTTGAAGATGAAAATGAAAACAAGCAGGGTTGAGATGTTCATCGACGGAGCGGCAAGGGGCAACCCGGGCCCGGCGGGCGTAGGCGTCGTCATAAAAGATGAAAATAAAAAGACGATAAAGGAGTTCTATAAATACATTGGCACCGCGACGAATAACATCGCCGAATACAACGCTCTGGTTTATGGTCTTCAGGAGGCGCATATGCTTGGCGCCGAAGAGGTGGTGCTCAATCTGGACAGCGAGCTTGTCGCCCAGCAGTTAAAGGGCGAATTCAGGGTCAAGGACCCGGGGATCAAATCCCTCTTTGACCAGGCGGTGCACCTTATTAACGGGTTAAAAAAATTTGAGATAATACAGATCGGCCGCGAAAAGAATAAAGAGGCCGACAAACTGGCCAATAAGGCGATAAACCTTTCGGATTTAAAGAGGCCGGTTTAGTATTTTTGTTCTTTGAAGGCAAGCCGAGTGATTGCCCCGCCGAAGCCAATCTTCTGTGCATAACAGGAGATGCGAAGGCCGGGGAGGAAAGTCAGGGCTCCATAGGGCAGCGCGGTCGGTAACGCCGACTTGGGGAAACCCAAAGGAAAGTGCCACAGCAAATAAACCGCCCCGAA
>JAQURK010000059.1 GCA_028715645.1 Candidatus Omnitrophota bacterium | reverse complement strand
GCCTTCCACCATCTCCTGGGAAACCTGTCTCGTAAAATCTTATCGCCCTCTCCCATGGGCTTAAGGCCTGCGGCGCGCATATCGGCGTCAATGATTATTTTAACCAGGGCATCGAAAGTTATTTTTGGCCGCCACCCCAGCTTCTTTTTGGCCTTTGCCGGATTTGCGACAAGTTCTCTCACCTCATTGGGCCGGAAATAACGGCGGTCTATCCGGACGTGTTTTTTCCAGTTTAAACCGGCATATGAAAATGCCGTTTTCACCAATTCCTCCACGGAATGCGATTCACCGGTTCCCAGCGCATAATCATCGGGGGAGGCCTGCTGCAGCATGTTCCACATCTCCTCTACGTATTCCGGCGCAAACCCCCAGTCTCTCTTTGCTTTTAAATTGCCCAGGTATAAGATATTCTGCTTTTTGGAAAGAATAGCGGCGATTGAGCGGGTGATCTTGCGCATAACAAATGTTTCGCCGCGGCGCGGACTTTCGTGGTTGAATAAAATCCCGTTGCAGGCGAACATGTGATATGCTTCCCGATAGTTTTTTGTCATCCAGTAGGCGTAGGCCTTTGAGCACGCGTAAGGGCTTCTTGGGGCCAGAACGGACTTCTCGTTTTGCGGAGGAGAGGCTAACCCGAACATTTCGCTGGACGAGGCCTCGTAAAACCTTATGCGCCTTCCGCTTCTTCTGATGGCCTCCAGGACCCGTGTCGTGCCCAGGGCAGTGATGTTGCCGGTATTTTCGGGCATATCGAAACTTACGCGAACGTGACTTTGCGCGCCAAGGTGGTATACCTCATCCGGTTTGATATTGTGTACTATATTATAAACCTGCTCGGAATCAGAAAGGTCGCCATAATGCAAAAATAACCGCGTATCAGGCAGATGCGGGTCAGAATAAATATGATCTATCCTGGCGGTATTAAATGTGCTCGACCTTCTGATTATGCCATGGACTTCATATCCCCTGGAAAGAAGAAGTTCCGCCAGATATGATCCGTCCTGGCCGGTAATGCCTGTAATCAAAGCGCGTTTCATGTCATCTCCCGGTTAATCCTTAAAAAAGTTTTCGTAAGGCCGCGGTGACCGCTCCAGCTATAGAGAAAGGATTTTTTAACCGCGCGGCATTTTTGATCATAAATTGAGGATTAAAAAGAAAATTCAGGTTTGCTGTCCGAAGAGCGTTCCTTAATTCTCCGGACGATAAATGATCATAACTTATATTGGCCGAGCGCGCCACATCCACGGGTTCGTAAGGCCCATCCGGGATCCAGCCTTCTCTTTTTGCCACCTCGTAAAATTCCGTTCCCGGGAATGGGCTGCAGATATCGAACATCACCTGATCCGGCCCAAGCTCCTTTACCCTCTTAAGAGTATATCCTATGGACTCTTTTGTCTCAAGCGGGCTTGCGCCGAAAAGGATGTTAAGCTTCACCCGTATCCCGTGTGCTTTTAAGAGGCGTATGCCGTCTAAAATTTTTTCCACGGAGGTATCTTTTTTTACATAGTCAAGGATCTCCTGCACAAAAGATTCTACGCCTATGTCCACGTATTGACAACCGGAATCTTTCATTCTTTTGACGATGTCCTCATCCAATCTGTCGGCGCGCGAAAGGCAGCCCCAGGCCAGTTTCAAATCTTTTATGCCGTCACAGATTTCCAGGGCCCTTTCCCTGTCCCATATGAACTGATCGTCTATGATGCTGACGGCCCTGAAGCCCGTTTTTTTTATAAGTTCAAATTCCTCTATCACGTTTGAAGCCGACCTGAAGCGCGCGGGCGGCTTGGCGCGATGAAATTTTTTAAATTCAAGCTCTGCGGCAAAATTCAACGCGCACGGGACACAGTATATGCACCTGTATGAGCATCCTCTCGATGTGAGCATCGCGGTAAAAGGCTTCAAGCCGAGTTTTGGGTTATAAAAGCTGTCATTTTTGACGAGGTGCCTCGCGGGGAATGGGAGAAGGTCCAGATCCTGAAGAAGGGCCCTTTCGGCGTTATGAAAAGCCGCGCCATTTTTAAGATAAGAGACGCCCCCGATCCCCTCCGGGCCGTCTTTCTTCGCCAGCGCGTCCACCAGCTCCGGGGCCGTAAGGTCCGGCTCTCCTCTTACGACGTATGTATTGCTGTTTATAAGAAATCTGTCAGGAAATATAGTAGGGGCCGGGCCTAAAAAGATAATCAGCTTATCCCCGTTGCGTTCCAGCAACCTTTTTGAAAAGGCGATGTCGTCTTCCATGGACAGATTTACCGAAAAGATCAGGTATATATCGCTTTTGTCACTGGTTATAAATTCTTTAAGGGATCTGTCGTCCGGAAAGCGCAAAGGCCGCTGGTCATAGCGCACTTCATATTTTTTCTCCAGGGCGGCCATGACCGCCAGTACGTATATATTGGGAAACAGATAATTGGCGTAGCTGCACCCAAAGACGCGCTCAACCCGCCTCTTATTTTTTGAAAGAGGCTCCAGATAAGTGATTTTCATAAAATACCCCTGCCATCCACGCGCATGTCCTTAAGAGATAAAAAAACGGCAAAAATAGCCCAAGCGCGGCCTTTTTCCTTTTTATGAAGAACATGATTTCACCCAATTGGGGCACGCCCGCGAAATATCTGATATCGGATACCATGTCACCTTTCCAGCGTCCCGGGTGTTTTTTAATAAGCCTCATCCGGCCGACAGCGCCGTTAAAACGCTGGCGTAAAAATCCTCCTATAGTCTCCGGCCAAAAATGGAGACAGCCGGCATCCTTCCGAAGGGCCAGCTTATACCCCGCGGCTATCAACCTGTAGCTCAAGTCGTTATCCTGGCCGTAGTGAAAAGCCGGATCGAACAGGCCGGCCCTATTTAGCGAGGCCCTTCGATAAATGGTATTGCAGGTGCTTAGATGATCTACGTAGGGACTTTTTATCTTTGACTGCCTGTACTCCGCGCTGTAGCCCCCGAGAAGCGCCCACAAATTTCTGTCATTGGCCAGCCTGGTAACCCCCGAAGCCGCCGCTACGGAGGTGTCCTTAAAACACGGCATCAGCTTGCCGAGCCATCCGTCCTCAAGGATGACATCGCCGTCTAACACGATAACGAACTCCCCTTTGGACAGGCTGATCCCTTTATTTAAACTGCCGGCTATGCCGCAATGTTCCTGAAAAACCGGTGTTATATTCGCGTGCGCCGCGGCCAGTTTCCGGATAACTTCTTTCGATCCATCCGTGCTCCCGTCATCAATTATAAATATCTCCCTTAACGCGGCCGTTTGATCCATAAGGGATTTCACGGCGCGTGAAACCGTATTTTTTTTGTTATAAACCGTTATTATGGCGCTTATGTCATTTTCCATACATCGCAACCCGCGCATATAGACTTTTCATTTTTCCTGAATTCTTTTAAAAGCGGGCCGTTCCATATCCCGCTAAGCCCCGTTTTCGATATATCGCCCACGATATGATCGGGCAGCCCGCAGCACGGGGTGACCTTGCCGGCACGGGTTATGTAGAGATAATCATATGTCTTCGGGCAGCGGTCGGATATGCGGCATAAGATCCCGGCCGATAAGGCGTAAAAGATTTTTTTAAGGCCTGTAAACGCGGAAAAAGGCAATATGTCGGTCCTGATGCCCGCCTCTTTTGACAATTTCAGCATCTTTTTAACGACCTCTCTCTCTTCTCTTCTATTAAAAACGCCCAGCCCTTTATTAAATCTTTTATCCAGCCTTACGACGTTGATCCTGTCCGCACCTATTTTCTTGCCTTTTTCTATGATCTCGCGTAAGTCATCGTCAGCCCCTCTATGCAGCGTCGGCTGGAGGGTTATTTCAGGCCTGCCTTTCCGTTTTCTCGCTGACACCAGATTTTTGATATTTTCCTCCATGTCCTTAATCCTGTGCCTGGGATCGCCCTCCGGCAAAAAGGCGAACGAATCCACCGATATGTTTATGGAATCTATACCGCTTTCCACAAGGCGCTTTGATGTCTCGGAAGAAAGCAGGGCGCCGTTTGTCGTTATGCGCGCGGTCAAACCATGCCTTTTACATAACGATACCGCTTTGAATATGTCCGGATAGAGTAAGGGTTCGCCCCACCCCGTCAGGATGATCTCCGACGATTTTTCTACACCGGCCAATATACGCTCCAGAAG
>JAQURK010000058.1 GCA_028715645.1 Candidatus Omnitrophota bacterium | reverse complement strand
TTTTTTTGGGGAAACGACCATCAGTACCTTAATCCTCCTGCGCGCCGAGGATCACCTTGAGCGGTTCCGGCCTTTTTATGTCCGGCGGTACCCCGAGATATCTCAATGTATCCTCGGCAACCTTTTTAAACACCGGCGCCGAAACTACGCCGCCATAATAAAGCGGATGAGGCTCATCCAGGCATACCGCAATGGCTATCCTTGGATTGGACGCCGGCGCAAATCCGATGAACGAGCCGACAAATTTTGAATGTGAATATATGCCGCCCGGCTCTACCTTTTGGGCGGTGCCTGTCTTTCCCCCTGCCGTATGCGATTCAAGCCTGGCAAGCGTGCCTGTGCCGTTCTCGATGACGCCTTTCAGCAAAGTTTTCATTTTTTCCGCCGTCTCTTTGGAGATGACCCGCCTTACAACGGCCGGCTCAAAGCCGGCAATGGTCTCTCCCCTGTCGTCTCTTATCTCCCTGAGGATCCAGGGTTTAACAAGTTCGCCTCCGTTTGCGATTGCGGAAATCGCGCAGGCCAGCTGGATCGCGGTCACCGTAACCTCCTGGCCCATCGGTAAGGCGGCTATCGTCGATTTGGACCACTTGGAGGGTGGATATGTAGTTCCGTTTACCTCTCCCATCATATCTATGCCTGTGGCCTGCCCAAACCCGAACCCTCGGACAAAGGCATACAGGTCTTCTTTCTTGAGCCTTTGCGCGACCTTGACAGTCCCGATATTGCTTGACTGCTCTATTACCTCTTTAAATGTCAACATACCATGAGCGGTATGGTCATGGAGGGTGTGTCCGGCAATGTAATATTTCCCGTTTTCGCAGAAGATCTTATCCTTAAAACCGACGACTCCCTTTTCAAGGGCGCAGCTTGCGGTAACGATCTTAAATACGCTGCCCGGCTCGAAGGTATCGGTCACCGCTCTGTTGCGATGCGAATCCAGGTCTGAATTAAAAAATCTGTTGGGATCAAAAGCGGGCCGGTTGGCGAGGGCGAGTATCTCTCCGTTGTAGGGATCCATCACGATTACAGTAGCGCCCTTTGCGTTATATTTTTTGTAAGCGGCGTCCAGACTCTGCTCGGCGATATTTTGTATGGTCTCGTCAATATTCAATATAAGGCTGAACCCGTTGATCGGCTCAAGGACCTTTTTGTCTGTAGCGCTTAAAAACCTTCTCTTGGCATCCCTGTTTGTAAGCCTGAAGCCCGCCTTCCCGCTCAGGTATCTGTCCTGGGCCAGCTCAAGGCCCTCGAGACCTACGTTATCAAGTCCGGCAAAACCGATTATATGCGCGGCAAGATAACCATTCGGGTAGACCCTTTTGGATTCCTTTATCAGCTCGATCCCTTTAAGGTCGAGGCCCTTTAAGGCCTCTGATTCCTCATCGGATATCTTACGCTTTAGCCAGATAAAACCTTTATTTCTTTTTAACCTTCTTAAAATAAATTGTTCATCCTCATTTAACGCGGAGGCCGTTTTTGAAGCGATCCTAGCCTTATCCTTTTCAGGGATCTCCCTCGGTATGCCGAAGACGGAGTCTACATTAATATTAAATGCTAATTTATACATGTTTCTATCATATATGGCGCCGCGGCGGGGCTCGAGTTCGACAAGGACGTCATGCTGCGAATTGGCGATCTTGGAAAGGTATATTGACTTGGCGATTTGAAGATAGAATAGACGCGAGATGAGGAGTGTCTGAAGCGTAATAAAAAGAAGAAAAACTAATATAAGACGAAACTCGTGGATTCTTTTCTCCACCTTAAAAAATTGCTGCTTTTTAACTTGTTACTTTATAGTATTGGCCATAGCCTCTCTGGGCTTGCCAAATATCTTAAAAATACCGAAGGTCTTCTTTTCCAAACTGGCTACCGCGACCGGGCGCCTGTTTTCTTTCTGAGCGGCGACCTCAATCACCTGCCATTGTTTTGGGATCGCATAATCCTTTTTTGCCGCCAGGAAATTGTTGTCGAGATAGACGGGTGATTTAAGCCTGGTCACATTATATACCAGTACCCTGTTTTGGTCAAGAAGTCTCGACATCTCTTTCTCGCTGAAATTGATCTCATAGCTTATCCTAAGGAGCTGAACCTGCTGGTGGACATAAAGCAGGGCCAGGCAGGTTATAAGGACAAGGAATATGGAAAATTTACGAATTTTCATTTTTTTCGGCCACCCTAAGTTTTGCGCTCCTTGATCGGGGGTTCTGGGCCAGCTCGGTCTGAAACGGCCTCACCGGTTTTTTTGTCGCTCTCTTTAAAATGCCTTGTTTCTCGAAATCCCTGATCACGTGCTTGGCTATCCTATCCTCAAGGGAGTGGTAAGAAAGCACGCATAGCCTTGAGCCGGGATTTAAAAATTTCACCGCCGTCTTAAGCGCGATATCAAACGAATCGAGTTCGTTATTAACCGCTATCCTCAGCGCCTGGAAGGTGCGGGTCGCCGGATGGAGCCTTTGAAATTTATGAGGCGGCTGCGCCCTTATGACCAGTTCCGCCAGCTCCCCCGTTGTCGTAACGGGCGCCTTTTTTCTCTGTTCAGCGATGGCCCTGGCAATTCGCGCATGGAACCTTTCCTCGCCGTAGGTCTTCAGTATCGTTGACAACTCTTCGACGGAAAGGTTATTGACAAGATCGAAGGCCGAAACCTGGTTCCTCTTGCTCATGCGCATGTCCAGCGGGACATCGTATTTGATGCTGAAACCCCTCTCGGCCGTATCAAGCTGGAGAGAGGAAACGCCAAGGTCAAAAATAATACCGTCGATTTTATTTATGCCTAAGGGACCTAATATCCTCTCCAGGTCCCTGAAATTATCGTTTACAAGAAAAAGAGAATCAGCATAGGCCTTTAGCGATTCCCGGCAGCAGGCCAGGGCCTGCTCATCCTGATCTATCCCGATAAGGCGGCCGCCGGGCGTTATCCTCTCCAGGATTAATTCAGCGTGGCCGCCGCAGCCTATCGTAGCATCGACAATAATTGCCCCCGGCTTAGGATCCAGAAACCCGATGATCTCCTTCGCCATTACGGGTATGTGCTGCAAGATAGTATTAAGCACAACCTTATTCGGTTATTAACTTTTCCGCGATTTCCTCAAAAGAGGGCTGCTGCGTTTTATAAAATTCCTGCCAAACCTCTCTTGCCCATATCTCTATCCTGTTTGATACGCCTATGATGATAATGTCCTTTTTTATTCCGGCAAAATCCTTGAGGTATTTCGGTATCAGGATCCTTCCCTGCTTGTCCAATTCCAGCTCGGATGTGCCGGAGAAAAACAGCCTGTTGAAACTCCTTGATTCCTTTTTGGTGAACGAAAGGTTTTTAAACTTAAGCTCCTGGTTTTTCCACTCATCCTCCGTGAAAATAAAAAGGCATTTATCAAGGCCGCGTGTAATAAAAAACTTTTCGACATAGTGGGCCTTGGCGGCTTCACGGAATTTGGAAGGGACAATAATCCTGCCCTTTTTGTCTAATGAGTGCTCGTATTCGCCGTAAAACATCTTTTAATCTACTTTACTCCACTTTACTCCACTTTGTACTATAAACTATACCCTACTCCCCCACCCTTGTCAAGAAAAATGTCAAAAAAAACCCCGCACCTTTTTAGATGCGGGGTTGATTAAAGGCAAGCCTGTAAGCCGGGTTCTGTCGTGAGTGATTATCTATCTGGTTCCCGCATTGCTGCGGGATTCTAGCGGCCTACCCTCCCGGCAATCCCCTTGTTTAGGGGATCTTTAAAACGGGCCGTTTTCCGGGAATTGTTTGGCCTTGCTCCGCGCGGGGTTTTCCGTGCGCCCTTCCGTCGCCGGCCGGGCCGGTGGTCTCTTACACCGCCTTTTCACCCTTACCCCGAATGTAGAAACTTCTAAGAAGCGCTACCTTCGGGGCGGTTTATTTTCTGTGGCACTTTCCTTTGGGTTTCCCCAAGTCGGCGTTACCGACCGCGCTGCCCTATGGAGCCCGGACTTTCCTCCCCGGCCTTCGCATCTCCTGTTATGCACAGAAGATTGGCTTCGGCGGGGCAATCACTCGGCTTGCCTTCAAAGAACAAAAATGCTAAACCGGCCTCTTTAAATCCGAAAGGTTTATCGCCTTATTGGCCAGTTTGTCGGCCTCTTTATTCTTTTCGCGGCCGATCTGTATTATCTCAAATTTTTTTAACC
>JAQURK010000057.1 GCA_028715645.1 Candidatus Omnitrophota bacterium | reverse complement strand
CACTCCGACGAATGTCAGGGTCCTTTCTGTTTCCATAGAATCGCAGGAAGACAGCCGGGATACGCTCTTTACGGGGCCCCGGGATATAAAAGGTTTATCGCGGGATGGCCTTTTAAATGCCGTCAGGGATTCAGGTATTGTCGGGCTCGGCGGGGCGGCGTTCCCTACGCAAGTAAAACTGTCAGTGCCGAAGGGCAAACCCATAGACTCATTTATATTAAATGGCGCGGAATGCGAGCCCTATCTGACATGCGACCATCGCCTCATGGTTGAAAATGCGGACGGGATTTTAAAGGGACTCGGGATAATTATAAAGATATTGGGCGTAAGCCGCGCGTTCATAGCGATCGAAGACAATAAACCCGACGCTATTTGCGCGATGGAAAAGGCCTTGGCGGCTTTCAGCTTTCAGCTGTCAGCTGTCAGCGTAAAGATTATTAAGCTGAAAACCAAATATCCGCAGGGAGCGGAAAAGCAAGTGATAAAATCCGTGCTTAACAGGGTTGTGCCGTATGGAGGGCTTCCAATGGACGTCGGCTGCGTCGTTCAAAACGTAGCGACCGCCTTTGCGGTTTACGAGTCGGCATATTTCGGCAAACCCCTGATAGAAAGGGTAATAACCATAACAGGCCCATGCGTTAAAGAGCCGGCAAACGTCAGGGTAAGGGTAGGGACTTTATTAAGCGACGTCGCCGCTTTTGCGGGCGGGTTTTTAAAAGACCCTGAAAAGGTAATTGTTGGGGGCCCGATGATGGGTATTTCGCAATATGGCCTTGACATTCCAATTACAAAGGGTACAGGAGGGATATTATTCCTCTCTGGGAAAGAAATAGACCGGTCTAACGAAGGCGTCTGTATAAGGTGCGGGAAATGCATTGAAATATGCCCCATGATGCTGGCTCCGACGACCCTTATGTACCGCGTCAAAAAAAGCGATTTTAAGGCGGCGAATGATTTGGGCATTCTTAATTGTTATGAATGCGGTTCATGCGCCTATATCTGTCCGGCGAAGATACCGCTTTTGGATTATATGAAATTCGGAAAATCGAAGGCATAAAGGAATGATCGTATCGATAGCGCCTCATATCAAGGATAGAGGATCCACAAGAAAGATAATGTGGGCGGTAACTTTTGCGCTTATTCCCGCGGGGGCGGCAGGCGCCTTTATCTTCGGCATTGAGTCGCTTTTTATAATCGCGGTCTCGGTTGTCTCTGCCGTGGCAACAGAGGCAATTATCCTGGCGCTAAGAAGGCAGGAGATGACAGTTTCCGACGGCAGCGCTGTCCTGACAGGTCTGCTCCTCGCGTATAATCTTCCGCCGCACGCGCCTTTGTGGCTGCCCGCGGCGGGCGCCTTTTTTGCCGTCGCGATAGGAAAACAGGTATTTGGCGGATTAGGTCATAATATCTTTAATCCCGCGCTTGCGGGAAGGGCCTTTTTGATGGTTTCATGGCCCGGGTATATGACATCATGGCAGCTGCCTAGGTGGGCGCCGGATTCCATTTCGAGGGCGACTCCGCTCGCGGTATTAAAAGAAGGCGGCACTTTTTCGGCTGACTATCTCGGGCTTTTTCTTGGAAACAGGGGCGGTTGTATAGGCGAGGTATGCGCCGCCGCGCTCTTACTAGGGGCCGCTTACCTTTTTTTAAAAAAGTATATCACGTGGCATATACCGCTAACCTATATCCTGACCCTTGCCGCCTTTAGCTGGGCATTTAACGGAAGGACTGGCATTTTTACCGGCGATATTTTATTTTATTGCTTATCGGGAGGCCTTATATTGGGCGCCTTCTTTATGGCCACGGATTATGTAACGAGCCCGCTGACCGCGAAAGGCCGTGTTATATTCGGGGCAGGCTGCGGGCTTCTTACTTTTTTGATAAGGAAATGCTCGGGTTATCCCGAAGGCGTTTCATACGCGATATTGATCATGAACGCGGTAGTTCCAATTATAGATAAATACACTCATCCTAAATGGTTTGGGCTTAAAAAAAATGAAACAGTTATTTAAATTTGGGGTCATCTTAGGCGTCATTTGCCTTACCGCCACCCTTGTATTGGCAGTTACCTATCAGGTAACCAGGCCCAAGATTGAAGGCGAGCTGTCGCAAGAAGAACAAAATGCCCTGAAGGTGATCTTTCCGGCGGCGGATTCTTTTACCAGGAAGACCATGGGGGAGATGGAATATTTTGAGGCCCTTAAAAATAATACCGCGGCGGGATATTGTCTTAAGATTACCGCAAACGGGTATAATGGGTTTATTAGTGTCATGGCAGGAATAGACCCCAGCGGCGTAATAACAGGCGTTTCTATATTAAGCCATCAGGAGACGCCCGGCCTCGGCGCGAAGATAAATGAGATAAAACCTGGAGAAAATGACCAATGGTTCTTAAGGCAATTTAAGGGTAAGCGGGCCGGCAAACTAGAGGTTAAAAAAGATATAGACGCCGTGACCGGGGCTACCATCTCGAGCGCCGCGGTTACCACCGCGATAAATAACGCGGTAAACGCGTTTTTTAAAGAGGTAAAAAACAAGAAATGAAGCTAATGGGCGAATTTGTAAAGGGGTTATGGAGAGAAAATCCTACCTTCAGGATCGTCCTCGGCCTTTGCCCGACATTGGCCGTTTCAACAAGCGTCGGAAACGGATTTGGCATGGGTATTGCGGCGACATTTGTGCTTTTAGGCTCAAACATCTTTGTGTCAATGGTAAGGAATATCGTTCCTGAAAAAGTGCGCATACCCTGTTACATTGTCATAATAGCGACATTTGTTACCATAGCGGACCTGTTTATGAGGGCGTACGCGCCCCTTTTAAGCCGGTCACTGGGAATGTTCGTTCCCCTGATAGTCGTAAATTGCATAGTCCTGGGTCGCGCAGAGGCCTTTTCATCGAAAGAACCGCCGTTTCGCTCAATGCTTGACGCCCTTGGCATGGGCCTCGGCTTTACCTGGGCGCTGGTTTTGATTTCTTCCATAAGAGAGGCCCTGGGGAATGGCACCCTTTTTGGAAATAGTTTACATAGCGGTTTCCAGCCGCCCTTGTTTATGATACTCGCGCCTGGGGCCCTTTTAACCATAGGCGTACTGATAGGGATTTTGAATTATTTTACTAAAAAAATGGGGAAATAAGGGGAAATAATGGATATATCTAGTTACGCGACAATAATCATAAGCACCGTATTTATAAACAATTTTATACTCTCGAGATTTCTAGGCCTTTGCTCATTCATAGGCGTCTCAAAACAGATAGGGCCGGCCGTTTCCATGGGCGCGGCGGTTACGTTTGTCACGACTATGGCGTCCGTGATAAGCTGGCTCATATATTATTTTATCCTTACTCCCTTCCATCTTGAATATTTAAGGACGTTAAGTTTTATTCTGGTAATCGCGTCGTTTGTGCAGTTTACGGAAATTGTCATTCAAAAAAAAGCGCCGCTCCTTTACAAGGTCTTCGGCATATACCTGCCGCTTATTACCGTCAACTGCGCGGTCTTCGGGGTGGCGGTTTTAAATACGGATATGTTTTTTATCGGCGGCAGAGCCGTTGCCGGCAGTTTTATAAAATCGCTCCTTCAAGGTTTCGGGGCGGGCGTCGGTTATACCCTTGCGATGTTTCTTATGGCCGGTATAAGAGAGCGGCTTGAATATGCCGAGATACCGCAAAGCTTTAAGGATGTCCCTATCACTTTCATAATCGCCAGCCTGATGTCGATGGCGTTTCTTGGGTTCAGCGGATTTAAATTATAAGATGATTACACAAATTCTTGTACCGGTTATAGCCATGGCCGCCATGGGTATTATCTTTGGGGTCGGCCTGGCATTGGCGCTCAAGGTTTTCGGGATAAAAGGCGATCCTAACATCTTCAAGATACTCTCCCTTCTTCCGGGGGCGAATTGCGGCGCCTGCGGCAGGGCGGGATGCGCCGGTTTTGCCGAGGCGCTTAAGAAAGGCGAGGCGATTCCTTCCGGGTGCGTAGTTTCCAGTGAGGAATCCCGCCGGTCCATAGCCGAACTTTTAGGTATTGAGTACAACTCGAAGGTGAAAACGGTCGCGACTCTACATTGTAACGGCGGGACACGCGCCGGCGATAAATATGTTTACAGGGGGATCAAGACCTGCAAGGCCGCATCGCTCGTATTCGGCGGCCAAAAGGAATGCAGTTTCGGCTGTCTTGGTTTCGGCGACTGCGCGGCAGTATGCCCTTTTGGCGCGATAAAGATGGGAGAAGACCGTCTGCCCGCAGTTGACATTAAAAAATGCACCGCCTGCGGAAATTGCGTCAAGCAATGCCCGAAAAATCTTTTTGAATTGCTTCCGATAGAAAAGAAATATTATGTAAAATGCAATTCTACGGACCCCGGATTTATAGTTGCCAAGGTATGCAGGTCAGGATGTATCGCCTGCGGGAAATGCGAAAAGGTCTGTCCGATAAGCGCC
>JAQURK010000056.1 GCA_028715645.1 Candidatus Omnitrophota bacterium | reverse complement strand
TGGGCTCACAATAACCTCGTCTCCCGGCCCCGCCCCTGCCGCTGCAACAGCGCAGTGGAGGCCTGCCGTTGCGGAATTGACGGCGACAGCGTATCTAACCCCAAAATAATTTCTAACATCATTTTCTAATCTAAGGACCTTCGGTCCTCCGAGAAAAGAACTGCCGGCCTTTGCCACAAACCCAGATAAGAGTCCCGTTTTTAAAACATCTCCAACTTCTTTCTTTTCCTCGCGCCCTAAAACCGGCGAGGATGGAAACGGCCTCTTTCTAATTTTGTCTCCACCAAATAAAGCCAGCTTCTTCCGCATCATCTATCTCCGTACCCTCTTACCCGGTGTATTCCGTTCCAGCGACGCCGAGGCGCACATCGATTCCAGCGTCTCTAAGGCGCTCACGGCATCCTCTCCCGAGGAAAGCGGTTTTTCTTTTCCTTCAAGGCAATTAATGATGTGTTCGACGCCATTTGTCAGCGAAATCGTCCCATATTTGAATTTAAACGGCGGTTTCCTAACGCTGACAAGGTGTTTTCTATGAAGCAGGTTATTGCCGCTAACGGCCTTAAGATATTCGAATCCAGCGCCCAGGCGTATCCTCGCGTCAGTCCCCAAAATGTCAATCTCAAAAATCAGGTAACATGAATCATCGCACGCCCTGAGGGCGGCAAGAGGACCATTCTTAAACTTTATTACCACATCAAGATTGGGGTCATTTTTAAAATTGGACCGGTTCCGGCTGTATACGGCCATCGTCCATTCAGGTCTGCCAAAAAGAAAATAAAAAAGGTCCAGGATATGCGTGCCGGTATTAAAAATGCCTCTTGTATAATAACAATTTACCTGCTGGACCCTGCCGGCAAACCCTTCAGTAATTTTCTGTTTCAATTCTCTGTGAAAGGGGTCAAAACGCCGTTGATGGTTGATTGTTAATAGAATCTTTTTCGTCCGGCACAGGCGAAGTATTTTTCTTGCATCCCTGAAATTATCAGAAATCGGCTTTTCGCAATAAATAGCCTTGAGAGGGAAATTAGACGCGTATCTGATAATCGGCCAATGCGTCTTGGGAGGGGTGCATACGCTAAGGATGTCAATCCTCTCCTTTTCAAGCATTGTCCTGTAGTCCGGATATATCGAATTTACCTCCCATTTTTTTTGAAAAGCCTTCAGCTTCTCTCGCCTAGAATCGCATCCCGCAATCAGATTTGTCCTTTGATTAAGGGAGTATGCGCCCGCATGCGTCAGTGCGATATTGCGGTTTATCTCCCCGTCAAATTCGCTGCCAATCCTGCCGCAGCCTATGATTGCCGCGCGGTATATTTTCATTTTGCCCTGTATTCTTTCCTTAATACGCTCATCCTTATCGCATCGTAATAACGGTTGTTGCGGAATATTTCTTCCCTCAGGACCCCTTCCTTGACGAATCCGGCCTTTTCATATGACGTTACCGCCCCCTTATGGGCAGCATTTACGCCAAGATAGACCTTATTTAAATTAAGCTTTTCGAACCCGTATCTCAATAAAAGCCCCGCGGTCTCTGTCCCCACTCCTTTATTCCAATATTTTTTATCCCCTATAAAAATCCGGTATTCAGCGGCGCGGGAAATCCAGTTAATGGTGTAAAGGCCGCACCATCCTATCATCTTATCCGCCTTTTTTTCAACAATGGCAAAACTGACTTCGTTAGGGTTTCTTATTTCTTTTTCCCATTGCTCCTGCAATAATTCCAAATGCGCAGGCCTGTCCCCCATGAATAAATAATGCGTCACTTCCGGATCGTTGATCCAATTAACAATCTTCTCCAAATCTTTTTTCTCAATCCCCCTAAGGTACAGATCCTTGCCGGGAATAAATTGGGCATTCATTTATTTGCCTCCTTTCTTGCGTCATAATAAGCGACGTTCCTCGCGTATTTTTTATTTATCTCAGCAATGGACGGTTCCTGCCGTAAAAGCCGTAAAATATCGTCCATAAGAAAAAACTTCTTTTTTGGATACAATTTTTCAAATACGCGGCAGACAAAAACATAATCCTCCTCATAGTCCAGGGTCCAGCGCAGACCTGATAAGTCCTGTTCATTCGCAAGGTTGCCTGTTTTATACTGGCCCGGGTGTTCCACAATATAGCTGGATATCCACTCTCTCCAAAATGGATCTTTAATCTCGCGCCAAGCCCTTTCTATCGTAGAAAATGGCAGGACCTCTGTATCCAGCCCGTCGGGATAGGTGGGCGGCAATGTATTGCAGACATAATCATATTTATCCTTGTGTCCGAGATAAAATTGTATCACGTCATCAATTACGGCCGGATCGGCAAAGGGGCAATCTGCCCCTATTTTGACTATGATATCGCCCTTGAATTTCTTTGCCGCGTTATAGATCCTGTCAATCAAATCCGATTCGCTGCCTGCGTAGTAATCAATGCCGTACCTTTCCGCGAATTCAACTATCGGCTTGTTGGCCTCGGTATCGGCGGTAGCGATTACTGTCTTATCGATAAGTCTTGAAAACGCAATCCGTTCGTAGATATGCCGCAATAGCGGTTTGCCGCATACCTCCTTCAGGGCCTTGCCTGGGAGCCGCGTAGAGCCGAGCCTGGCCTTAATTACTCCTAAAATCATATCTTTACCCATCTTCCCTCGCGGCCGGCCTGCCGCGCCTTTGACAATATCCGCAGCTGGTCTTTACCTTCTCTTATATCGGGGGCCGCGGTAATATGTTTTTTAACACATTCTATGAAATATCTAATCTCGCGAATATAAAAAAGATTATAGTCTTTGGCCCCCTGATAGGCCACCCATCTTTTTTCACCCGCGTTGTAATATTTGAGGGCACCATAGACAAGATCGCAGAAAATTGTTCCCCTTTCCCCTATCAGTTCAATGGTATGCTTATGGGGGCGTTGAATAGAGTCGCCGTGCACGCTTATAACGAGGCCGCCGGAAAACTCCAGAAGGAGTTCAGCCGTATCCTCTACATCTATATCAAGGGCTGACCTTTTATCGAAACAACAAAAAACCTTTCTTGGCCTCCCGAATAAATCAGTAAGATAATCGATGTGATGGCTTAAGACATCCACTATAACGCCGCCGCCCAGGGATCTGCTGGCTCCGTACCCAACCCGATAATCTTCCCATGGGTGCCTCTGCGGCAGATAGGATCCTACATGGGTGCGTCCGCCTATAATCCTGCCAATATGCCTATTTCTTAAAAGCCGCTTGAGTTTTATTATGCAGTCGTTAAAACGGTAATTATAGCCAATGAAGGTAATTAATTTTTTATTACTTACTGTCTTAACAAGTTCGTTTACTTGTTTCGAGGCCTTATTAGATAATGGCTTTTCTATAAAAAGATGGCATCCCTTTTTTGCCGCAATCAGGGCATATTTTACGTGTAAGGCAGTCGGCGCGCATATAAATACGACCCGGGGATTATCTTTCCACAATCCGTTTAAGGCAGGGGCCACTTTTATTGCCGGAGATATCCGCTGAACCTCTCTTAGTTTTTGCCTGTTAATATCAAATGCAGCGATCTTGCCTGCCTTTATAAGAACTAAATTTTTGATGTGTCTCTGACCTATTGACCCGCAGCCAATAACCAAAATCTTCATAAAAATTTTTTTAAAATATTGATTGCATAGACAACATCGCGGTCACTCATTCCATAATAAATGGGCAAACTGATCGCGCGCCCGTAATAGTCTTCGGCGACAGGGCATTGCTCGTGGCCAAAACCCGGCCTTTCCATATAATATGGCTGAAAATATACCGGCCTGTAATGGACCTGAGCGCCGATGTCGTGGTGCCTCAAATAATTAAATAATCTCTTTCTCCTTACCTCAGGTTTGATCCCATTTTTAAGCTTGATTACATACAAATGCCATGCGGATTTCGCGTCCTTTTTTTCGATCGGCAAATCAATGCTGTCTATTCCCGATAACCCCTTCTTGTATATTCCCGCAATCTCCCTTCGCCTTTTTAAGAATCTGGCGACCTTCCTAAGCTGAGACATGCCAAGGGCGCATTGAAAATCAGTAATGCGGTAGTTAAAACCCAGCTCCCTCATTTCGTAATACCAGGGTTTTTCCCGCGCCGCGCCCTTATCCCTGTATATGCCATGATTTCTTAAGGCCTTAAGTCTCTCGTATAATCTTTTATCGTTTGTGGTAATGGCGCCTCCTTCGCCAGTTGTTATGTGCTTAACCGGATGGAAACTAAATACGGCCATGCCTGAATGACAACAGCTGCCAACCTTAATCCAGTTATTACCAACCCTGTATTCTGCCCCCAATGCATGGCACGCATCCTCTATGACAAAAAGCCCGTTTCTTTTCGCCAAACCATAAATTTTCTCCATTGCACAAGGCAGGCCGGCGAAATGAACGGGTAAGATCAGCTTCGTTTTCTGCGTAATCGTTTTCTCTATCCGCTCCGTGTCTATATTCACGCTGTCATAATCAATATCGGCAAAGACGGGGCGGCCGCCGGCATAAATCACCGCGTTAGGCGTAGCTACAAAGGTTATCGGAGAGGTAATAGCCTCATCCCCGCTCTTAAGCCCGGCGGCAAGGCACGCCAGATGCAGCGCCGCTGTCCCTGACGTAACTGCTACCGCGTATTTTGCCCCGCAATACCGGGCAAAGGCCTCTTCAAATTTCCCGATCTCAGGCCCCTGCGTGATCCAGTCGCCTTTTAAAACCTTTACTACCGCCTTTATGTCCTGTTGATCTATATATTGTCTTCCGTATGGAATATGTTTCATTGTTGCCGCAACCATTCCGTTGTCTTTTTTATACCCTCATCCAGGCCTATTTTTGGTTTCCACCTTAGCAGTTTCTCTGCCTTGCCTGAATCCGCGCACATACGCATCACCTCAGCGTGTTGATGATGATGTTTTAGAAATCGTATATTCCGTTCATTTCCGCGAATCTTCCTGGCAAGATCCTT
>JAQURK010000055.1 GCA_028715645.1 Candidatus Omnitrophota bacterium | reverse complement strand
AAAGGCGGTATTATGAACAAGGACGGCAAACTGTCCCGTTCCATAAGATCCAACTGCTTAAGGCAGGGCGTCGACGGCGGCCTAGAGTTTGTTTTGGTCCCTAAGGACCGGACCGCGATAGCCGCGGACATAGTTATTACAGAGCCGGATATAGAGAACCTGAAGCGGTCAAAAGGCGCGATATACGCCGCCGCCTCAATGCTGATCAAAAAGATCGGCCTTAAGTTTGACGACATAAAAAAAATTTACATCGCCGGCGGGTTCGGGACATTGCTTGATGTGGAAAATGCCGTTACCATAGGCCTATTGCCTGATCTTCCCCGTGAAAAATTTATGTTTGTTGGAAACAGTTCCGTGATCGGCGCCCGCGAGATCCTCTTGTCATATGAGACGATGAAAAAGGCGGAGCAGGTCGCCGGAAAAATGACATATATAGAGTTAAGCGTCGAACCCGCGTATATGGATGAATATATAGCGGGCCTGTTTTTCCCGCATACGGATATAACAAGGTTCCCAACGGTGAAATTATGAGTTATACTATAGCCGTAGCGGGCAAGGGCGGCACAGGCAAGACGACGCTCGCGGCATTCATCGTTGATTATTTAAGGAAGAATAAAAAGGGCTCCTTGTTGGCGGTGGACGCCGACCCGAATTCGACCTTAAACGAGTGCCTTGGGCTCGCGCTTAAGGGAACGGTGGTGGGAATCCTTGACAAGATTGCCGCGATGAAAAACGGCCTGCCCTCGGGTATGACCAAGGACAGGTATATCGAATATGAGGTGCAGGATTCGCTTTCTGAAGGAGAAGGATTCGACCTGCTTGCGATGGGCAGGCCGGAAGGGCCCGGCTGCTATTGTTACGCAAATACGGTCCTAAGAGGCGTCATTGAAAGGCTGTCAAAGGGATATGATTTCGTCGTTATCGACAACGAGGCAGGTATGGAACACCTCTCAAGGCGCACGGCGAGGCAGATAGACTGCTTTTTTATAATAAGCGATTTTTCACGGATAGGCATACGGTCGGCCCGGCGCATATCGGACCTTGCCGGCGAAATGGAGATTAAGATAGGAAAAAAATATCTGATAGTGAATATGGCGCCCGAAGGAAGTCCCGTAGGGGCAACCGGCGGCATTGAAAACCTAAAGGGTGAAATAGCCGCGTCAGGCCTTGAGCTCGCGGGCGTGGTACCGTTTGAAAAAAACATTGAAGACCTGGCGCTTGCCGGAAAACCGGTTATCGGTTCGCGCGAGAATGAGGAAATAAATAAAATATTTAAGGAAACAATCGAGGGATAAAAATGACTATTGAGCTCGTAAAGGAAAAATGGGTAAATAAGGTAAACGAGCTTGTCCTCGGCGCGGAAAAGGCCCGCGGCGGCACGAGGGCAAAGGCCTTGAAGGCCGGCGGAGAAAGCTGCCTGCCGTTCGTATTTCAGGAAGGCGATATGCCAAACAGGCCCCTTATCGCCATGGAGGTATGGGATATAGAGCCGGCTGATTGGCCCCAGGCCCTTAAGGCGCCGTTTGGAAAATCGCTCAAAGACCCCTCTGAATGGGCCAAAAAATGCGTGCAGGATTTTAAGGCCGACCTTATCTGCCTGACCCTTGAGAGCGCATTGCCCGAGCTTAAGAATTCCACGCCAAACGAGGCGGCCAAAACAGTGGAAAATGTTTTAAAGGCAGTTGGCTGCCCGTTGATAGTGATCGGCTGCGGAGACAAAAATAAAGACAACGAAGTCCTCTCTCAATGCAGCCAGGCCGCGAAGGGCGAGAATTGTCTTTTCGGCTTCGCGACACAGGACAATTACAAGACCCTTGCCGCATCATGTATGGCGGATGGGCACTCAATAATCGCTGAATCCCCTATAGATATTAACATAGCCAAGCAGGTAAACATATTGATTACGGACATGGGTTTTGACGCAAACAGGATCGCCATGCACCCCACGACAGGGGCGCTGGGTTACGGCATGGAATACGTTTATTCCATAATGGAGCGTGGACGTCTTGCCGCCTTGATGGGAGACAAGATGTTGTCAGAGCCTTTCATAGTCTTTTTAGGCCCGGAGGTGTGGAAGGTCAAGGAGGCCAAGGCCGGGGCAGATGAAGCGCCTGAATGGGGAGATCCGGGAAAACGCGGCCCGCTCTGGGAGGCAACTACCGCCGCGTGCATGCTCCAGGCCGGGGCCGACATATTGGTCATGAGGCATCCTGAGGCGGTAAAAGGCGTAAAGAATACAATTGAGGAATTGATGAAGAGATGAAAGAGTTCAACCGGTTTAAAGAGGTAAATAAGGTATTGATCTACGTCCTTATCCTTAACTGGGCCGTATCCGCGGCAAAAATCATCTATGGGCTCATTACCAGATGCGCGAGCATGAGCGCCGACGGCATGCACTCCTTCTCGGACGGCGCGTCAAACATAATCGGGCTTATCGGTATTTGGGCCGCCTCGCAGCCGGTCGACAAGGGCCATCCCTACGGCCATAAAAAATATGAGACATTTTCAGCCATAGGTATCGCCATACTGCTTATACTTCTTTGTGCCCAGATACTTCATCAGGCCTTCACAAGGTTCCTCCATCCTGTAGTTCCTGAGGTTACCGGGATAAGCTTTATAATAATGATACTGACCATGACAATAAACCTGATTGTGATGTGGTATGAATTCAAGAGATCGGACCAGCTAAAGAGCGATATCCTGCATTCAGACGCGATGCATACAAGGAGCGACATCCTGGTATCGATTTCGGTTATCGCGACCCTAGTCAGTATAAAAATGGGACTGCCTATAGTAGATACGATAGTCTCCTTAGTAATAGCGTTATTGATAGGTTATACCGCGTTTGAGATATTAAAGGAAAGCTCAAACGTTCTTTGCGATAAGGCCCCGATCGTATCCGATAAAATAAAGGACGTTTGCATGACCATAGACGGGATAAATGAATGTCATATGATACGAACCCGCGGACGGGAAGATGACATACATGTGGACCTCCATATAGTCGTAAATCCCAACATGCATGTGGGTACCGCGCACGGTCTTACAGAAATAATTGAAAAGGCGATAAAGGAACAGATCCCCGGCGTAACCGACGTAGTCGTGCATATAGAACCGAAATAGGAAAAAAATATGCTGATAATAGGCGAATTGATCAACGGGATGTATAAACAGGTAGCCGCCGCTATCGCCGGCAAGGACAAAAAGGCCATACAAGGGCTCGCAAGGCAGCAGGCGGAAAACGGCGCAAACATGCTTGACGTCAATGTGGGCCCCTCAAGCGGCAACCCGCAAGAAGCCATGAAATGGCTGGTAGAGACGATACAGGAGGCGGTGGAAGCGCCCCTATGTCTGGACAGCACAAAGCCCGCCGTTATCGAGGCCGGATTGAAACTGGCCAAAAAAAAGGCCCTTATAAATTCAACAACCGCCGACGATGAAAAATTAAACACGCTCCTGCCGTTGGCAAAACGGTATAACGCCGGTATTATAGGCCTTACCATGGATAAGACAGGGGTGCCTCGCGACAGGTATAAAAGGAGCGAGCACGCCTTAAAGATAATTTCAAGCTGTATGGAACAAGGCATGGACCTTGGAGATGTTTATATAGACCCGATAGTCCTGCCCGTTAATGTTGCCCAGCCGCAGGCGCTTGAGGTCCTTGAATCGCTGCGAGAATTCAAGGTGATCTCTGATCCGCCGCCCAAGACAGTGGTTGGCTTGAGCAATGTTTCACAGGGGACCAGCGAAAGAAACCTTATTAACAGGACATTCCTTGTCATGGCCGCCGCCTTCGGGCTTGGAGCTGCAATCCTTGACCCCCTCGATAAGGACCTTATGGACGCCATGATAACGGCGGAACTGATACTTGGGAAAAATATTTACTGCGATTCATATCTTGAGGCTTATAGAAAAAAATAAGGGAGGTACTGAATGGATAGAAAAAAGATAACAATACCGGAACTTCAGAATAAAAAAATAGAGGGCAGAAAGATTACCATGCTCACCGCCTATGATTATCCCATCGCCAAGCTTGTGGATGACGCGGGCATAGATATGATCCTTGTGGGCGATTCCCTGGGAATGGTGGTGCTTGGCTATGACTCGACCGTACCCGTCACTATGAATGAGATGATCCATCATTGCAAGGCCGTAAGGCGCGGCACAAAATATGCGTTTTTAGTCGGTGACATGCCTTTTATGTCATTCCAGGCAAGTGAGGAAGAGGCCGTCAAAAACGCCGGACGTTTTTTGAAAGAGGCGGGATGTGACGCGATTAAACTTGAAACCGCGGAGCCGCGCGTTTTAAAAGTTACCAGGGCGATTATTGAGGCCGGTATCCCCGTCCTCGGTCATCTGGGCCTTACGCCGCAAAGCGCCACAAAACTCGGCGGATTAAAGGTTCAGGGGAAGGACGCGGGCGACGCAAAAAAGATAGTTGATTCCGCGCTGGCGCTCCAGGAGGCGGGCTGTTTCGCTATAGTGCTGGAATGTATCCCCGACAAACTGGCGAAACTGATCTCAGAGAAACTCCGCATACCTACCATAGGAATAGGCGCGGGAAAGGATTGCGACGGACAGGTGCTTGTTATAAACGATATGATAGGCCTGTTTGAGAGATTCATGCCAAAGTTCGTAAAACAGTATGTCAAATTGGCGCCGCAGATACTTGGAGCGGTAAAACAATATAAGGAAGAGGTCGAGACGGGTAAATTTCCCGGGGAAGAGCATTGCTTCGGGATGAAGACCGAAGAACTTGAAAAAGTAGCAGGGGCTAGAAAAAGATGAAGATAGCGATAGTTGGTCCGGGCGCAATGGGCTGCCTTTTAGCCGCCTTTCTTGCAAGGTCAAAACAGGACGTTTATTTATTGGATAAGAACTCGGAGCGGGCAAGAAAGATAGACCGGGATGGCATAAAGGTGGAAGGGCTTGCGGGCGAATTTAATATCAAGGTCAGCACGACCTCGAAACCCGGGGACATAGGCGCCTGTGACCTTATAATTATTGCGGT
>JAQURK010000054.1 GCA_028715645.1 Candidatus Omnitrophota bacterium | reverse complement strand
TAAAGAAGGGCCGGGACGTCCTCTTAAGCATCGATGTAAAGGGCGCGTTTAAGGTAAAAAAACTTTTTCCCGAGAGCGTGCTTATTTTTATACTGCCGACTTCGTTAAGGGAATTGGAAGAGAGGCTGAAAAAAAGGAATTCCGACGGTAAAAAAGAGATCAATAAGAGGCTAAGGATCGTGAAAAGGGAACTGGCCAGGGCCGGGGAATATGACTATACAGTTGTTAACGATAATGTCAACAAGGCTGTGGATAAACTTAAGGCGATAATCATCGCGGAAAGAAACAAGGTGAGGGGTAAATGACGGATATCACAATGGAAAGCCTGATGGAAAAGATGCATTCAAGATACAAACTTGTCGTGCTGGCGGCGAAGAGGACGCTTGAATTAAGCGAAGGGAAGGAAAAGCTGACAGATATTTCGCCGAACGTGAAATTATCCGCCATTGCCATAAAAGAGATCCAGGAAGGCAAGATCTCATATAAAGTAAAAGAAGAAAAAAGTGCATAAGTTCTCGAGAACCTATGCACATATGCACTGATGCACTAAACTTAAAAAATGGCAAAGAAAGTAATAATACTAGGTGTCAGCGGCTCTATCGCCGCTTATAAGGCCGCCGATATTATTTCCGCCTTGAACAAAAGTGGGCACGAAATTTTTGTAATAATGACAAAAGAGGCCTGCGACTTCATAACGCCCCTTACATTGCAGACCTTGTCTTCAAACAAGGTATATAATGACATGTTCGCTATACCTGAAGAATGGGACACCAAGCATATCTCGCTGGCAAAAAGAGCGGACCTTATCCTGATCGCGCCGGCTACGGCAAACATCATCGGCAAACTTGCATGTGGCATCTGCGACGACCTGCTTACTTGCGCGGTAACCGCCAGCAGGGCGCCGGTCCTGATAGCGCCGGCAATGAATGATATAATGTATAAAAACAAGATCGTCCAGGAAAATATCGCAAGGTTAAAGGGCGCAGGGTATAAATTCGTCGGGCCAAAGATCGGCAGGCTTGCCTGCGGGGATACCGCGATCGGCTGCCTGGCAGAAATAGAGAGTATAATAGAAGCGGTTGCTAAGGTTTTTGCGGCGCGGTAGCCAAGTGGCAAGGCGATGGTCTGCAAAACCATTATTCAGCGGTTCAAATCCGCTCCGCGCCTTTTGAAAATATCTTAAAGCCGAGATGTCGGAATTGGTATACGATGAGGCCTTAAAAGTCTCTGGGCCCTAGGCCCGTGAGGGTTCGAGTCCCTCTCTCGGCATAAATACGGGCGCGTAGCTCAGTTGGATAGAGTGCTTCCTTGACATGGAAGAGGTCACAGGTTCAAGCCCTGTCGCGCCCATGGTTTGCCTTTAATTTACGACCAGGCAAACCACCCCGAGTTGCTCTTGAGACCGAAACCAGGCAACGAGGGGATAGAAATTGAAGGAATTCTTATGGATATAAACATACTAAGACACAGCGCTTCACACATAATGGCCGACGCGGTGAAACAGCTATTCCCCGACGTAAAATTGGGGATTGGCCCCGCTGTCGAAAACGGTTTCTATTATGATTTTGAAAGAAAAACGCCTTTTGTGCCGGAGGATCTCAAAGAAATAGAAAAAAAGATGCATGAGATCGTAAAGGCTGATCTGCCATTTAAAAAAGAGCAGATGCCGAAGGAAAAGGCCCTTGAGCTGTTTAATAAAATGGGAGAGCAATATAAGGCAGAACTTATAAAGGATATCCCCGATAAAGAGGTTTCCATTTACACCCAGGGTAAATTTACCGACCTCTGCAGAGGGCCGCATGTCTCGAGCACTGGAGAGGTCAAGGTATTCAAGCTACTCAGCATTGCCGGGGCATACTGGCGCGGCATAGACACAAATCCGATGCTGCAGAGGATATACGGGACCGCGTTTGAGACGAAGAAGGAGCTCGATGATTACCTTAAACTGCTGGAAGAGGCCCAAAAGCGCGACCACAGAAAGATCGGTAAAGAGTTGGAATATTTCAGTATGCACGATGAGATAGGGGCGGGCCTTATACTCTATCACCCAAAGGGCGGCCTTCTGCGCACGATCATCGAAGACTGGGAAAAAAGGGAACATCTTAAAAGGGGCTATCAAATAGTCATAGGGCCGCATATCTCGAAGTCCGACATTTGGGTGCACTCTGGGCATTACGAAAATTACAGGGACCTTATGTATATATTTGAAATAGAGGGCCAGGAATATACCGTAAAACCCATGAACTGCCCGGGGCATATCCTGATATATCAGTCAAAGACAAGAAGCTATAAAGACCTGCCGCTCAGGTTCTTTGAGCTGGGAAGCGTTTATCGTTACGAGAAAAGCGGCGTATTGCACGGACTTTTGCGCGTTCGGGGTTTTACGCAGGATGATGCCCACATCTTTTGCCTGGAAGAACAGGTTGTAGATGAGATTACGGCCGTCATAGACTTTGTGAGCTACGCGATGAAGACCTTCGGCTTTAACGAATTTATGGTTGAGATCTCGACGCGGCCGCCGAAATCTATAGGGTCGGACCAGATGTGGAAACGCGCCCAGGACGCCCTTACCGCCGCGCTTGATAAAAAAGGGCTGAAATACCAGATCTGCGAGGGTGAAGGGGCATTTTACGGCCCGAAGATCGATATAAAGTTAAAGGACGCGATCGGCCGGTTTTGGCAGTGCGCGACGATACAATGCGATTTCGCGCTTCCTGAAAGGTTTAATCTGACTTATGTCGGTCAGGACGGCAAAGAATACAGGCCTGTTATGCTTCACAGGGTCATACTTGGAAGCATGGAAAGGTTTATAGGGGCGCTGCTTGAACATTATGCTGGCGCCCTGCCGCTGTGGCTAAACCCTGTCCAGGTGGCGGTCATACCTATAACGGATAAAGAAAAAGCCTATGCGGAAGAGGTTAAAAAAAGGCTCTCGGAGAATGATATCAGGATAGAGCTCTATGGCCAGAACGAAACACTCAATTATAAGATAAGGCAGGCGCAATCAGAGAAGATCCCTTACATGCTTATCGTCGGCGCGAAAGAGGCCTCGGACAAGACGGTCTCTGTGAGGGCTCGCTCCGGAAAAACGGAAGGCCAGATAAAACTGGATGATTTTATAGACAGGGCACTGAAAGAAATCCAAAGGCATGGTTAAAAAAGGAGGGAACATATCGCAAGAGAAGCAAGAGTAAATTTCAGGATTAGAGTCAGGGAGGTAAGGCTTATTGATCAAAATGGTGAACAGGTAGGGGTTGTTTCTATCCAGGATGCTCTTCGGCGCGCCGAGGAGGCGGGCCTGGACCTGGTTGAGGTTGCTGCTCAGGCGGCGCCGCCCGTCTGCAGGATAATGGATTACTCGAAATATAAATACGAGCAGGAAAAAAAGCAGCGGGAGGCCAAAAAGAAACAGCACACCATACACATAAAAGAAATAAAGGTAAAGCCAAATATAGAGGACCATGACTATAAGGTAAAGGTTTCTCATCTAAGAAGGTTCCTTGAAAGAGGCGATAAGATAAAGGTCACGGTAATGTTTAGGGGCAGGGAGACTCAGCACATGGAAAGGGGAAGGGCCGTCCTTGACAGGTTTATGAATGACGCCGCCGATATAGGAGAGGTCGAAGAACCGCCGACGACCTTGTTCGGTCGTACTATCGTAATGACTTTTAGACCAAAAATGAAATAACTAGGGGAGTCCCGTAGGGGCGACCTTGTTCGGAAGAACTATAGTGATGACCTTCAGACCGAAAATAAAATAGACAATAGTCAATGGTCAATAGTCTATGGTCTATCGACCATGGACCATCGACTATTGACTATTGACTATAGTTTATAACTAGGAAGAGAGGAATTGCTAATATGCCAAAACTAAAAACGCGCAAAAGCGTGGCAAAAAGATTCAGGATGACAAAACACGGGAAGATAAAGAGGAATAAGGCGTTCAGAGGCCATCTGCGGGGGTCGAAATCCGCGAGCAGGAAGATGAAACTTTCAAAACCGGACCTGGTCAGCCTCTCCGATGCGAACGCGATTAAAAGGATGTTGCCTTACGGGTGAAAAAAGAGGGTCAATAGTCTATGGTCTATAGTCTATCGACCATTGACCATTGACTATAGACTATAGAAGGAGAGGAGCAAAATGCCAAGGGTAAAAAGTTCAGTCACAGCAAAAAGAAGACACAAGAAATTCTTAAAACTCGCGAAAGGTAATTGGGGCGGCAGGGGAAACCGCTATAGAATGGCGCGTGAAACCGTCCAAAAAGGAATGATGTACGCCTGGGGGGACAGGAGGACGCGCAAGGGGGATTTCAGGTCCCTGTGGATCGCCAGGATAACCGCTGCCTGCCGCCAAAGAGGCGTTTCTTACAGCAGGTTTATTGACGCGCTAAACAAGGCAAAGGTCGGTTTAAACAGGAAGATACTGGCCGAACTTGCCATGAACGACGCGCCTGTATTCGATAGACTTATAGAACTGGTTAAATAGTCCCTCGAAACCTTCTGTTCGTCGGTTTCTCGGGATCAAATTTTCTTCGAAAATTTGGGAGGGCCTGTATGTATATAATTATCGTGGGCTGTGGGAGAGTCGGTTCCGAACTGGCAAATCTTTTGCAAAGGGAAGGGCACGACGTTGTTATCATAGATAAGAATCCGTCGAGCTTCCGCAGGCTGGGATCGACATTCAACGGCGTTACGCTCGCAGGAAACGGTTTTGATGTTGACCTTTTAAAGGAGGCCGGCATAGAGAAGGCGGATGCCTTCTGCGTGGTCACAAACGGCGATAATACGAATATAATGTCGGCGCAGGTCGCAAAAAATATTTTTAAGGTCCCCAAGGTAATTACAAGGGTATATGACCCGCAAAGAGCGAATATTTACAAGCATCTCGGCCTCGATGTGATAAGCGGGACCGTCCTTTTCGCCTCCATGTTGAGGGACAAGATAATTGAAAGTCATTTCACCGGTTATCTCATTGAAACGGGAGAACTCGGCGTCATAGAAATCCCGGTCAAGGCGGAATTTATTGGGCGGCGCGTCGAGGAAATAAATATCGAAGATGAATTTATCGTCGCTACTATCGTTAGAAAAAAGGGGTCTATCATTCCGGGCCCGACTACGAGGCTGGAAAAAAACGATCTCTTGATGGGCGTCGTAAAGACAACCGCCCTTTCAAAGGTAAAGAGGATATTCGGGATATAAAAAATTTCAGGAGGTCTATATGTATATCTTGATAGCTGGCG
>JAQURK010000053.1 GCA_028715645.1 Candidatus Omnitrophota bacterium | reverse complement strand
GCCGGTTTGTTTTTTTCTTGTTTGAAAGTATCGTTAGTCGTTCTCATTTGACCTGGATAATAGAAAATTCAAAATCGTAAATCGGCCCGTCATGTCTTGTAATCTTTAGGCTGTCGTCCACAAACCTGACGTTATATTGCGCGCTGTCGTTTGGGTTGACCCAGGTAAAATTAACCAAAGGTCCTAGCTTATTTATAAAAAAATCCCTGACGGCTTGATAATCAGCTGCGAGGCGGTTCCTATAAGTTAAATTCCATCTGCGAAGCGGCCCTGCCCATTTGCCGCGTCTTTGCTCGACGCCGTTTTCCGCCTCTGAAATAAGCGTCTTTGTTTTGACTTCCTCTTCAATGGCGAAATCAGGCGTTAATGTAAAATCAGGCATAGTCCCTCATTACCTTACGCAAGGTAGTGTTATTTCGTATGGCCTCATTCATAATGCCGATTATTTGCTCGCGGTTTCTGTAAATATCTCTTGAGTCCCAGGCCTGTATGACAGGCGCTATCGTGATATTTACGCCCCCGCCTGCGCGTTCGCCCCTGTTAAGTGAGTCAAAATTATTCCTTCCTAATGCGGACATGCCGCGTCGTGAGAGGATGCCTTCTCCTGTCTGGGCTATGATCGGGACCTCATCCGAGGCAAGCATCCCTGTATGGGCCCTGCGGACGATACCGCCCTGGTGAAACTTGAACATGTTAAAGCCAAGCGTAGACTCAAGAGCCTTGCCAATAGTGAAAAATAAAATTAATTTCGCAAGAGCCTGGGTCAGTATCTGAAGGATAGATCTTCCGAAGTCGGCAAACATCTCTTTTGCGCTTGTGACCTGACGGGTTAGAACGTTATAAAAGAAATTCCCAAGATGATATTCCATCTGCTGGGCAATCCGCGTTATTACATCGCTTGTGAACTTGCCCCACTGGAATATTTCTTCTTTCGCTGATGTAAAACCCGTATGCGTCAAAACCTTTAGCATACGGATAAATTCTTTAAACTTGGTTATAGAATCATCAACCGTCTTGGCCCAGGCGCCCTTGCCCGTTTCCATGACGCGCTCCATGTCCTTCTCGATATTGCCTATAGCCGTTTGAAGTTTTGAGCGCGCTTCAATTACGTTTTCATTCATGCCGTCAAGCGCGTTTTCCCAGCTAGCGCCGATATCTTTTCCAATCAAGTGCAGCTTCATCCCCAAATCAATAATCGGCTTTAATTTAAGCAGAAGCTTGGTAAACCACTGATCCATGGTCAAGACAGCGTCCACGACCTTTAAAAAGCCTATAGCTACCATGTCCGCGCCTATCTGCATAGCGTTTATGACAGGTATAGCCTTGGCTCTCAACTCTTCCCAATGCATAATAAGGGCCGTTATGGCAAGCGATATTGCAGCTATTCCTATTGCGACCGGCAGGTTTGCCCGGGCAAGATTTGCCATTATCTTTATTAGGTCGAAGATCTTGCCAAAAAGTGTCGAGATGCCGCCAGCTACTTTAAATAGTATGCCGACAGCTGTCAGCCATATGCCGCTTAAAAACACCCACTGAAGTATTTGATCCCGCAGCTGCGGGTTTAAGCTTTGGAATACCTCGACAAGCCCTGATACAAAATTTGCCAATCTTTGAAGAATAGGCACGACTGCCTGGGCAATTACCAGTTGAAAATTCCTTGCCGCGTTTGTCAGCTCCGTAAAGGCCCTGCTTACCTGAGGCGAGTAATTGACCATATTGCGCAGCGATAACAGGAAACCGCCCGTTATAGCGGCCCCGAAAATAGTAAGCTGCGAGCCTATCCTGTTTAGGTCCCTGCCTATGCTTGTAAACAGACGGCCCATCTTCCCCATCTCGGAGGCAAACTTTGCTATCGCGGTTTTTGCCGACTCAAGCTTTTTTGAAAGCTCATCGCGAAGCGTTAATATTACTTCAAGCTCCCTGTTTGTCATATTTTGACTGTCTTATCGTCTCAAGCTCCCTCTCGATTATTTCCAGGGCTGATAATAATTTCTGGGGCTGCTCCATCCATCCGCCCGGATTCGGCAAATATCCGTTTGAATAATAGATATAGGCCAGGACGTATTCCAAGCTCTTTCGGGTAACGAGTTTTAACGGACACCTCTGGAACTCCCAGTCTTTCAATTTCCATGCGCCTGGTATGGGGCTGTCATGTTCGCAGCCTTTCTCGATCTTGTCGGTTTGAGAGCACCTGCGGCAGTCCAGCTTCAACTCAGACAGCCAGACCGCCAGAATCAGTTTTTTGTTTCAGCCGCGCTTAGCTCGTTCTCGTCTAAGATAACTTTTGCCAGCTCATCAATAAGCGTCTTTGAAAACATTTTCAAGATAACGTCCGTAACGGCGTTGTAATTTGCCTTGTTTATCGATACGCTCACAGTATCGAATGAAACCGCCTTTTTTGTCTGCGGGTCCGCGAAGTTCTCAAGGCCCCGTAACCCGAACTTGACGGCCAGGACATTGCGTTTGCTGAGGCCCACGTTTGCCCTGGCCAGGTCATCCGGATTTTTGGAGCTTAACTCAAAATTCGTAGACTGATCGTCTATGTGAGAGCGTATGAAAGGATCCAAAACGCCTATCTGGAAAATAGTCGGGTTGTTTTTGTCGGGGTCTATCTTCGATACATACGGTTTTGTTTCGTTTATGTTTATTCCTGTGATCATGGCTCTCCTTTCTAAAGGGCTAAAATGACAAGCTCGTCATTCCCAGGGGTAATAGTTGCGTTCAGGTCAAACGAGCCCTTCGCTATCTTTATGCCGCCTCTGTCTTCATCGTCGATTTTCGTATATTGGAGCTTTGGGCCATAGAATCTAAACTTGTTGCCGGACACACTGCCTAAAGTAAAATCCAAAACCGCTTCTATTCCGGCAAACCATTTGCCGTAGAAGTCATACGTGGAAACAGCCGTCATCTCAGGGTTAATGGCGCCTGACACTTTGCGATCTGTTAGCGAAAAAGATAAAAGCCCCCTGTCAGCGTTTACATCGTCGCGTTCTGATAAGGTGTTTGCGATGTCTATGTCTATCTCGCCTACTTTGGCGGCATAAGTGTCAATCAAAAGCTGGGCGCTTAAAAACGCTGGGGGCTTAGTTGTCTCATGCGCTATTCCCGCAAGTAAAGCCAGGTCCGCAACTCCCCCTTCAACTCCGCGGTAATCGAAATCCATCATGCCCGGCTCGCCCGACTTAAAGCCGAACTTGACCTTGCCGCGGGAGCCTTTCAGTATCTTATGGACGCCGTCCTCATAGCTGCCTATGGTCAAAGACGGCACTCCCGTTGTTATAAGCCGCATTTCCTTACCGGCATCCGATGGCGCCGAGCCTGTGACCGCGGAAGCCGTTGAGGTCCCGCCTGTTATTGTCTCGCCGTTTTGAATGCTGCCTGAGACAACCACGTAATAAAGCGTTGTTTGGCCGTTCGGTGTTTGTATTACAACACGGCCCTTGCCGCCTGAGGTCCCGCCGGTTATTTCTTCACCGTGCAGAAACGGCCCGCCTGTCACGGCGCCTATCGTAATTTTCTTTAAGCTGTTGACCTCAAAGCCACAGGCCTGCAGGAACTTTGCCCATTCAGGCGCTGTTGTCGCCACCCCTGAGCCGCGCAGCTCAAGCTTAAAGGATGCGCTGCCTGGCCGCTTTCCCACCACCTTGCCTATTTGGGAAAACGACTCCCTGACAGGATCCCGCTCGAACATACCCGGGTCAAAACTGATCTTGGGGTTATAGGCCAATATCTTGGCATCTGCCGCGGCAAGCGCTTCTGCCGTGCCCTCGTTGGCCTCTATCTTTGCCGCGATTTGGTGCCTTCTTGTCAGCATTTTTTATCCCTCCTCTGGATTGTTTTGCTGGTGTTGATATAATATTTCAATCTCTATTACAGCGCCCGCGTTTGCCTGGCCTTCCTGTGTCTCAAAAGGCATTATTGCGCGGATGTTTGTGTCTAAGGCAAAACTTCCACGCGTGTAATCGAGCATTAACGCCTTTTCGATATCGCCTAAAAGACTGTTTATGAGCGAGTCTGTAGGGGTTTGGTCTGTCTCGTTTTGCCGCAAATAAAGCTCTAAATAAACAGACAGTCTGCAGGTCATCAACGGGTTTGGTTCGGGTTTTTTATCTTCCTGGCCAGCAGAGATTACAATACAGGGAACACTCTTTAGGATATTGCCACGCTGCATCCAGCGCTGGACACTTGCTATATCGTTGTTATAGCCGTTTGCCTGTGTTATGGCTTCAAGCGTTGTCTTTAAGTTTGCTATGATATTTTCCCGGACAGTGCTCATGATTTCGCTATAGCCTCATTTACAGCGTCATCTAATATTTCTACGCGCTCGCCTTCCATCTCGTTCCAGGTGTCAATAAACCCTAGGCGCCTTGTTATCGGCACACTGTGTTTTAATATGTAATGAAAAATCAGCTTCCTAATGCTTATTTTTTGAACCAAGAATAAGCCCTTCGGCGTATATAAAATCACAAGGCCCTGTATAGGATCTTTGCTTGATCGTTCTTTTGCCTCGTTTGATAACGGCACCCTAAGCATTCTCTGGCCCCCGCTTATAGAGCCGCCTCTTTCGTATACGCCCGCGACCTTTGATTTGGTGTAAATCTCAACCCTCATATCAAGAGGGTTTTTTGTCGCCTTTGCTATTGCCCCTGTGGTCTCGCTTTGGGAGGCGTGTATATCAAGAAATTTGGCCTCATCTTTAGAGGTTATGACTACCCGCCTAAATCTGTGGAATATCCCGCCCCTTTTTGCCAATAGGCCCGGGGCCCCAGAAAGTCTTTCTGTATAGAATTTCTTTAAAAATTTCCGGCTTATGTGGTCAAGGGCGTTTGCAAGCTCGCGCTTAAATACCCTTGGGGCGTTCTTGAATAGCTTTTCTATATTTTTTGTGTTTACGGAAATTACCGCGTCATCCATGTTATTTCTCAAGAAGTAAATGCCACGCGCCTTGGTCGTGGTCTATAATGTCTATAACAACCCACTCTACCTGCGTCTGGCCTAACAGCGCCGGAAAGATAAATGTATCCCTGCCTTTATTTATCGAGGCAAGGCCGTTTTCAGGATCATTTGCGATTATTATTTCGACTTGATTAAGCAGGATGCGGCCGGAGTTTTCAGGAGACGGCTTTATCCTTTGGCGGTTGACAATAGCCTTGATAACACGGGATACGCCTGTGTCAGTGACATACGAGATGTCTTCGGCGAACTCATCCGTGTTTAGGAAAGTGTTTATTATGTCCTTTGATAACTCGTTTT
>JAQURK010000052.1 GCA_028715645.1 Candidatus Omnitrophota bacterium | reverse complement strand
AGGGGTCTATCATTCCGGGCCCGCATACGAGGCTGGAAAAAAACGATCTCTTGATGGGCGTCGTAAAGACAACCGCCCTTTCAAAGGTAAAGAGGATATTCGGGATATAAAAAATTTCAGGAGGTCTATATGTATATCTTGATAGCTGGCGGAGGTAATGTAGGTTCTTGTCTCGCTAAAAGGCTTGCAAGCAGCAACCATGTCGTTACCATCATTGAAAAGGATAGCGAGATCTCAAGGATGATCGCGGCCGACCCAAGGCTGCTTGTCGTAAACGGCGACGCCTGCGATCCAAAATCGCTTGAAGAGGCCGGCGTAAAAAAGGCAAATGTTGTAGCCGCGGTTACAGGTGACGATGAGGATAACCTTATAATCTGCCAGCTCGCGAAAAGCCTCTTCGGCGTATCGCGCACGGTCGCCAGGGTCAATAATTCCACAAATACGCATACCTTTTCGGAACTCGGCATAGATGTGCCCATTGATGAGACGATGCTTATAGCTACCGCTATTGAGGAAGAGGCCTCATTTGAGGATATTGTCAAGCTCATGACCTTCAAGAGGGGCAAACTTTCAATAGTAAGGATCGATCTGACTGCGGAATCGCCCGTCGTAGGAAAATTGATAAAGGATGTGGTTCTCCCTCCGGATTCTGTGCTGGTTTCCATTGTTCGCGGTGAAAAGATAATAATCCCCAGGGGGGACACCGTCTTAAGGGAAAGGGACGACATCATAGCCATCACTACCATAGAGAACGAACGCAAATTACTTGATGCCTTATTAGGGGAGGTAATCGGTTAATGGTAAGACGGGCAGGATTATCAAGCCTTGGGAAGGGCGTGGCCGGCATATTTGTTGAAATATTGGGGACCTTGGCGCTCATGGCCTTTGTCTTTATAATCGGTTTTTTGATTTTGAAATGGTTTTCGCGCATCTGATCAAATGATACTGAGACCTAAATACAGTGACATAAAAATAATATGTTATTATCTTGGAAAAATAATCCTTGGAATGGGATTATGCATGGCGCTTCCTGTCTTGACAGGCATGATGTTCGGGGAATGGGATGCGGTCCTTGATTTTGTAATAGCCATGATGGTCTGCTTCCTGTTCGGTTTTTCTTTTATCCGGCTATTTTATACAACTGAGACTCTCGGGTGGGCGCATGGATTGATGGTTGCGTCGGTAAGCTGGCTTATGGCGGCATTTTTTGGCGCCATACCGCTTTATCTTAGCGGCCACTTCCTCAGCTTTTTAGATGCCTACTTTGAAAGCATGAGCGGTTTTGCGACGACAGGCCTTAGCCTTATACAGCAGCTGGACCATGTTTCATTTTCTCATAATATGTGGCGCCATTTTATCATGTTCATCGGAGGGCAAGGGGTAGTCGTTATCGCCCTTACCTTTCTGATAAAGACCGCTGGCGCCTTTACCATGTACGCGGGAGAGGCAAGGGACGAAAAAATACTTCCCAACGTCATCCATACGGCCAGATTTATCTGGCTTGTCAGCCTGGTCTACCTTGCCCTGGGCACGGCGGCCCTTACCGCCGTAGGGATCTTTGAAGGCCTGCCTTTCAAGAAGGCAATATTTCACGCAATGTGGATATTCATGGCTGCCTGGGATACGGGCGGTTTTACCCCTCAATCCCAGAATATCCTTTATTATCACAGCATGGGGCTTGAAATCATAACAATCAGCGTCATGTTTCTCGGCGCCTTGAATTTTAAACTTCATTATGCCGTCTGGACAGGCAACAAGAAAGAGCTGATTAAAAATATAGAGGTGATAACCCTCTTTATTACAATAATAACCACTTTTTCCCTTTGCGCTGTAGGGCTCGCGAGGGCGGGCATTTACCCGCATGCTATTTCCCTGTTCAGAAAAGGCTTTTATCAGGTGATCTCCGGGCATGTAGGGACAGGTTATTCCACGATATACGCAAGGCAGTTCATTACAGAATGGGCGGGCCTTCCGATAATTGCGACTATTATCGCCATGGCGTTAGGCGGCTGCGCCTGTTCTACCGCGGGCGGGATAAAAGCGCTGAGAATAGGGATTATCTTTAAGGCCCTGAGACAGGATATTAAAAAGATGCTGCTTCCCGAGGATGTTGTCGTTATCCAAAAGTTCCATCATATAAGGGATATAATCCTTGAAGATAAACACTTAAGATCCGCGGCGATGATTGCCCTCTGTTATCTGCTTTTGTATTTTGTAGGCGCTCTCGCTGGGATGATTCTCGGTTATTCACCGCTTGAATCCTTGTTTGAATCTGTCTCGGCGACCGCAAACGTGGGTCTTTCCTGCGGCATAACAAACGCGTATATGCCGGCGCTGTTAAAACTGACCTACATCTTCCAGATGTGGATAGGCAGGCTTGAATTTATGTCCGTCTTTGTCCTTTTTGGATTTATCATATCGATGGTAAAGGGAAAATGAAGAAAATCGTTGTATATGTTCTATGTTCTATGTTCTATGTTCTATGTTTGAGTGCCTGGGCAGAGATTATTACCAGCAAGGATTTAATTGAAAATGCCAAGATGCATGATAATAGCGTTGTGCAATTCCAGGGAGAGGTCATCGGGGACATTATGGCGCGAGGCGATAATGTGTGGGTTAATATTAAAGACGGCACAGACGCGATAGGCATATATTCAAAGAAGGATCTGATCGCCAAGGCCGTCAGATATAAAGGCGATTATAATTATAAAGGCGATATCCTGCTTGTGAAGGGTGTTTTTCACAGGGCCTGCCCCCAGCACGGCGGAGACCTTGATATACATATCTACGAGGCCTCAAAGATAATGGATGGGTTCAAAACTCCCCATGAAATAAGCTTTTCAAAAATAGTTACCGCGTTTAGCCTGGCATTGGCCGCCATGGGCCTTGCGGTCTTAAGCGCGTTCAGAAGGAATTATGGAAGAAAAAATAAAGGCTCTTAGGGAAGAGGCGATTTCCGAGTTTTCCGCCGCTGTCAGCGCCGAAGATGTCGAGCGCCTCAGGATAAAATATCTTGGGAGGAAGGGCCTGATAAGCGGCCTGTTCGCGGGATTGGCGGGCGTTGCGCCCGAGGAAAAACCTAAAATCGGCAATCTTCTGAATGAATTAAAGACCGCTGTTTCGGAAGCGCTAAAAGGCGCCGCGGCAAGGATTGGCTCTATCTCTGTGTCTTCGAAGGCCGAAGGGCTGGATATCACCATGCCCGGCATAAAGAGGCCGCTTGGCCACAAGCATCCTCTGACGCAGGTCTTTGAGAGGATAAACGAGATATTCCTTAACCTTGGTTTTAAAATAGCCGACGGGCCCGAGATAGAGACAAGTTATTATAATTTTGAGGCCCTTAACATACCCCTTGAGCATCCCTCGAGAGATACCTTTGATACCTTTTATATAAAGGATAAGCATTTACTTCGCAGCCAAACCTCGACTGTCCAGATAAGAGTGATGGAGAAGGAAAAGCCCCCTTTACAGGTGATCGCGCCTGGAAAGGTGTACCGCCCAGACGCCACCGACGCCAGCCATTCATTCATGTTTCACCAGGTGGAAGGTTTTATGGTGAATGAGGACATAAGATTTTCCGATTTAAAGGGCATCCTTTCGCTTTTCGCCAAACAGATGTTCGGCGAGGACACAAAGATGCGTTTCAGGCCGCACTTTTTTCCTTTTACCGAGCCTTCCGCGGAAATAGACATCTCCTGCATTATTTGTAAGGGCCGTGGTTTACTAACGACTAAAAGATGCAGTGTCTGCGGGGGCAAAGGTTGGCTGGAGATACTCGGCGCAGGCATGATACATCCCAAGGTGTTTGAATCGGTCGGTTATGACCCGGCAAAATGGCGCGGCTTTGCATTCGGCATGGGCGTAGAAAGAATAGCAATGCTAAAATTCGGCATAGACGATATACGTTTATTCTATGAAAACGACTTAAGGTTCTTAAAACAATTCTAAGTAAAAAGTAAAAAGAAAAAAGGTAAAACCAAAAGGTAAAAGTCAAAACTAAAAATAAAGTTTTAAATTTTAAGTTGTGGTTTTTACTTTTTAGTTTTTACTTTTGAGTTTCATATGAAAATATCATATAACTGGCTGCGCGATTACGTTGATATAAAAAATTCCGCAAGACAGGCGGCCGAGTGGCTGACCATGGCCGGGCTTGAGGTCACATCACTTGAAGAAAAGGATAAGGATTCCATCCTGGAAATGGAAGTAACGACAAACAGGCCCGACTGGCTGAGCGTTATAGGTGTTGCCAGGGAGCTTTCCGCTATTACCGGAAAGAGGTTAATGCCGCCCAAGGTCCCCTTGCTGTTGTCGCCTCAGGTTCGTAACGCGCAGATAAAGGTTGAGGTCGAGGACAAGATTTTATGCCCGCGATATACGGCAAGGGTCATGGAGGCGGTCCGCGTCGGGCCGTCGCCAAAATGGCTTATTGAGCGCCTTGAATCCATCGGTGTCAGGCCTGTAAATAATGTAGTGGATATAACGAATTTCTGCCTTTTTGAATTAGGGCAGCCCCTGCACGCCTTCGATTATGACAAACTGGCCGGGAATTCAATTATAGTAAGAAAGGCCAGAAAGGGAGAGGAACTGGTCACCATTGATAACGCAAAAAGGCAATTGACGCCGGATATGCTCATTATCGCCGATGAAAAGAAACCCATCGCCCTGGCCGGGATAATGGGAGGCATTGACACCGAGGCAACAGAGGCTACAAGAACCATATTGATCGAAAGCGCTTTTTTTGATCCTATTTCTGTCAGAAAGACCCAGAGGAGGCTTGTCCTCTCGACGGAGTCAAGCTACAGGTTTGAAAGGTCGGTTGATTATGACGGCGTGCTTTTTGCCTCGAACAGGGCCGCTGGGCTAATCGCCGAGATCTGCGGCGGGAAACTCGGCATTCTAAAAGACGCGGGCATCAAGGTAGCCAGGACCAGCATAATCAAGCTGTCGGTAAAAAGGATTAATGATATTTTGAATCTCAATTTAACGCCTGTCGCCGTAAAAAAGATCCTTACAAGCCTGGGCCTTAAGGTGAGCGGCGCCGAAGAACAGCTTAAGGTTGAAACCGCGTCTTTCAGGATGGATTTAAAACGCGAAGAAGATCTTATAGAGGAAGTGGCCAGGATTCATGGATACGACAAAATACCCGAAACCATCCCAAAGATAGTAGGCCATACCTCGAGGAAGAGCTATTCAAGGAAAATAGAGGAGATAACCAGGGATTTTCTTACGGGACAGGGTCTGGATGAGGCGCTTACCTATTCTCTGATAGACAGAAAGGATTTAAATAATATAAATTTCGCGGATGATAACCGGATCGTAGCGATCTCAAACCCTCTTAGCAGCCAGCAGGAGATTATGAGGCCGACGCTGATCCCCGGCCTCTTAAACGCCGCGTGTTTTAACATAAACAGGAAGACGGATGACCTGCGGATGTTTGAATTATCCAAGGTTTACACCCCGTCCGGCGAAAAGGGTTACAAAGAGACTCTTGAGCTTTGCGTTATCATGTCCGGAGAAGACGCGACCCTTTTTGATATCAAGGGCATCGCGGAAAATCTCTTCGAGAGATTGGGTATTTCCGGATGCGAATTTATCGCGCTTTCAGATGCCGGCATTTTTTATCAGGGGCGCTCGGCAAAAATAATCTTAAAAAGCGCCGCGGAGATAGGCGTTATCGGAGAGATAAGAAGCGAGATCTTGAATAATTTTGGTATAAAGAAGGCGGTATTTTTGAT
>JAQURK010000051.1 GCA_028715645.1 Candidatus Omnitrophota bacterium | reverse complement strand
AATTTGCCAACGAAGTTCACGGTTGCCGCCGAGTCCGTCCTTGAAAGAAAATTAAAATCCGATCATACGGGAAATCCAAGCTTCAGGAGCGCTTTTTATACGGGCAAACTCTCATTATATCTTGGCCACAAATTTGATATCTACGGACTCGCCGGCTTTAATGACGCTAAGATCCATGATTTTGTAGATAGTTCCTATATTATCGAGACCAAGCTTGACGCGGTCATAGGAGGCGGCTTAAGTTGCGTATTATATGAGCTCGAATTCCTTTCAGGCATCCTGCGGCTTGGATTTGACGCCAAATACAGGCAGTTTGAGACAAAAATAGATGCCCTGCAGCGATACAGGGAAGACGCGGGTTTTAGCAGCGATTCTTTAACTTTCAGGGAATGGCAGGCCTCGCTGGGCCTTGCGTACCAGTATAAGAAATTTATACCCTACATAGGGGTAAAATATTCGGACATGGATGCCCAGATTGAATTTGTCTCTGACGGCACCTCATATTCTGAAGACGGCATAAAGTCGAAGGACCTTTGGGGCCTTTTTTACGGGATCGATGTCCTGTTATGCGATAATTGTTCCTTAAATTTGGAGGCAAGGCATTTTGACGAAAACGCCGTTAATGTAGGCATGAATCTGCGCTTTTAAGTCAATCAGGATTTAAAGTTTAAATATAAACCCCGCGCCTTTTTTTAAAAAAACGCGGGGTTTTATTTGACGAATACGGCATTTAATGATAGACTATTATGATATTATTATATCAATAAGGCTTTAAGTTCATCGGGGAGTAGCGCAGCTTGGCTAGCGCGTTTGGTTCGGGACCAAAAGGCCGTGGGTTCAAATCCCACCTCCCCGATAATGATTTGCATGAAAAAGCAGGCCAAAATCTATTATTCAGGATTTGTTCAGGGCGTAGGTTTCAGGTTTACCGCCGAACACATAGCTCGGGACCTTGGGCTGGCGGGATGGGTAAAGAATCTCTCCGACGGCAGGGTTGAGGTAGCGGCTGAAGGCGATGAGGCAGTTATAGATAATTTTATAGAGAGAATAAAAAAAGATATGGGCCATTACATCAAGGGCGCCGATATAAATTGGCAGGATCCGGCAGGCAAATTAAAAACCTTTGAGATCAGGTTCTAATAGAGCGATTTATAAATGAGATACGCGGTATTTTCGGATATCCACTCCAACCTCGAGGCCTACGAGGCGGTCCTTGAAGCAATCAGCAAAGAGAAGGCGGACGCTTATTATTGCTGCGGGGATATAGTCGGATACGGGGCGGATCCGGCCGAATGCATCCTGAAGACAAAAGCCATTAATCCCGTCATCATCGCCGGAAACCACGATTGGGCCTCGGGCGGCCAGACAGACATGTCCAATTTTACCTCATCCGCCAAAGCGGCGGTTTTATGGACGGCGGAAAAACTCTCGAAGGGCGATAAGGAATATTTAAATAACCTCAGGCTCATCAATAAAGACAAATTCCTGATGGTCCACGGCAGCCCCAGCCACCCGGAAGAATTTAACTATGTCTTTGGCTTAAACGACGCCTACCCGGCCTTTTTAAGGATGCAGGAAGAAAATATTCGCCTTTGTTTTATCGGGCATACCCACGCGGCCGGCGTACTTATAGAGGATATGGGGTATATCACATTTAATCCCTGGCCGTCGGTCAAACTCGCGAAAGGAAAAAAATATATTATAAACGTCGGCAGTGTCGGGCAGCCGCGAGACAGCAACCCCAGGGCGGCGTATTGTATTTATGATACGGATATGGAGACGATCGAGATAAAAAGGGTGGAGTACGATATAGTCAAGGCGCAGGAAAAGATAGTAAAGGCCGGGCTGCCGGCGGTATTAGCCGAAAGGCTGAGTCTTGGAAAATAGAAGTTGATAGGGATTAATAAGGATTAATAGGGATACATAGGGATAAAGAAGGGTTAAGAAGAGCGGTGCAGAAGGATAAAAATACAGCGCGGGAGATCGAGAAGATAAGGGACGAGATAAGGCACCATGACTATCGTTATTATGTCCTTAGCCAACCCGAGATATCGGACAAGGAATATGACAATCTTTTCAAAAAATTAAAAGACCTTGAGCAGAGGCACCCCGATCTGGTCACGCCGGATTCTCCTACCCAGAGGGTAAGCGGAGAGGTCTTAAAAGGTCTTAAAACTGTCGCGCACCGGGTCAAGATGCTCTCGCTGGACAATACATATTCTTTCGATGAGCTGCGTGACTGGTCGGAAAGGGCGCATAAAGGGCTGGCCAAGGGCGAAAAGATAGAATATGTCGTTGAGCTGAAGATCGACGGCGCCAGTATTTCGCTCACCTATATTAACGGCAGGCTGACCTCCGGAGCGACGCGCGGCGACGGCGAAGTAGGCGAGGATGTTACGCTTAACCTAAAGACCATCCCCGCATTCCCGTTAAAGCTCTTAACAAGCGGAAAAAACCCTCCGCCGGATACACTTGAAGTGCGGGGCGAGGTTTATATGACAAAAAAGGATTTTGAGCGGCTTAATAAAGAGCGGGCAAAAGCAGGAGAGGCATTATTTGCCAATCCCAGGAACTCGGCGGCCGGCTCCCTTAAACTGCTTGAGCCAAGGCTCGTCACAAAGCGCAAACTAAGCTGCTTCATACATTCCTTTGGGATCCTTGAAGGCGGGAAAGAGATAAAGACGCAGTGGGATTTCCTTGAAACGGCGGGCAAGTGGGGATTTTGGGTAAACCCGGAGAATAAACTCTGCCGCGATCTGGATGAGGTAATCCGTTTCTGCGAAAAATGGCAGGAAAAAAGGGAAGGGCTTGATTATGAAATAGACGGCATCGTCGTAAAGGTGAATTCATTTGACCAGCAAAGGCGGCTTGGGACGACCATGAAGAGCCCCAGGTGGGCATGCGCCTATAAATTCCCGGCCAAACAAGCCACTACCAGAATAAAAGACATAAAGGTCCAGGTCGGAAGGACCGGCGTCATCACGCCTGTAGCCGAATTAGAGCCGGTTGAGTGCGCCGGCGTCACCATAAAACACGCGACCCTTCATAATTTCGACGAAATAAAACGGCTTGGCGTAAAGCTTGGCGATAAGATAGTATTGGAAAGGGCCGGCGAGGTCATCCCAAAAATCATCAAGGTCATCGAGAGCGCCAGGACCGGCAAAGAAAAGGAATTCAAGATACCCAAGAAGTGCCCTGTCTGTAACGGCGAGATAGCCAAGGAAAAAGAGGAAGATGTGGCCTATCGCTGTCTTAATTCCTCATGCCCGGCCCATCTTGAGAGGGGCCTTATCCATTTTGCCTCCAGGTTGGCCATGGACATCGAGGGCCTGGGGGATTCGGCGGTCGAGCAATTGCTCAAAAATGATATGGTTAAGGACTTTGCCGATATCTATTTTTTAAAAAAAGAGGACCTTTTTAAGCTTGAATTATTTAAAGAAAAAAAGGCGCAGAATCTGCTTGATGCAATTAAGACCAGCAAGTCCAGGCCGCTTTCGCGACTATTATTCGCCCTGGGCATACCTCATGTCGGCGAAAAGGCCTCATATATCCTTGCCGGCAGATTCGGCACGCTCGATAAGATCATGTCATCCGGAAAAGAAGACTTTACCTCCATCCATGAGATCGGCCCTGTTACAGCCGAGAATATTGAGAAATTTTTCAGCCAGGAGCCGATAAAAAATTTGATAGGGAAGTTAAAAAAAGCGGGGCTTAACATGACCGAGCCAAAAAGGGGCATCGGCGACAGGTTGGCCGGCAAAACCTTTGTATTCACCGGAGAGCTCTCCGGATATACGCGGCCTCAGGCGGAAGAGATAGTCAGGGGATTGGGCGCGAGCGCGAGCTCCTCGGTCAGCGCCAGTACGAGCTACGTTGTCGCGGGCGAGAATCCGGGCTCGAAATATGACAAGGCTAAAAAACTAGGAGTAAAAATACTAGGTGAAAAAGAGTTTAGAAAAATTATAGAAAATAAGGATTAATAGGGATAAATAAGGACAAATAGGGATAAATAATGATAAATAAGGATAAATAGGGATAAATAAGGAATGATAAGGATTAATAGGGTTATAAAAGGAATATTGGTTTTTACTTTATGTCTCGTACTTGCGGGATGCGGGTCGCAGTGGAAGAGAAAATTTGTCAGGAAAAAGACGGATAATAAACCCGAACAGATCTTCACCTACGAGCCGCAGAAATACGAAAGAGAAGCCAATGATGTTTTGTATAAAAGGCACTTTGTATTCTGGAAGAGCTGGCAGGATGAGCTTGCTAAAGAGCTCGGAAGAAACAAAAAAAGCGATATCCTGGCCTTTGATGAGGCCTTAAAAAACCTTGATGAGATGAAGGCCTGCCTGAAGGAGGAAAAGGCGGCCGAATTGGATATTTATATTAATAAAACCCGTAAGCTATACGACATTTATAATACAAAAGAACTGGATATCGTGCGGTTCTCGCAAATGCGGGACGATATCAATAGATTGATGCTAAAGATCGATAAATTATTCAGATACAGCAGGGTGAAAGATTATATTTTATGATCTTAAAAAAATTTACGGTGGGCCCGCTTTCCACAAATTGTTACGTCTTCGCGGACAAGGATACAAAAGAGGCGGTAGTGATAGATCCCGGCGGCGAGCCCGCGGCCATTAAGGATTTTATCTCGAAAAATCATCTTAAGGTAAAATACGTGATTAATACGCATGGGCATGGCGACCATATAGCCGCCAATTCCCATTTTCCCGAAGCGCAGGTGCTGATCCACAAGGAAGACGCCGCCTTCCTTGTGGATCCGGTCCTTAACCTTTCATCGTCATTCGGCACTGCGGTGAGCGTTCCGGCCGCGGCAAAGCTCTTAAGCGATGGCGACAAGATTAAAGTGGGTAAACTGACGCTCGAGGTCATACATACCCCCGGCCATACGCCGGGCGGCATAGCGCTTAAATACGACAGTATGCTGTTTAGCGGCGATACCCTTTTCTTTGAAGGCATCGGGAGGGCGGATATACCAAACGCCTCGCTCGATAAACTTTTATATTCAATAAAAAACAAGCTGATGGCGCTTGAAGACGATTGCAAGGTATACCCGGGCCACGGGCCTGAGACGACCATAGGTCATGAGAGAAGGCATAATCCGTTTATAAGATTTCTTAAAAATGAAAGAATTGATTGACAGTTTTTTAAATTACCTTTCTGTCGAGCGCGGCCTCGCTAAGAATACGCTTGAGGCCTATGGTCGGGACCTGGCCAAGTTTACGGCATTTTTGGAGACAAAACGCATCGGCTCATTTGACAAGGTAAAACGCTCCGATATCATGGATTTTCTCATGGAGGAAAAGGATAAAGGCCTGACCGCCACCACATTATCAAGGAATCTGGTCGCTATTAAGATGATTTTCAGGTTCCTTGCAAGGGAACGTTTTATAAAAGACGACATTGCCGGCATTATTGAATCGCCAAAGACCTGGAAAAAACTTCCTGACGCCCTTTCGCTTGATGAGGTGGAATCTCTTTTAAAGGCGCCGAATTTAAAGGACAGGCAGGGTATAAGGGATAAGGCGTTTCTTGAGCTGATGTATGCCACGGGCATGAGGGTCTCGGAGGCGGCGGGCCTCAAAGCGGTGGACCTTAATTTGGATGTTGGTTTTTTAAAATGCCTCGGCAAGGGCCAAAAGGAAAGGATCATACCGCTTGGCAGGAAGGCAAAAGAGGCGATCACCAGATATCTTGAAAAGACGAGGCCGGTCCTGGTAAAAAAGAATACGGAAGAGCCGAACCTTTTCGTAAACAGGTTTGGCAGAAAG
>JAQURK010000050.1 GCA_028715645.1 Candidatus Omnitrophota bacterium | reverse complement strand
GGCACGATAATAAAGAATTATGAAACAGGCGAGTTTCTCGCCGACCTGGTGACAATCGGACAAACCTTCATGGCCTGCCGGGGAGGGGAGGGCGGCCCGGGTAACTCCAAATTCAGACCGGCTGAGAAGGGCGCGGAAGGCGAAGAAAAGACCGTTCTGCTTGAACTCAAGCTGATTGCCGATGTGGGAATACTCGGATACCCGAATGCCGGCAAGTCCACGCTTATCTCAAAGATCTCAAGGGCCAGGCCAAAGATAGCGGATTATCCTTTTACGACGAAGGAGCCGATCCTGGGTGTCGTAAGGTTTAGGGGGAATGAATTTGTGGTCGCCGACATACCCGGCCTTATAGAAGGCGCTCACGCGGGTAAAGGCCTGGGCGATAAATTCCTGAGGCATATCGAGCGCACGAAGATTCTTATACATCTGATCGACATGTCCGGGTTCAGCCAAAGGGACCCGGCCGAAGATTATAAACGCCTTAACATGGAAATGGGCCTCTATTCAAAGGCCCTGATTAAGAAACCGCAGATCATCGCCGCCAATAAGATGGACGTCGGAAAAACGGCAAAAGACGCCCTTAAAAAATTCAGGGCGGCATTAAAAAGGAAAAAGATCATCCCTGTCTCCGCGTTAAAAAACGAGGGCTTAGATGTCCTTTTATCGGAGACAAGCAAGGTGTTGTCACATGTTAAAAACGCTGAATCTTAAAACCATAGTCATAAAAATAGGAACGAAGGTCCTTGCCTCAGACAAATACTGTCTTGATAAGCGCCGTATCGAGCGACTGGCAGAGCAGATAAACTCAATCGTAAAAAAGGGGATAAACGTCGTGGTAGTCTCCTCGGGCGCCATCTGCTCCGGCATGGGGCTTTTAGGTTTTAAACACAGGCCGTCATCGCTTGCGGAACTTCAGGCCTGCGCGGCCGCCGGCCAGGCGCATCTGATGCAAACCTACGATGATTTTTTCAGGCGCCATGGTGTACTTACGGCGCAAGTGCTCCTTACGCAGGAGGATTTAAACGACCGCAAAAGATACCTTAACGCCAAGGCGACATTAAAGACGCTTCTTAAAAAAGGCGCGGTGCCGATCGTTAACGAAAACGACACTATTTCAACCGACGAGATTAAATTCGGCGATAATGATAAGCTGTCCAGCCTGGTGGCCAACCTCGTAGGCGCGGACCTTTTAGTCCTGCTTTCAGATGTGGAGGGCCTTTACCGGTATGAAAACGGCGGAAAAACAGACCGCCGCCCTATCTCGGTTGTCGATGAGATAACGCGCGAGATAGAGCAAATGGCGCAAAAGGGAACAGATGAGCGGGGTACGGGCGGCATGGCCTCAAAACTGCAGGCAGCAAAGATAGCCGCAAGTTCAGGGATACCCTGCATTATTGCCAACGGCAAGGGCGATACCGTCCTGACCGACATAATAGAAAGAAGATCTGTAGGTACCCTTTTTCTTCCTTCTTCCGTTAAAATGGCGGCAAGAAAACGCTGGCTTGTCTTCGGGGCAAGACCAAAGGGCGAAATCCGCGTTGACGGAGGGGCCAAAGAGGCGCTTATTAAAGGTAACAGGAGCCTGTTGTCGTCAGGTATCATTGAGATATCAGGCGAGTTTAAAAAAGGCGATATCGTGGCGGTTGCCGTGGCAGACAGCGATGAATTTGCGAGAGGCATAGTGACTTATCCGTCCGGCGACTTGAAAAAAATAAAAGGGCTAAAAACGGCTGAAATAGCCAAGGCCCTTGGATATAAAGGGCCGGATGAGATCATCCATCGGGACAACCTGGTGATATTATAAAATGAGAAAGATACTCGCGTTTGTAATGGCGGGAGGCGTCGGGGAAAGGCTTTATCCCCTGACCCTTTACAGGGCAAAACCCGCGGTGCCTTTTGGAGGCATTTACCGGATTATAGACTTTACGCTTTCAAACTGCATAAACTCCGGCATCCGCAAGATCCACGTACTTATACAATACAGGTCTATCTCGCTTACGCGCCATCTGATAATGGGATGGAGCATATTCGATTCGGAGCTCGGTGAATATATCGACGTAATACCCGCCCAGCACATAGAAGGCAGGCACCTTTATCTGGGCACGGCCGATTCCATTTATCAGAACCTTGACGCGGTTAATGTTGAGGACCCCGAATTTGTGCTGATACTCGCCGGCGATCACGTTTATAAAATGAATTACCAGGAAATGCTGCAGTTCCATATAGACACCAGGGCCGACTGCACGGTCAGCGTCGTCGAGATGGGCAAGGGGAAATCAAAGCAGTTGGGCATCCTTGAAGTGGATAACAGGGGCAAGATACTCGGTTTTCAGGAGAAACCGGAAAAGCCCAAGACTATTCCCGGAAATCCCAAGATGGTATATGCCTCAATGGGCATCTATATGTTCTCAAGAAAGATCCTGGAAGAGGTCCTGCGTGAAGACGCGAAAAATAAGCGTTCCGCCCACGACTTCGGCAGGAATATTCTGCCCTGGATGGTAAAGTCGGGATATAATGTCTGCGCTTATAATTTCAAGGATGAGAATAAAAAAGAGGCAAAATACTGGAGGGATATAGGGAGCGTCGACGCTTATTATGAGGCGAACATGGACCTTATACAGGTCAGCCCGGTTTTTAACCTTTATGACAGGGAGTGGCCCATAAGGACATACCAGGAACAAAATCCGCCGGCAAAAACGGTCTTTGCGCAGACCCAGGAGGAAGGCGGACGGCGGGGTATGGCGCTTGATTCCCTTGTATCGCCCGGCTGCATCATTTCAGGAGGAAAGGTTGAGCGTTCAATATTGTCGCCGAATGTGCGAGTAAACAGTTATTCCAGTATAGTCGACTCTGTAGTGATGGAAGGCGTCGATATCGGAAGGCATGCGCGTATAAGGCGGGCGATCATCGATAAGGATGTCCAGATACCAAAGCGCGAAGAGATAGGATATAATTTAAGAAAGGACAAAAAGAGGTTTATGGTGACGAAAACAGGGATAGTTGTCGTAGCAAAGGGGAGCAGGCTATGATCAGAAAGGCAACAATAAAGGATTCCGCAAAGATACAGAAACTGATTAATTTTTATGCCAAGGGAGACGAGATGCTGCCCAGGTCAATAAATGAGTTATACGAAAATGTCAGGGATTTCTTTATCTTCGAGCAAAAAGGGAAGATCATCGGCTGCTGCGCCCTGCATATTTGCTGGGAAGACCTTGGCGAGATAAAATCTCTTGCCGTGATAAAGTCAAAACATGGCCAGGGCATAGGGACCAAGCTCCTTGAGGCCTGTTTAAATGACGCCAAAAAGTTAAAATTAAAAAAACTTTTTGCCCTGACATACAAGCCGATGTATTTTAAGAAATTTGGGTTTAAGGAAATAGACAAGGCCGCGCTTCCGCACAAGATCTGGACCGATTGCATAAAATGCGTCAAATTTCCGGATTGCGATGAAGTTGCCCTGATAAGGGAGATTTAAACTTGGGTTACACTATAACCGAAAAAATACTCTTAAGGCATACGGACAAAAAGGCGATCTCGGCCGGCGAATTTATAATGGCCGCGGTGGATCTCTGCCTTGCCAATGACATCACGGCGCCCTTTGCCATAAAAGAGGCTGAAAGGCACGGTCTTAAAAAAGTATTTGATAATAAAAAGATTGCCCTGATACCCGACCATTTTACGCCGAACAAGGATATAAACAGCGCGAATCAGTGCAGGATGGTAAAGGACTTTGCCAAAAAATACAATATCCGGCATTATTATGAGGTTGGGAGGATGGGTATTGAACACGCCCTTTTACCGGAATTGGGCCTTATTATGCCGGGTAATCTTGTAATAGGCGCGGATTCGCATACGTGCACTTATGGCGCGCTTGGTGCCTTCTCCAGCGGGGTCGGTTCTACCGACCTTGCCGGTATCTATCTGACGGGCAAAGTGTGGCTCAAGGTGCCTGAATCGATAAAATTTATATTCAGGGGTAAACTCAAAAAATGGGTCGGAGGCAAGGATCTCATACTTCATACTATCAAAAATATCGGAGTGGAAGGCGCCAATTACAAGGCCATGGAATTTACCGGAGAAGTTATAAAGTCCCTGCCCATGGATGACAGGTTTTCCATGTGCAATATGGCCATAGAGGCGGGCGGCAAATCGGGCATCATTGAGCCGGATGAGATTACGCTGGAATACATTAGAAAGGTCACAAGTAAGAAATACTTGTTTCTAAAAAGCGACAGCGACGCGAGCTATTCCGATGTCAAAGAATACGATTGCTCCAGCCTTGAACCGCAAGTGGCCTTACCGCATTTACCGAGCAACGTAAAGCCGGTTAGCGAATGTAAAAACATAAATATAGATCAGGCGGTCATAGGCTCATGCACAAACGGCAGGATCTCGGACCTGAGGGCCGCGGCAAAGATCATAAAGGGTAATAAGGTTAATTCAAGGGTACGTTTGATCGTCATACCCGCCACTCAGGCGATTTACCTGCAAGCGCTTAAGGAGGGCCTGATCGAGATATTTGTAAAAGCGGGCGGCGTTTTTTCCACGCCTACTTGCGGGCCGTGCCTTGGCGGGCATATGGGTATACTTGCCAAGGGCGAAAGGGCGATCTCAACCACTAACAGGAACTTCGTGGGCAGGATGGGGCATCCGGAATCCGAGGTCTATCTTTCCAATCCGGCGGTCGCGGCGGCCTCCGCCATAAAGGGGAGGATCGCGCATCCGGGCGAGGTGAAGGGTTAAAAGATGATTAAGGGAATGGCGCATATATTCAAGGATAACGTCAATACGGATGATATCATCGCGGCAAAATATTTAAATACCACGGATCCCGCGATATTGGGAAGTCATTGCATGGAGACGCTTGATCCGACATTCGTAAAAAGGGTAAAACCCGGCGATATCGTAGTGGCGGGAAAAAATTTCGGGTGCGGTTCTTCAAGGGAACATGCCCCTGTGGCGCTGAAGGGCTGCGGTATAAGATGCGTCATAGCCAAGAGTTTCGCGCGGATATTCTTCAGGAATTCGATAAACACAGGGCTGCTCATCCTGGAATCAAAAGACGCCCCTGACGACATCAGTGAAGGAGACGAGCTTGAGATCGAACTTGAGAAGGGGCGGATAAGGAACATTACGAAGGGCAGGGTTTACATTGCCGCCGCCTTTCCGAAGTTCATGCAGGAAATAGTAAACGCAGGCGGCCTTTTGAATTATTTAAAAAAAGAATAGAGGTATCATATGTATAAGATAGCGGTGGTTCCGGGCGACGGCACAGGGCCAGAGGTGATCAACGAGGGCCTGAAGGTCCTAAAGACGACGGCCGAAAAGTTTGGTTTTAAATATGAGACGAAGACTTTTGATTACGGAGGCGAGAGGTACTTAAAAACAAAAAGGCTTCTTGATGACAGCGATATAGAGGAGTTAAAAAAATACTCGGCAATTTATCTTGGCGCCATAGGAAGCCCTGAGGTTAAACCCGGGATACTTGAAACAGGCGTCCTTCTAAAATTGCGGTTTTCACTTGATCAATACATAAATCTTCGTCCGGTCAAGCTTTACAACGCGCAATTTTGCCCGCTTAAGGACAAAAGGCCCGAGGATATCGATTTTGTCGTTGTCAGGGAAAATTCAGAAGGCCTTTACAAGGGTATGGGAGAATTCAGGAAGAAGGGGACAAAGGATGAGGTTGCCATCCAGACGTCATATAACACGCGCAAGGGCGTCGAGCGCTGCATCCGTTATGCCTTTGAATATACAAAAAAGAGAAACAGAAAGAAAAAACTTACCCTTTGCGGCAAAACCAATGTTCTCACTTATGCGTGGGACCTATGGGAAAGGACATTTAACGAGGTCGCCAGGGAGTATCCCGGCATAACCACGGATTACGCCCATGTGGATGCCACTACCATGTGGTTTGTCAAAAATCCCGAATGGTTTGATGTGATAGTTACGGACAATATGTTTGGAGATATTATTACCGAT
>JAQURK010000049.1 GCA_028715645.1 Candidatus Omnitrophota bacterium | reverse complement strand
ATTTTCCGTTCCGATTCATGTGCGATCCAGTTTTTCGGACAAGGACGGAACGGTGATCTCCAAGGAGGTAAAGGCGATGGAACATATAGTTGTTTCCGGTGTGGCGTTGAACAAGGATGAGGCCAAGATCACCATTTGCGATGTCCCGGACAGGCCGGGGATAGCGGCAAAGATATTCAAAGACATAGCGGGCGAGGACATAAACGTCGATATGATAGTGCAGAACGTCTCAAGGACCGGCGCTACCGATATCTCGTTTACCGTGCCCGGGACGGACCTGAACAAGACCATTAAGGCGGCAAGGAAGATCTCCAAAAAAATCGGCGCGGGAAATATTACTTCCGATAAAAATATCGCCAAGGTGTCGATAGTCGGGATAGGAATGCGCAGCCATTCAGGCGTCGCCGCCAACATGTTCGCGGCCCTCGCTGAAAAAGACATAAATATTGAGATGATCTCAACAAGCGAGATAAAGATCTCCTGCGTCGTCAAAAAGGAGCATGGTGAGGCGGCCGTCAGGGCGGTGCACGATAAGTTTAAATTAGGGAAAAAGTGAAAGGACGCAAGATGAAGGTAATGCTTTATGATACGACACTGAGAGACGGGGCCCAGACAGAAGGGGTTTCATTTTCAGTCGCCGACAAAATAAGGATCGCTGAAAAGCTCGATGAACTCGGCATCCATTTCATAGAAGGCGGCTGGCCGGGCGCCAATCCAAAGGACATGGAGTTTTTTAAGAGGATAAAGAAGTCAAAGATAAAAAATTCCGTGATAACCGCGTTTGGCAGCACCAGGCATCCGAAATCAAAGGCAAGCTACGACCCTGTTTTGCGCGGCCTTTTGGCGGCAAATACGCGTGTAATAACAATTTTCGGAAAAAGCTGGGACTTCCACGTAAAGCATGTTTTCAAGATACCGCCTGACGAAAACCTGAAGATGATCTCCGATTCCGTGGCTTATCTAAAGTCCAAAGGCAGGCAGGTTTTTTATGACGCGGAGCATTTTTTTGACGGATACAAAGCAAATCCCGCGTACGCAAAAAAGACGCTCGCCGCCGCCTGGGAGGCGGGCGCGTCAACCGTTATCCTCTGCGATACAAACGGGGGCACCGTTACCTCGGAGCTCTTCAAGATCGTTGAGGATGTAAAGGCCGCTTTTCGCGGCGAGATAGGGATCCACTGCCATAACGACTCTGACATGGCGGTCGCAAACAGTATAGCGGCGGTCCAGGCAGGCGCGACTCAGGTCCAGGGCACTATAAACGGCCTGGGCGAGCGCTGCGGGAACGCCAATCTGATTTCCATAATCGCGAACCTTGTCCTTAAACTAGATATGGACTGCATGTCCAGAATCAACCTGAAGGAATTGACCGAGGTCTCAAGGTATGTCGCCGAGGTCTGCAACATGAAACAGCTCGACGGCCAGCCCTTTACCGGGCAATCGGCATTCGCCCACAAGGCCGGCGTCCATATAAACGCCATATTGAAAAACCCGAAGACATATGAGCATGTTGATCCCCAGCTTGTGGGAAACAGGCGGAGAATCCTGGTTTCCGAGCTGACCGGGAAAAGCGGCATCCTGCAGAAAATACAAGAGTTGGAAATAGACCTTGATAAGAACGCCCCCAAGACAAAGAGGCTTTTGAAGACCCTGCAGGATCTTGAGCACAAGGGTTATCATTTTGAGGCGGCCGAGGCCTCACTGGAACTTTTTATGCAGCGGTCGCTTAAAAAATTCAAGGATTTCTTCAGATTCGAGGACTTCAGGGTCATTGTGGAAAAACAGGGAAAGGGCATAAAATCCGAAGCCATTATAAAACTCAAGGTAGGAAAGCATCTTCAGCATACGGCCGCGCTCGGAGACGGCCCTATAAACGCCCTCGACAATGCCCTTCGCAAGGCCCTAAAGGATTTTTATCCGGGATTATCCGGAATGCACCTCACCGATTTCAAGGTCAGGGTCCTTGACGAAAAGGAAGGCACCGCGGCCAAGGTCAGGGTCCTTGTGCAGTCTCAGGATAAAAATGATTCATGGTGGACGATCGGCGTTTCCGAGAATATCATTGAGGCCTCCTGGCAGGCGCTGCTCGACAGCGTTGAATATAAACTTTTAAAAGATTCAAAGTGACATCCAATATACCTCCAGCATACAACCCGAAATTAACCGAGGAAAAATGGTATAATTTTTGGGAAACCGAGAAGTTATTTCACGCCGAAGCCAACCCTGAAAAAAAACCGTACTGCATCGTCATTCCTCCGCCGAACGTAACAGGTATCCTGCACATGGGGCATGCCCTTAATAATACTATCCAGGATATTCTCATCAGGTATAAAAGGATGAAGGGTTTCGAATCCCTCTGGATGCCGGGCACTGACCATGCCGGCATCGCCACCCAGAATGTCGTCGAGAAAGAACTCGCCAGGGAAGGCAAAAAAAGACAGAACCTGGGCAGGGAAAAATTCATCGAACGGGTCTGGCAATGGAAAGAGAAATACGGCTCAACCATAATCACCCAGTTAAGAAAGCTCGGCTCTTCCTGTGATTGGGACCGCCTGAGATTTACCATGGATGAGGATTATTCAAGGTCGGTCAGCGAGGTATTCCTGCGCCTTTATGAAAAGGGCCTCATCTACCGCGGTAATTATATCGTCAACTGGTGCCCGCGCTGCCAGACCGCGTTATCCGATGAAGAGGCCCCGCATAAGGATATGGAAGGCTTATTGTATTATATTAAGTACCCTTTTAAGACCACAGACCGAAGACCACAGACCGAAGACTATATTGTCGTCGCGACGACGCGGCCAGAGACAATGCTGGGTGACGTGGCGGTAGCTGTGAACCCGAAGGACAAGAGATACAAAAATATACATAATGAAACAATCATTCTCCCGCTTGTGGGAAGAGAGCTAAAAATAATAAAAGATGCCATTGTCGAACCGGAGTTCGGTACGGGAGCAGTAAAGGTCACACCGGCGCATGACCCGAATGATTTCGCGATGGCGAAAAAGCACGGCCTTGAGCCGGTGCTTGTAATGAATCCTGACGGCACGATGAACAAAAACGCGGGGGAATACGCCGGCATGGACAGATTTGAGGCCAGGGAGGCCATAATAGAGGACTTGAAGGAAAGGGGTCTGCTGGTCAAGATAGATAAACACCCTTATTCATTAGGCCACTGTTACAGGTGCCATACAATCGTCGAACCGTACCTGTCAAAGCAGTGGTTTGTCAGCATGAAACCTTTGGCAAAGCCGGCCATAGAAGCGGTGAGAAAGGGCAGGATAAAATTTTATCCGGAACGCTGGACAAGGGTTTACCTCAACTGGATGGAAAATATCCAGGACTGGTGCATCTCACGGCAGATATGGTGGGGGCATCGCCTGCCTGTCTACTACTGTAAAAACTGTGTCAATTCGTCATTGCGAGGAGCGAGCGTAGCGAGCGACGAAGCAATCTCAAAAGAGAGATTGCTTCGCTCGCAAAAGCTCGCTCGCAATGACGAAATCGGGATTATTATCTCCCGCGTTAAGCCCGAGAAGTGCCCAGATTGCGGCTCTGCGGACATCTACCAGGATGAGGATGTGCTGGATACATGGTTTTCATCGTGGCTCTGGCCATTCGCAACGTTCGGCTGGCCACAAGCCAAGAAGGACCTTAAGTATTTCTATCCGACCTCCGCGCTCATAACCGCGCAGGAGATTATCTTCTTCTGGGTCGCGAGGATGATAATGGCCGGGCTTGAATTCATGAAGACGGTCCCATTTAGGGATGTTTACATACATGGTACGGTAAGGGACGATACAGGCAAGAAGATGTCGAAGTCGCTTGGAAACATTATAGACCCGCTTGATATCATAAATGAATTCGGGGCGGATGCTCTTCGGTTCAGCATAATCTCCATAACGGCGGCAGGCCAGGACGTATTTTTATCAAGGCAAAAATTCGAACTTGGAAGAAATTTTGCCAATAAGATATGGAATGCCTCAAGGTTCATTATCATGAATCTGAAGCCCGAGAATGTTAAATCCGACCTGTGCGTTTCATATAATTCGCCCGATATGAACCTGGCGGATAAATGGATCCTGAGCCGCTTTTATCAAAGGCTTAGCGAGGTGGAAACGGCGCTTGAAAGCTACCGTTTTAATGAAGCCGCCTCGGTAATGTACGAATTCTTCTGGCACGAGTTCTGCGACTGGTATATTGAATTTTCCAAGCCGTCCATAAATGAAACGCATACCCAGATAGTCCTTTACAAGGTGCTCGAGAAGTCGTTACGCGTGCTGCATCCTTTCATGCCGTTTATCACCGAGGAGATCTGGCATAGTCTTTTACCATTGACCATAGCCTGCCCGCCGAAGCCTTGGCGAAGGCGGGACCATCGACTATCGACTATTATGTCCCAGCCCTGGCCGCACGTGCAGAAACAGATGATCAACAAAAAAATTGACGGCCAGATGCAGGTTTTAATAGACTGCATCGTGGCAGTCAGGAATATCCGGGCGGCCTGGAACATAAATCCGTCCGTTCGTGTCGACATATTTATCAAGGCAAAAAAGGACGCGGTCGCGGTCCTTGCGGCAAGCCAGGTTTATATAAAAAATCTCGCGAGGGTCGAAGGCTTAAATATTTCCGGGGACGCTAAAAAACCGCCAAAATCCGCGGCAGCCGTGCTTAAAGATATCGAAATATATGTACCGCTTGAAAGGTATATAAATCTGGGCGAAGAACGCCAAAGGCTCTCAAAAAAGATTGAAGAGATATGCGGCATATTGAAAGGGATAGACGCCAAACTTAGTAGCAGGGATTTTTTAAAAAGGGCGCCGAAAGAAGTCGTCGAGGCCAAGCGGCAAAGAAAGGCGGAACTCTCCGATACCCTTAAGCGCCTTGAGGAAAATTATGCCGACCTTGGATAATTTTATAGACATAAATAGAACCGTTAGGCTCGCGCTTGATGAAGACATAAAAAGCAAAGACATAACCACTGCCGCGCTTTTCATGGGGTCTGTCTCGATCACCGCGAAGATTATATCGGGAGAGCGGGGCATAATATGCGGCCTCCCGGTTGTTGAAAAAGTTTTTAATTGCCTTGATAAAAAGATTAAGGTGGTAAAAAAGATAAATGAAGGCGGCCGAATCAGGAAGGGGCAGGTAGTTTGCCTCGTAAGCGGCGACGCCAGGAAGATACTGGCAGGCGAAAGAACAGCGCTTAATTTCCTTGGAAGATTGAGCGGTGTGGCAACCCTGACCAGTAGATATGTAAGCAATGTCAAGCCTTATCAGGTAAAAATAATGGATACCCGTAAAACGACGCCCGGCTTGAGGGAGCTCGAAAAATACGCGGTTAAGACAGGCGGAGGGGCGAATCATAGAATGGGGCTTTGGGATCAGATTCTTATAAAAGATAATCATATCAGGGTCTATGGTCAAAAAAGAAATTTAAGCTCGCTTATCCAAAAAATTAGAAAAAGAATAGATAAAAAAATAAAAATAGAAGTTGAGGTCGAAAACTTAAGACAATTTGAAGAAGCGATTATCGCGAGACCGGATATTATCATGCTTGATAATATGAGAATTCAAGATATTAAAAAGGTGGTATTTTTTAGGAATAAACTAACGACTAACGACCAACGACTAACGACTAAATTAGAGGTTTCCGGAGGCGTAACCCTTAAAAATATTCGGGCAATCGCCAAGACAGGCGTTGACATAATTTCCATAGGCGCGCTCACGCATTCCGCCAGGTCCTTGGATTTCTCAATGGAGGTTGTATGAGAAAAACGGCCGTCGTATTGCTGGAGGCAACGCTCTTTATCCTGCCGCTTTTGTTTATTCCGTTTACGGTTGATTATTATCATCCGCCCAAAGAATTATTTGCCACGGTCGCGATGATCATGTGCCTGGCGTTTTGGTTTATAAAAACACTCGACGATAGCAAGGTCGATATCCCCCACCCCAGATTTTTCCTGCTATTGCTGGTTTTCTGTTTGATAGAGGGGCTTTCCGTGACCTGGGCAAGGAACAGGGGTCTTGCCATAAGGGATTACTCGCAGACATTGGTCTTCTTCGGCGCCTTTTTTATATGCGTA
>JAQURK010000048.1 GCA_028715645.1 Candidatus Omnitrophota bacterium | reverse complement strand
CAGCGGGGACGTAATACAGGTAGTCCTTTCCCAGCGATTCGAGATCGATCTTAAGAATACGGCGCCGTTTGATATTTACAGATCGCTCCGTTCCATAAACCCTTCGCCCTATATGTATTATCTGAATTTCGGCGACGTAAAACTGGTCGGGTCGTCGCCCGAGATCATGGTCAGATGTGAGGACGGCGTTGTAGAAGTGAGGCCGATAGCCGGGACCAGACCGAGGGGAAAGGATGAAAAAGAGGACGACAGGCTAAAAGAGGAACTCTTAAAAGACCCCAAGGAGATCGCCGAGCATATAATGCTGGTTGACCTCGGCAGGAATGATATAGGGCGGGTCTGTGACTTTAATACGGTGAAGACAGAAGAACTTATGGTGGTCGAAAAATACTCGCATGTCATGCACATTGTAAGCGATGTTGTGGGGCGGCTGAAAAAAGGCAGGGATGTCTATGACGTCGTAAGGGCGACCTTCCCGGCCGGGACGGTAACCGGCGCGCCAAAGGTAAGGGCAATGGAAATTATCGACGAGCTTGAAAATAAAAGAAGGGGCCCGTATGCCGGCTGCATAGGGTATTTCAGCTTCTCCGGCAATCTTGATACCTGTATTACAATAAGGACCCTTGTCATAAAGGGAAAAAAGGCGTATCTGCAGGCGGGGGCCGGTATTGTCGCGGATTCAATACCCAAAAAGGAATTCAAGGAGACCCAAAACAAGGCAAGGGCGCTCATCAAGGCCATAGAGCGCGCCGGAGGAAACTAAAGATGGGCAGGCGTATCCTGTTAATGTATATTTCCGAGATATCGGGGCATCATTCGGCAAGCCTGGCGGTTGAAAAGGCCATAAAAATGCTTAACCCGGACGCCGAGGTCATGAACATGAATGCCTTTAACTACACCAATCCCATCTGGGAGCGCATAATCAACAGGGCCTATATGAGCGTAGTCAAAAATACGCCTGAACTGTGGGATTACCTTTATGATAACCCCAAGGTGCTTAAGAATACCCGTAAGATCCGCGAAATGATCCACAGGGCCCATACAGAAAAGCTTAACATGCTGTTTGACGAATTCAAGCCGGACACGGTGGCCTGTACGCAGGCCTATCCGTGCGGCATGGTCGCTGATTATAAAAAAAGCGCGGGCATTAATACGCCCCTATTAGGCATATTGACCGATTATGCCCCTCATTCCTACTGGGTTTACGATAATGTGGATGCCTATATTGTCCCGTCGGAGGAAACGGGACAGAAACTCATAAGGGACGGCGTCATGGAAGACAGGATAAAACCGCTTGGCATACCAATTGACCCTAAATATATAACGCGTTTGGATCCCGCTTCCATAAAACGCGAATTAAACCTTGATCCGGCGCTCCCGGTTGTCCTTATTATGGGAGGCGGGCAGGGGCTCGGGCCCATAAAAAAAATCCTCTTGACCATTGACAGGCTTAAAACGGAATTCCAGGTCATAGTGGTAACAGGGACAAACAAGAAAATTTACGGATGGATCAAAAAAAGACGGTTTAAGAAAAAAATATTTCCTTTCGGCTATATCGATTACATCGAAAAATTGATGGACGCCTCTACGCTGATTATCACAAAACCGGGCGGGGTAACCACTGCCGAGGCCCTGGCAAAGAATCTTCCCATGCTTATTATAAATCCGCTGCCCGGCCAGGAGATGATGAATACAAGATTTCTGCTGGATGAGGGCGTGGCCTTGAAGGCGGATGAGGAAAGAGAGTTGGCCGAACTCATAGATTGGCTTTTTTCAAATACCGGCAAACTTAAGCAGATTGCGCAAAAGCAATCGCTTTACGCGAAACCGGACGCGGCGCTCAAGGTAGCTGAACTGCTTTTAAGCCTATAAAAAATGCTTTTCTTTATCCTGTATAAAATTGGCGAATTTGTGGCGCTGGCGCTCCCCATCCAGATAAGCTATAAGATGGCCTGCCTCGTATCAGACGTTAAGTATTTTTTCTCCCTGCGCGAAAGACGCCAGATGATTGAGAACCTCAGATGCATCCTGCCTGATAAGGACGTAAAAACGCTAAAGAGGCATTCACGGCAGATATTCTGCAACTTTTCAATGTATCTTGTCGATTTCTTAAGGTTTAAAAAACTAAACCTGCGATATGTCCGGGAACATATTAAGATTACGGGCATAAATAATGTCGATGAGGCCATAAAAAGGGGAAAGGGCGCTATTCTCATGAGCGCCCACATAGGCAATTGGGAATTGGGCGGCGCCCTGATGGGCATCTTGGGGTATCCGATCAATGTCCTCGCGCTGGACCATAAAAACAAACTTGTAAACAATTTCTTTATCAGTCAGCGGAGCATAAATAACGAAAAGATTATCTCTGTCGCCTTTGGCGTGAGGAAGTGCCTGCATGCCCTTTCAAATAATGAGTTTGTCGCTATAGTAAGCGATAAAAATTACGTTCATCAGGGCGCGGTCGTCAAATTTTTTGGAAAGGACACCCTTTTACCCAAGGGGCCGGCGACATTCAGCATCAAGACAGGCGCTGTTATTGTACCCAGCTACATGGTAAGGACCGGAGGCGATCATTTTGAATTGATCCTGGAAAAACCCATCGAATATGCGGCAAGAGGCGATTTTGAAAACGACGTTAAGGGTCTTACTCAACTCTGCGCCAGGGCCCTTGAGGATTGCATAAGGAAATACCCTACCCAGTGGTATTGTTTTGAGAGATTTTGGATGGGACCATGAAGATTTGCGTAATTATCCCGGCTTTTAATGAAGAAAAAACGATCCAGGGCCTGATCCGGTCAGTAAAGAGATTTGTGCCCGATGTCCTGGTGATTAACGACGGCTCAAGCGACAGGACCGAAGAGCTGGCAAAAGCCGCCGGGGCCGTTGTTCTTGATTTTAAACATAATGTGGGCAAAGGCAAGGTCTTAAAAGACGGGTTTGATTACGCGGTTAAAAATAATTATGACGCGGTCATCGCGATGGACGCGGACGGCCAGCATTCGCCGGATGATATTGTTAAAATAATTGAAGACGCCGCCCCGCCAAAAGTGGGAATTGTCGTCGGAAACAGGATGGCCGCTCCGGGCGAAATGCCGTTATCCCGTTTTATTACAAATCTTTTTATGTCGCTTATACTATCTATTGTCTGCAGACAGAATATCCCGGATACGCAATGCGGTTTCAGGCTGATAAAATGCGAGGTTTTAAGGAAGACGCGCCTTTTTTCCCTTAATTATGAAATAGAATCAGAGCTCCTTATAAAAACGAGCCGGCTGGGATACAGGATTGTTTCAGTGCCCATAAAATCCGTTTACGAGGGCCAATTGAGCCTTATAAACCCAATCCTGGACACCTGGCGGTTCCTAATAATGTCATGCCGCATACTGATTACGAAGTAGAAAGAAACGCGATGGTTGATGCACAGCTTATTGCGCGCGGGATAACCGACAGGCGCGTTCTGGATGCCTTTCGCCGGGTTCTAAGGCATGAGTTTGTACCTGATTCGCTAAAAAAACAGGCCTATGAGGACCATCCATTGCCGATAGGCGAAGGGCAGACCATTTCACAGCCATATATGGTAGCGATAATGACCGAAAGCCTCGGCCTAAAGGGCTCCGAGAAAGTCCTTGAGATAGGGACAGGGAGCGGCTATCAAACTGCCATATTGGCGGAACTCGCGAAAGAAGTATATTCCATTGAAAGATTTGCGGATCTTGCCGACGCTGCCAAAAAAACGCTGGACGGCCTTGGATATAAAAACGTAACGGTAAAGACGGGGGATGGTACTTTGGGCTGGCAGGAACAAGCCCCATATGACGGCATCATAGTAACGGCCGGCGCGCCAGAGATCCCAGAGTCTCTGATTAAGCAGTTAAAGGAAAGCGGCAGGCTGGTGATCCCTGTTGGCGGCACGTTCAGCCAGGTCCTTACGGTATTCACTAAAAAGAAAGACAAGATAATTTCCAATGAGATTTGCGGCTGCGTCTTCGTGCCGCTCGTCGGAAAGGAAGGATGGCGGGTTTCCCAAAGGAACTAATAGTAGTTATTGTTTCGGCGCTGCCTATCTCTGAATTAAGAGGCGCGATGCCGCTTGCCGTAGCGATGGGCATGTCGCTTAAAAAAGCCTTTATTCTGTCTCTGGCGGGGAATATCCTGCCTATAATTCCAGTCTTATTTTTTATGGAGCCTGTTTCCATTAAACTAAGGCATTTTAAGGTTTTTGCCCGGTTTTTTGACTGGTTTTTTGAGCGCACAAGGAAGAAGGCCGGCCTGATAGAAAAATTCGAGGCGGTGGGCCTTGCTCTTTTTGTGGCGGTGCCGCTTCCTGCCACAGGGGCATGGACCGGATGCATAGCGGCGTCATTATTTAAGATCAGGTTCAGGTACGCGTTTATAGCAATCACGACGGGCGTGATAATAGCGGGCATTATAGTGGCTGCTTTGATCTCTATCGGAAAAATTTTGATATGAAGCAGGGGTTGGTCCATATATATACGGGAGAAGGGAAGGGAAAGACTACCGCTGCCCTGGGGCTTGCGCTCAGGGCCGTGGGCTGCGGCTGCAAGGTATATTTTTTACAGTTTTTTAAGGATGGGCTGTTTCCCTGCGGCGAGGCCGCCGCGATAAAAAAATTCGGCTCGAATTTCCGCTTTAAAAGGTTCAACGTCCCGCATCCCGCCTTTCCGCGGCCTGTCATTGCGAGGAGGACGAAGCCACTCCCCGTCATTGCGAGCCCCGCGAAACGGGGCGAAGCAATCTCAAAAGCACTTAAACAAGCCCGCAGAATCATTAACAGCGGTGAATTTGACCTTGTAGTCCTGGATGAGATCCTGATCGGTCCGTCCCAAGGCTTTATTAACGATGATATCCTCCTTGACATAATTGCGAAAAAACCCGAAACTGTCGAGTTGGTTCTTACGGGAAGGGGCGCGTCAGAAAAAATCATGTGCCTTGCGGACTACGTCACCAATATGGAATGCCTGAAGCACCCCTATAACAACGGCATCAAGGCCCGCCGGGCCATAGAGTTTTAGTTGATAATTAGTAAAAATAATGGTATGATTACAACGATAAAATTTGATTACAGCGATATCGCTGTAATCTCAAAACACTGATTTCACACAAAATCGCTGTAATCATGTTTGTTTAAATTATACGAGGAGGGCGATATGGACGAAATACTGGAAATTTTAGAGAAGGACGCGCGGCTTTCACCCGAAGAAATCGCGAAAATGGTCGGTAAGTCCACGGCGGCCGTTAAATCCGCCATAAAAAAATATGAAAAAGAAGGTTTAATATTGAAATACAAGACAATAATCAATAAGGAACTGGTAAAAAATGATAAAAAAGACGTTAGGGCGCTCATTGAGGTCAAAATAACCCCGCAAAAAAACGTCGGTTTTGAGCATATTGCCGAAAGGATCTACCAGTTTCCTGAGGTGACAAGCTGTTATCTTTTGTCAGGGGGCTATGACCTGCTTCTCGTCGTGGAAGGCAAGGACATCCATACTATCGCGAACTTTGTGGCCTCCAAACTCGCCCCTATGGAAAACGTCCGCGGCACCGTCACCCATTTCCTTCTTAAAAAATACAAGGAGGACGGTGACGTATTAAAAAAAGCTGGACAGGATAAGCGGCTCGCGATTACATTATAAAATTTATGAAAAAAATCAAATATAATATATCAAAAATAGTGCAGAAGATTCCCCCATCGGGAATAAGGCAGTTCTTTGACCTGGTGATAGGAATGAAGGACGTAATTTCCCTTGGCGTCGGCGAACCTGATTTTGTAACACCTTGGAACATAAGAGAAGCCGCCATCTTTTCTCTTGAGGAAGGCTATACCTCATATACCTCAAACAAGGGGCTTCTGGAATTACGCCGCGAGATTTCCCATTTCATAAAACAACGCCATGGCCTTGATTACGATCCCGAGGAAGAGATCCTCATTACCGTTGGGGTCAGCGAGGCTAAAGACCTAGCATTGCGGACTATCTTAAATCGGAATGATAAGGTCCTGATACCGGAACCCTGTTACGTTTCCTATATGCCTCTTACCGCTCTTGCGGGCGGCAGGGCAGTTTTTATGCGCACAAAGAAGGACAACGGCTTTAAATTGACGCCAAAGCAGATTTCTCAGGCTTGCGATAAGAAAACAAAGGCGCTCTTTTTGAATTACCCGTCAAATCCAACGGGCGCTTCTTATTCAAAAAAAGAGCTTAGCGCGATCGCTGAGGTCGCAAGGAAACATAACCTTTTGGTGATAAGCGACGAAATATATAACGAACTAACCTATGACTTTGATCATACGCCGTTTGCGGCCTTGAGGGACATGAAAAAAAGGACGATTTATCTCGACGGATTTTCAAAGGCATATGCAATGACCGGCTGGCGCGTCGGTTACGCATGCGGCCCCAGAGAAATCATATCCGCAATGACCAAGGT
>JAQURK010000047.1 GCA_028715645.1 Candidatus Omnitrophota bacterium | reverse complement strand
AGCACATAAACCCCCTTTTCCTTAAGTGGGCGGATCCTTGCCGCCGCCTCGAGGGCCAGCATGGAAAAAACAGCGCAAAAGATGACGAAATACCTGCTGTTTGAAGGATGGTCCATCTCGCCGTTATGATACGAAATATAGACCGCCCAGAGCGCAAGGAGGCAGGCGGATGAAATAAGGATAAGATGCCTTTTTTGGCGCTCAAGACGACGGCCTGATGAAAGGAAAAGATATAAAAAATAAATAAGGGCAAGGAATCCGGCGAAATTAATAACGGTCGCGTAAGGAAGCTTGAAATTGTAATCAAAAAGCGTCTTAAACGCTATCAGGTTGTTTCTTGTGAAATTTGAAAGCGTAAACGCCGGCCCGGCGACCTCAAACGGGTCTTTAATCAGTAATCGTTGCCATACAGTAAGGAGCAATATGAGCGGCGTGCCCAGATATGTGATGCCAGCGCCGGCCTTAAAAAAATTCAATTTTATGTACCTTAAGACAGCGAGGGCGCCCATGACAATTACAAAAAATATTATCCCTTCGTGCCTGACGTTTGCCGACATGAGCAAGCTCGCCCAAAGCAACTGGAACTTTAGGCCGGACGGCCCTTCCAGGAACCATTTAAGGCATATAAATGATATAAGTATGAATAGAGCGGCAAGAAAATCAAAGGCGCCTGAGGTTGCCGTCTGGGACACAACCGGTTGAGCAACCACAAGAAATACAGCGGCCAGGGCCCACAAACCGTTAAATTTGTTTTTTGCCATTACATAGATAAGGAACAGGAATAAAAAGAGTATTATGAAGTTTGCGGCAAATATATTTTCGGGCCGGTAGCCGAAAATAGTGTGGAGTATATATACAAAAAAGGGGAAAAGTAGCGGCCGCTTTGGGGTCTCCCTGAATAACGGGTAAAAATTGTCATAATACCACATGCCCATGGTAACATTGTCCGTCCTTTTTTCATATTCCATGGACTTAGATACGGCGAGAAGATTAGTCTCGTCGCTTAGGACCCTGAAATACGGCCTGACAGAGACAAATACGATGACAGAAAGAAGGAGGGAAACGACGAGGCCCGCGCCATATTTCTTAAGAAAGGCCTTAATACTGAACCTGTAATGGATTGCGCATGCCGTCAGGGCGCCCGCCCAAAGCAGGAATAAAAAAAGTATAAGGTAGTATCCATCCATGGAGAACAGTCTTTTCATAAGAGCGGGGTTAAAAACAATAGCCATATGCAGAGTATACCATAATTTACTTTACACTCACAATAAAATTTGATATCATTTGGTGAAAATGGAAAAGGCGCGCTTACACAAAAAAATAAAACGGCCCATAGAAGACTTTACGGCCGCGCTTAAGGATATATATCGCGACGGGCTTGTTTCGATAATACTTTATGGCAGCGCCGCAAGCGGCGAATTTATCGAAAAAGGCTCAAATATTAATTTACTGGTTGTCCTTGATGATACCGGCCTCGAAAACCTGCGCAGGGCCTTAAGGGTCATAAACAAACGGGCCTTCCGGCTGATAAAACCCGTATTTTTCACCGAAAGATATATAAAGAGCTCGTTAGACGTATTCCCCCTGGAATTTCTTGATATGAAGGAAAATTATTCGGTTTTAACCGGCAAGGATGTGCTTAGCGGCCTGGAGATCAGCGTAAAAAATTTAAGATTCCAGTGCGAGCAGGAATTAAAGGCCAAACTTCTTCTTTTAAAAAATGGGTATCTGGCCGTTAAGAATAAGGCGGCCTTAAAAGGCCTTTTATTCAGGTCGTTTACCTCCATTGTTCACATCTTGAGGAATTTATTAAGGCTTAAGGGAAAGGTCCCGCCGTATCAGAAAGAGTCGGCGCTTGAAGAGCTTGAGATCGAATTCGGCATCGATATGGCCCATTTCAGGAAGATCTTGCGGGCAAAAAAGAAAAAGATACGGCTTTTCGATACGGAAGTCGAATCTTTATTCTTCGGGTTGGTCGCCGATCTTGAAAAGATAATCTATCAGGTGGATGCCCTTTAACATCTATGCGCAAACGGCCGCTATTTATTTTTCTTGCTTTATATGTACTGAATAGCGCTTGCTGCCTTGCGGCCGACATACCAAGGCCGGAGGGCTGGGTTAACGATTTTGCCAATGTCTTATCCTCTGACGAAAAGGATAAGATAGGCAGCCTGGCCCTGGATTTAGAGGAAAAAAGCTCTGTTGAGCTTGCGGTAGTTACGGCCGGCTCAATCGCCCCGTATGATGAAAAGGAGTACGCGAGGCTGCTCTTTGACAGCTGGAAACCGGGTAAAAAGGGGAAGGACAACGGTGTCCTGATCTTGCTGGCCGTCAAGGAAAGGCTGTGGCGCATTGAAACCGGCTACGGCATAGAAGGCACGCTGCCGGATGGCCTTTGCGGCGATATAGGCCGCCAGTACATGGTGCCTTACTTTAAGGAAGGAAAATACGGAGAAGGGTTGTACCAGGGCGGGTTAAAGGTGTATAATATAGTCCTGAAACAGGATTACTCGACCGCGCCGCCTGAGGCAAAAAATGAGTTTTCCGCCTTTGAAATATTAATAATAATGTTGTTGCTGAACCTGCCGTGGTTTCTTATACGCTTTTTTTACCGCCGTAATAAAACTTATTTAGGCGGCGGCGATGGCGGCGGGTATTGGGGTGGAGGCGGATTTGGCGGCGGAGGAGGAGGCGGCGGTTTTGGCGGATTTGGAGGCGGCTCCGGAGGCGGTGGAGGCGCCGGAGGAAGATTTTAGAGAAGGGGGTATATATGAAAGGTTTTTTAATAGGTTTGGCTGTAGTTATTTTATTAATAGTTATTTCGACCGTATCGATTTATAACGGGCTTGTTTCGAAGCATGAGACGATTACCGCGAAATGGGCCCAGGTGGAAAACCAGCTTCAAAGAAGAAATGATCTTATACCGAATCTCGTAAACACGGTAAAGGGGTATGCGGCTCACGAAAAAACCGTTCTCGAGGATGTTACAAACGCGCGTTCCCAATGGGCGAAGGCCGGCTCAGTTGACGAAAAGGTGAGGGCTGCCTCAAACCTTGATGCCGCCCTTGGAAGGCTTCTTTTGGTCGCTGAAAATTACCCTACGTTAAAGGCGGACCAGACATTCCTGCGGCTAATGGACGAATTATCCGGAACAGAAAACCGCATTGCCGTTGAAAGAATGCGCTATAACGATGCGGTAAGGGATTACAATATTACAGTACGGCGTTTTCCCGGCAATGTCATAGCCGGCATCTTCGGCTACAAGGTCGCTCCGGAATATTTTACGGCCGAAGAAAAAGCAAAGGCCGTACCTGAGGTAAAATTCTAACGGAGGGGATATGAATCGGCTCGTCAAGATACTGATTATAATACTTGCGGTAATCGTGTTATTAGCTTTTACTAAGGACCTTCTTATCAAGGTGGCGATAGAAAGAGGCGCCCAGATGGTAACCGGCCTCCCGTTAAGGATACAGCATTTCAGGGCCGGCGTCATTAATACGCTAATCGATATGAAAGGGTTTATGCTTTCAAACCCGGCGTCTTTCAAAGATCGCGTTATGCTGGATGCCCCGGAGATATACGTCCGTTACGACTTGCTCTCCATAATAAAAGGTACAATGCATTTACCCGAAGTGCGCATTGACATAAAAGAGTTCGTTGTTGTAAAAAATGAAAAAGGGGAGCTCAACCTCGATGCCTTAAAGACAGTCCAGGCGAAAAAGACCGGCAAGAAACCCGAACAAGCGGCAAAGGCGCCTAAAATGCAAATTGACATCCTGCAGCTTAAAATCGGCAAGGCGGTATACAAGGATTATTCGGGCGGAGGGGAACCGGTTGTAAGAGAGTTTGTAATAAATATCAATGAAAAATATACAAATATAACAGACCCTAACACGCTCGTAAGCCTCATAGTTTTCAAGACGCTGGTTAATACCTCGATAAGCGGCCTTGCGAATTTCGACCTTAAGGAATTACAGGGCATAGCCTCGGGAACGCTTAAAAATGCCCAAAAGCTGGTGGGTGATGTGGCCGGAGAGGCTAATAAGGCGTTCGAAGGCGCGGGTGATATAACAAAAGGCGCGGTCAAAGGCGCAGGTGATGTCGCGGCAGGGGCGGAAAAAGGCGTAAAGGATCTGATCGGCGCCCTGCCATTCGGATCCAAAGAAGAAAAAAAGTAAAAAGAAAAAAGGGCGCACCCAAAATCTAACGTAGAAAAAAGTCAATAAAATAGCTAAAAAGACCCTTTGTTTTAGTGTCTATTTGTGCTAAAAAGGAAATATGGCGCAGAAAAAGATTGGTGTTTTTGTGGGGAGTTTAAGAAAGGAATCTTATAATCGTAAAATGGCCAATGCCCTTATGGAGGTTGCGCCGGATTCCTTAAAACTAGAGATTATTGAGATCGGAAACCTGCCGATATATAATCAGGACTTAGATGACAATCCGCCTGCCGAATATAAGCAATTAAGAGAGCGTGTTAAGAAATTAGACGGTGTGTTGTTTGTTACGCCGGAATATAACCGCTCTGTGCCCCCGGTCCTAAAAAATGCCATAGACGCCGCCTCACGCCCATACGGGCAAAGCGCCTGGGATGGCAAGCCCGGCGCGGTGATCAGCGTTTCGCCCGGCGCCATAGGAGGTTTCGGCGCAAACCACCACCTACGCCAGTCGTTGGCATTCTTAAATATCCCCACAATGCAGGCGCCGGAAGCTTATATCGGCAACGCCGCCAATCTTTTCGATGATAAGGGTAAGCTTACTAACGCCTCAACCCGTGAATTTATCACCAAATTCATGCACTCCTTCGCTGCCTGGGTCAGCCGTTTTTGATCCTTAGACCTGCCCCCTCTTGTCTGTTTTGCTAATCAATGATATACTATCCATGGAGGATATTATGGCCAATAAAGCCAAATATTTTATAATAGCCGCCCTTTTACTTCTTTCCTGGCAGGGGATGGGGAAGTGCAGTCCCGCCGACACGAATCTTTCAGGCGATCCCGCGCAGATAAATAATGAGGAATTACAGCTGCATAAGATTAAAGAATCTATAGCCACGAAAGAAGAATCCGCCGCAAAAAGCAAGGTCTCAGCTGAACGCTTCGCTTTATGGAGCCAGATTTTCATCTTTTTAGGGGTTCTTTTAGGTTCAATCATAGGTTTCCGTAAAAGGATCAAGATATTTCTTATAAGGATAACCTGGGGGCGGTATTTAAAACGTGTCACCGAATTATTTAAAGTGCTTTGCGTAAAGAATACGGTCTTTCAGCGTTATTTGACAGCCTCGCTTCAATTATACACCGCTGAGAGCGAGGGCAATAAGCTTAAGGCATTAACGGAGTTAAGACAGTCTGTCTGTGATTCGGGCCGAAGTGCTATACCGGTATTCATGATTGAGGGCGGGCTGAAGATTGTTACCAATAAGTGCAAGGATAAAAATGAGGGTGTTTCCGGGGCTGCGTTTAATTGTTTTTCCACCTTTTATACCGTGTATAAACAGTTATCACCGGAGGTATTTCTGGCGCATTTCGCTTATTTATTCAGCGGGAAAAATAAAAAACATGTTCAGATAAACACAATAATCGAGTTCTGCGCTTACGCCCAGTCATCAAGGCCTTCCACATGGCCCGATAATTCCCGTTTTGTCGCCTTCATGAAGGAAATCCTTGATAAATTTTCCGCGATGCAACATTGGAGCGATGAAGATATAGCCGCGATAATCCCCTGCATCAGAAGTATGGAGTGCATACAGGACCTTCCTGACGCGGTAAATGAGCTTTTATTGGCGGTGACAGACATAACAGATAGGGATATTAACAGTTTATTAAACAGTTATTACGCCGCCATCTCAAGCCTTAAGGATATAAGCCAGCTTGATTGCCAGAAAAGTCAATTGGCATGCGCCAAATTTGCCGGTTGGCTGAAAAGGCCGGATCTCAGCAGGGAATTTAAGGATAACATAATACCCGCCCTTATCAATCGTTTTAATCCTCAGCGCGGCCTGCGTAAATCCGAAAGGGTCGTAAAAATAAGAAAAATCCGCGTTTATAGTAATGATAGAAGCGTAAAGTTGTTCGGTGAGCTGATCAACATCTCGGAGGCCGGGGTCTGCTTAAAGTTAAGCAATTATTCGGTTATCAGAAAAACCACCCAATTTCGCAGGCCGGGAGAGGAAGGATTCCTATTGAAGGCATCTTCAGGTCAGGAAATCAGATTAGGGGAGACCCTCATAGAAATATGCAAGTCAAACGGCAAGGAAACTTGTCTCAGTGTTAAATGCGAGCTTTTAAGGGCGTGGATCCCCCCGTCATCTTCAAAAACTTCCGAAGCCGGTTTTGGAGCCATGTTTTGTGATGGTAATAATCTCGAAAATATCCGCTCATTTATAACTTCTAAACCGATCTAAGTCTTATCTTAGGGTTATTTAGACTTAGGGGACGCACCCAAAATCCAACCTGGGTCTGTTGTACTAGCTCAATAATTTGGTAACACTTTCTAATTTATCAAAAGGCGTAATATAATTCAAGCCTCCATGTTTGCGAAGATGATTGTATTCAAACAAGAAGTTGCCTAAATTAAGCATGAGAT
>JAQURK010000046.1 GCA_028715645.1 Candidatus Omnitrophota bacterium | reverse complement strand
CTTACTCTCCTTAGAAGAGCTGTCCTTAATGAATTATATGCCTCCCCGATGTGTGTGCCGGCCCTGTAGGGAACGGCCCTCTTTGCTTTTATCCTCGGGATAATGCCGAGAACAGGCGCGGTCGCATACCTTGTCCCCTGGCCTACCGTCTTTAGCGAGTGGTCCCAATACTCCCTTAAAAAGGCCGCGCTTGCGCCGGCGATTAATCCTATGATAAGGCCAAAAATCGAATTCAACAATTTCCTTGGCCGGGCAGGTTTTACCGGCGGTGAAGCGGGGTCTATCATTTTTACATTTACAATCAGGGAGGTCTCAAGCGCCTCTGTCAAGCCCGCCTCTCCCTGTTTTTCAAGAAGCGTAAGATACAGCGCCTCTTTGCCTTTTATCCTCCGAAGGAGCCTGGTGTATTCAAGCTCAGCCTCGGATAAATTAGTCAACTTCCTGGAATATTCATCCCTTATCACCTGCAGGGCTCTTTTCTTCGCCTCCAGCGCGTTTACATCAGCTTCGAGCCCTATGAGTTTAGCAACAAGATCCTGATGTATGGGATTTGAACTTGTGGTTTCGGTGTCAAATATTCTTGCAACCTCGGCGTTAATTTTCTCGGTGACCTGGCTTATCTCTTCCCTTGCTCCTATGACCAGCGGGTTATCGTCCGTATATTTATTCCTCAATTCGGTTAATTTTATCTCAAGGTCTATCAGTTTCATCTTTAAGGCGTTGATGATCGGATTTGTGGTAATATCAGTCGAGGTAATGACCATTTCCTTCTGATTGGAAAGCGCGCTGCGAACTTCATTAACCCGCGCCCTTGTTTCTTCTATCGCGCTTACCGATTTGTTATATTCCGTATCAAAGACCCCGAGCTGTTCTACCGTCGATTTTGTCTGTTCATCGAGGGCAAGCACCCCTTTTGATTCTTTTAATTTCTGTAAAGCATCTTCGAGCACCTTTAAGTCGTTTTCGACAGTTTCCGCTTGCGCGCCCAGGAAAGAAAACGCCCCCTTTGCCTTCGTGCGCCTTGCCTCAGATGCCCATTCTATGTAGAATTTCGCGAGTGAATTGGCGATGTCGGCCGAGCGTGTCGAGCGCCGGTCCTCGACGGAAAGTTTTATGAGGTTTGTATCTTTGACGAGTGAAACGTTTATTCTTTTTTGGAGCCTGTTAATCGCTTTTTCCCTTTTTAATGGACCCGTAAAAGCATCCTGGAGTGAAAGCTCATCGACAACTTTGCCCAAAAGGAACCGGCTCTTTATGATCTCCGTCTGCGTCTTTGCCAGCTGTTCCCTTTCCTCTGTGAGTGAAAGCGGCGCGGGCACGGCGGGGATACCTACCGCGGGACGGTTAATTACTACATTTTCCGGGGGTTGTTCGACGAGCAGAGTGGCGATGCCTTCATAGGTCGGAGGCCAGAGGAAACTTCCTATCAGGGCTGTTAAAAATATAGCGACGGCAAGAATGGCGATGGTCCACCGCCAGTAAAAAATAATTCTTACCTGGTCCCTCAGACTTGCCCTGACATCCTGCATATTTTAATTCAATACCGTTGTTGTTTCTGTTATGTAGGCGCCTACATTGACCTTGAGGTTCTCTATGAAACCGCCTATGTTAGCCACAAAGCTCTTCGGGACATATATCACATCGCCGGGTTCAAGCGCCATATTCTGGCTGAAATCCCCGTTTTTGATTATCGCGTAAACATTGAGCCGGTAGGCCTCCGGCTGCTCGGCAAAGACCCTTCTTACAAGCATGACGCTGTTTAGGACAGCTGAATTTTTCCAGCCGCCCGCCTCGCTGATCGCGTCAAGAATGCTTATCCCGCCCCTAAACTGGTAGGCGCCGGGTTTCGTCACCTCGCCAAGGACAAATATGTTCTTACTGCCAAAACCGGAAACTATGACGGTAACCTGAGGATCCCTCACCAATTTTGAAAGTCCTTCTTTTAAGTTTGAAGCAAGCTGCGGAGGAGTAAGGCCGACCGCCTTTATGTCGCCGACTAAAGGAAAGGATATGAATCCGTCGGGCCGAACCACGACCTTTCTTGCCAGATCTTCATGCTGCCATACAGAGATGTCGAGATTGTCACCCTCGCCTATCTTATAGATAAACCCGGCCGGTTCGGCTTGCGGATAAGACGACTGCTCAAGCGGTATGACTTTTTGGAGTTCTTCAGCAGGCGGTTCTTCGGTCTTTTGTATCTTTATATCTGGAAGCGCTGTAACTTCTTCCGGCGGGATAGTCTCTTCCACTGCAGGCGGCGCAACCTCGGCCGATGGCTCCTCCGGGGCCGCTTCCTGCTTTCCGGTTATATCAACAATAAGTTCTTCCTTTATGGATTTATCGACTTTATAATCAAGGGGTTCCGCCAGTTCAATGGATATAAAATCGATAGGATAGAAATTCCCTGTCCCTTCTTCAGGCCTGCCCTTTATGATATTAACCTTCTTGACAGGGCCGTTTTCAAAGGTAATAACCTCTTTTAAATCCGAGTAAATCTTTCCGACTGGGTCAATGATGAGCCTGGGGGGATCAGATAGGGTATAATCGATGTAATCTATGTCGGTATTCGCTTCTATTACTATTTGGGCGCTGTGGTCATATATGTCGCCGCGGACATCCTTGATTATGGAGTTCTGGGGTTGTCCATATGTAATAATAGCCCCAAATAATATAATTATTAGGGTAAAAAAAACTTTTTTCATGGTTTAGTAATTAATAAAGTATATATGATAGGAGAATAAAAGTCAAGTTACTATTCTTCTTTTGACTCTTCCTTCTGCGTTTTTGCCTGGGCAATTATGGTCTGGGCAATCTTGGCGGGAACTTCTTCGTAATAGGAAAATCTCATAGTGTAGGAGGCGCGGCCGCTGGTTATAGATTTTAACTCTGAGGCGTATTTATACATTTCGGCAAGGGGCATTTTTGCCTTTACCGAATTTGCTTCAACGCCCGCTATCCTTCCCCTTTTTGAGCTTATAGTGCCGGTAATACTTCCCATGTATTCCTCGGGCGCCATAATCTCTATATCCATGATCGGCTCAAGCAGGATGGGCCTTGATTTAAGGAATGCCTCTTTGAAACCGTTCCTGGCCGCTATCTGGAAGGCAATATCCTTGGAATCGACCGGATGGGTCTTTCCGTCATAAACTACGGCACGCACGTCCGTAATAGGGTAACCCGCAAGGATACCGTTATCCATTATAGAGCGGATGCCTTTTTCGCAGCTGACAACAAACGGGCCGGGTATGGCGCCGCCGACTACTTCATCCACGAATTCAAAGCCTGTCCCTCTCGGAAGCGGCTCAACCCGCATCCACACCTCGGCAAACTGGCCGGCGCCGCCGGTCTGTTTCTTATGGCGATACTGGGCGTCACCCTTGGAGGCTATCGTTTCTTTATAGGCAACCTTGGGAGTACCAATTTCAACGTCGACGTTAAACCGGTTTTTAAGACGGTTTATCATTACATCAAGATGAAGGTCGCCAAGACCTGAAACGACGAGTTCTTTTGTCTGGGCATCCCTTAGGATCTTAAATGAAGGGTCTTCGAATGATAATTTTGAAAGTGAGCTCAAAATCTTATCTTCGTCTCCCCTTGTTTTCGGTTTTATTGAGAACGAGATCGCGGCTTCAGGGAATTTTATACCGGGAAGACTGGCCGGTTTTTTCTCATCGCAAAGCGTGTCACCTGTCTGTGTGATCTTTAATTTCGCCGCGCAGACAATATCGCCGGCCCCCGCCATTGATTTCGGTGTTGTATTTTTACCCTGAAGCTCAAGGATCTGGCCTATGCGCTCCCTCTGGCCCTTCGTATTATTTAAAACCGTAGCGTCCGGCATTAGCGAACCCGACACTACCTTAAAGATGCTGATCTGGCCGACATAAGGATCTATGACAGTCTTAAATACCAGGGCTGAAAAGACGCCTTCAACCGTTTTTGGCGCCGGAAGGTAGTTTACGATAAAATCCAGTAATTCTTTTACGCCCTCTCCATTATAGGCGGAACCTGAGAGGATAGGAATTATCGCGCCGTTTACAATCGCCTTTGAAAGTCCCGTCTTTATCTCCTCATCCGAGAGTTTACCGGTCTCCAGGAACTTTTCGATGAGTTTGTCGTCTGATTCCGCTATGGTTTCTATCTGGGCATCGGTAAAATTGCCCGATATAGGGGCGCATTTCCTGCCGAACTTTTTTATGATATCGGCAGTGACCTTCTTTGCATCGGCGTTTTCTTTATCCGTCTTATTTACAAAAATAAGGCGCGGCAGTTTCCTTTCCTCAAGGAGCCCCCACGCCTTTTCCGTACCTATTTGTATACCGCTGGCCGCGTCAATAACGAGAACAGCTGAATCCGCCGCGGCCAAGCCGCTTAAAAGATCGCCTGTAAAATCCGCGAATCCCGGGGTATCTATGATGTTAATATGGCGGCCATTCCAGTTAGCGTTCATGATCTTGATGTTTATCGTGGTCTTTCTTTCTACCTCATCCGGATTATAATCTCCGACTGTATTTCCCTGGTCTATGCTGCCCTTTTCTTTTATGGCGCCTGCCTTAAAAAGCAGGGCATCTATAAGGGAGGTCTTGCCGGCCCCCGAATGAGATACAAAAACCACATTCCGTATCTTATCAGTCGTATAATCCGCCATTTCGTCCTCCTATGGATTTGGTAGTTGTATTATAGCGGGTATACTATATTATATCAAGGAAATTTTGGATTTAGCGGGATGGTAAAATAAAATGTGGAACCCTTGTCGAATTCGGATTCCGCCCAGATTTTGCCGCCGTGCGCGGTAATAATATCCTTCGAAATCACAAGACCCAGGCCCATTCCGTTACTTGAGCCGTTATGCGATTCTGTCCGCCCAAATTTCCTGAATAGTCTCCGAATTTTATCTGGTTTCATGCCGCGGCCCGTATCCCTTACCGCCACGCGGATACTATCCATATCATTGGTAATATCGATTATGATGCCGCCTTTATCCGTAAATTTTATGGCATTGCTTAAAAGATTAGTAACCACCTGCGCTATCCTGTCTTTATCAAATTTTATTTTGGGTAGATGATCAGGAGCATTAAGGGTAAAATTGAGCCCTTTTTCTTTCATTATAATCCCAAGGCCTGAATGCGCCTCCTGGATAGCTTCGGCCATGTCGTTTTCCTTAAAAATAAAACTTATTCTGCCTGATTCGATCTTCTGCACCTCAAGCATATCATCTATCAGCCGGGTTAGCCTGCGCGCGTCCGTCAGCATTACTGCCAATGCGTTTTTTTGCCTTTCATTTATTTCGCCGAATAGGCCTTCCAACAGGGCACTGATATTTTCTTTTATTACAACAAGCGGCGTCCTAAGTTCGTGTGATACTATGGATATAAAATTTGACTGCGCTTCAAGCGCCTGTTTAAATATCGAGATAAAGTAAACAATGATCAAAAAAAGGCCGAATTCCATGAGAAAATTCAACCCATGGATAGTAAGGGCGCCGGGTGATTCTATCGTGTTCAGGATAATGGCGGCGGCGCTGCCTATAAACGCCATAAAAATACCTATTTTTCTTCCCGTAAACCAGGTTACAATGATTACCGGAATGATATAAAACCCTAAAACAAAAAAATCTTTAGTTATGTAATCGATCAGGCTGACAAATATGATGGAAAATACGCCAAGGAGGGTGAAAAAGAATCCTGATTTTTTATCCAGGTGTGTCGTTAAACCCTTCATATCTCTTTTTTGACGGCTTCAATAAGTTCAGCCATATCCTGAGTCTTGTTAAAAAAACGGCGGACTGAAGGATACCTAAGGCACGTCGATTTCCACCGCGATTGCGCCGTATAAATAAAAATCCTTGCGCTATTCCACTTACTGACAAGGCTATTGAGCAGCTCTATCCCGCTTCTTTCGGGAAGGAATAAATCAAGCACTATCCCGTCCGGTTCTTTGGTTTCTTTTAAATAGGCCAACATCGCGAATCCGGCTTCTACCACATCTACGGAAAACCCTTCCTTTTCCAGGCGAAGCTTAAGAAGCGAACTTATGGCCTTATTATCTTCCACTATCAATATTTTTTTCATGGATTAATTCTATTTTTTCAGCCCGGGGCTTGTTGCTTTTTCAAATGGTTAATGCCTTTTACTACCATAAAAATCGCAAATGCAACGATTAGAAAATCAATCACCGTATTTATAAACTGCCCATAATTTAGCGTAACGGCCGGCGTATTAAGGGTAGCTGCTTTAAGAACCACCTTCAAATTTTTAAAATCAACGCCTCCGAGCAGCAGCCCTATAGGAGGCATGATCACATCGCTGACCAGCGAAGTGACGATTTTCCCGAAAGCGGCGCCAATCACAATGCCAACAGCGATATCTATGGCATCGCCTTTTACCGCAAATTCTTTAAATTCTTTAACAATAGACATCAGGTCTCCTTTCTATATAAACGCCATGTTTTAAAAAAGGTATCTCTAATTTCTACAGGTGCATTATAAGTGTAATAACCTATTATATCAAGAAATTTTGGTTTCAGAGATAGAATTCCTACGTTATTTTCGGACTGGTGAGTAGACAAACGAGGCGTAATTTTGTCCAAAATGTCCGGCCTTTTTTGGCTGAAAATGACATAACTATTAGAGATCCTCTTTAATGCTGTGGCTGTAAGTTTCCCGCATATCTAATGTGTTCTGGAGTTAGCGCTTTGATTATTTCACTAGCGGCCTTCCTCCCTGAAAAAAGCATTCCTCCAAATGTGGGACCCATGCGCGGTAT
>JAQURK010000045.1 GCA_028715645.1 Candidatus Omnitrophota bacterium | reverse complement strand
GTTGCCTCAACGGGCCTCATTGGCAGTTACATTAACATGAACAAGATAGAGGCGGCGTTACCACAGCTGGTCGATGGTCTCGGAAGGGATAACTCCCTTGATTTTGCCAAGGCCATAATGACTACAGACACAGTCCCGAAAGAGGCCGCGGTAAAATTTAAGGTCGGAGACAGAGAGGCCGCGCTTGGCGGAGCCTGCAAGGGCGCCGGCATGATACACCCGAATATGGCAACCATGCTTTGTTTTATTACGACGGATGTTTATATTACCAGAAGGGCGCTAAAACTGGCGCTTGAGACGGCGGTAGGAAAGTCATTTAATGCCATAACCGTTGACGGCGATACAAGCACGAACGATTCGGTATTTATCCTGGCAAACGGCTCGGCCGGCAACAGGCTGATCGATAAAGGTGACAAGGATTTTAAGGTTTTTTCAGAGGCGCTTTTAGAGGTAACAAGGCGGCTTGCCCAAATGATAGCAAAAGACGGCGAAGGAGCGACAAAATTTATAGAGATAACCGTCAAGGGCTGTCCCAGTTACTGGCAGGGCCTTAAGATAGGCAGGAGGATAGCCGCATCAACCCTTTTTAAGACCTGCGTTTATGGCGGGGACCCGAATTGGGGCAGGATAGCCGCCGCTTTAGGGTCAAGCGGGGTGCGGATAAAAGAAGACAGGTTTGATATCTTCCTCGGGAAAAGGCAGGTGGTTAGAAACGGCGTTACTGCCGCCGTCCCAAAAAAAAGCCTTAAGGATGTATTGAGCGGAAAAGAGGTAAATATTACGGTCGATCTAAAGCTTGGCAGGGAAACGGCAAAGGTCTGGACATGCGACCTTACCGAAGAGTACATTAAGATCAACGCGGAATACGAGATCTAGCTAATGAAAAAGGCGATAAAAAAATCAGCGGTCCTGATAGAGGCGCTTCCCTACATCAAGCGGTTTTTTGGAAAGGCCGTTGTCATAAAACATGGCGGCAGCACGCTTGGCGATAAAAAGCTTACAAGGGGCATCCTTGAGGATATAGTCTTTATGTCATATGCGGGTATGAAGCCGGTGCTTGTTCACGGCGGAGGGCCGAGGATAAACTCCGCGATGAAAAGGCTTAAGCTCGCGCCCAGATTTGTTGACGGCCAGAGGGTTACGGACAGGGAGACGGTTCATATAGTTGACAGGGCCCTTTCTGAGGTCAACCGTTGGCTTGTCTCTGAAATAAAGGCGCTGGGAGGCAAGGCCTACGGCCTTAGCGGGCGGGACAGCGGCCTTATTACGGCGAAGAAATTAAAGGATGAGGTTGACCTGGGTTTTGTGGGAGAGGTTCTGCGGATTGACTCGACACTCCTTGAAAGGCTGCTTGACGCGAACATAATACCCGTCGTTTCGCCGGTAGGAAGGGGCACAGACGGCGAATTATACAATATCAACGCGGATATTTCGGCGGCAAGGATCGCCGGTTCCCTCAAAGCGGAAAAGATATTCGTCCTTACGAATGTAACAGGGGTGCTAAGGGACCCCAAGGACGCAGGTTCCCTGTTTAATACGCTTGGCGCAAAACAGGTAAAGTTGTTGATCGAAAGGGGAACGATCGCGGGAGGCATGATACCAAAGGTCCAGGCCTGCCTGCTTGCGCTGAAAAAAGGGGTAAAACAGGCGCATATTATAAGCGCGTCGCTGCCTCATGCGCTTTTGCTTGAGATATTTACGCATGAGGGGATAGGGACGGAGATAAGAAAATGAATATTTCTGAGATTTCAGGATTATATGATAAATACGTAATGCCTACTTATACAAGGGTGCCTTTGGCGCTTTCAAAAGCCAAAGGCGCGCGGGTCTGGGATTCAGAGGGAAAGGAATACCTTGATTTTTTTCCCGGTTGGGCGGTAAGCGGGCTTGGCCATTGCCATCCGCGCGTTGTCAAGGCCGTAAAGGCCCAGACAGGCAGGATCATGCATATCTCTAATAATTATTTGAACGAGCTCCAGGGCAGGCTTGCGGAGTTGATAATAAAAAATTCTTTTGACGGAAAGGTATTCTTCTCGAATTCCGGGGCAGAGGCCAACGAAGGCGCCATAAAACTGGCAAGGAGATACGGCAACCCCACAAAAAGGTATGAAATCATTACCATGGAAAAGTCCTTCCATGGAAGGACAATGGCCTGTATCTCGGCAACGGGCCAGCCAAAGGTGAAGGTCGGCTTTGAGCCGCTTCTTGAAGGTTTTGTAACGGTCCCTTTTAATGACCTCTCGGCGGTGAGCGCCGCAGTTACCAATAAAACGATTGCCGTTATGCTGGAGCCGATCCAGGGCGAGGGCGGCATAAACGTGGCGAAGAAGGAATATCTCGAAGGGCTTAAAAAGTTGTGCGAAGAAAAGGACCTGCTCCTCATAATGGATGAGGTCCAGACAGGCATGGGCAGGACCGGCGAGATGTTTTGTTTCAAAAATTACGGCGTCAAACCGGATGTCATGACCCTCGCGAAGTCCTTGGGAAGCGGCGTTCCGATAGGCGCCGTAGTGGCCTCAAGGAGGATCTGCGATATCCTTGGGCCCGGCAGCCACGCCACCACATTTGGAGGCAGCCCGCTGGTGTGCGCCGCCGGGATCGCTACATTTGAGGCGATCGCGGAGGAAAAATTGCTGGATAATGTCAGGATTATAAACAAATATTTATTCGCACGGCTTAACGGCCTTAAGAAAAAATACCCTGAGATCATAAAAGAGGCGAGGGGCCTGGGCATAATGGCGGGCGTTGAATTATTCATTGAAGGCGACGAGATAGTTACGAGGGCCAGGGAAAAAGGCCTTTTAATAAATTGCACGCAGAAGAACACATTAAGGATAATGCCTCCTCTGGGCGTAAAAAAAGGACAGGTCAACAGGGCGCTTAAGCTCCTTGAGGCCTCGTTAAAAAAATGAAACATTTTATTTCGATTAGCGATCTGACAAAAAAAGAAATAGAGGATATATTTTCCTTAACGGATGAGGTAAAGGCGAAAAAGGACAGGTTTAAGGAGGCCCTTAACGGCAAATCGCTTGCCCTGATATTCCAAAAACCATCCAACAGGACAAGGGTATCGTTTGAGGCAGGTATGACGCAACTCGGCGGGCATGCCATATACCTGGGGCCGGACGATATAAAATTGGGCGTAAGAGAGGCCATAAAGGATGTGGCAAAGGTCTTGTCGGGATATGTCGACGGGATCGTCGCGAGAACTTTTTCCCATAATGACGTGCTTGAGCTTGCCCAAAACGCCGCGGTCCCTGTCATAAACGGCCTAAGCGATCTCATGCATCCCTGCCAGGCAATGGCGGATGTTTATACGATAAGGGAAAAATTAGGCGGGCTTTCCGGCATAAAATTGGCGTTTGTCGGGGACGGGAATAACGTCCTTAATTCACTCCTTCAATGCGCTGTTAAGATTGGCATCAATATGTCCATCGCTGCGCCCAAGGGCTATGAGCCGAAAAAGGAAATAATAAAAGGGGCAATGGCGGACGCGGCAAAATCAGGCAGCCGGGTATTTTTTACAAATGACCCGGCCGACGCGGCAAAGGACGCGCAGGTCTTGTATACTGACGTATGGACCAGCATGGGGCAGGAAAAAGAATACAAGAAAAGGCTGAATGACTTTAAAGGGTTTCAAGTTAATAAGAAGCTGCTTGCTTTTGCCAAAAAGGGCTGCCTGGTGATGCACTGCCTGCCGGCCCATAGGGGCGAGGAAATAACGGACGAGGTCCTGGACGGGCCCAATTCGATTGTAATACAGGAAGCGGAAAACAGGCTGCATGTCCAGAAGGCGATATTGCTTAAGCTGCTTGACGGGGTTAAATAGGAAGGGTGAAGGGGGATAGCATGAAAAAAGTCATTCTTGCGTATTCGGGCGGGCTTGATACATCGGTCGCCATAAAATGGCTTGCGGATAAGGGTTACTCTGTAATCGCTTATATGGCGGACGTCGGTCAGGGCGGCGATTTCAAGGCGATTAAAAAAAGGGCAGAGATTGCCGGCGCTTCAAAGGTCATTATAGAAGACCTGAAAGAAAGATTTGCCGAGGAATTCGTATTCCCGGCGCTTATGGCCAACGCGGTTTATGAGGGAAGATATACGCTGGCCACGGCATTAAGCAGGCCTATAATCGCAAACGGCCTTGTCGAGGCGGCAAAAAAGGAAAAGGCCGAATGTGTCGCCCATGGCTGTACGGGCAAAGGTAACGACCAGGTAAGGTTTGAGGTATCGTGCAGGATACTTGAGCCGGGTCTTAAAATAATAGCGCCGGTAAGGGAATGGGAATTCGGCTCGAGGGAGGCCGAGATAAGATACGCGAAGGAAAAGAATATACCGATAGATGTGACTAAAAAAAGCCCTTATTCCATAGATAAAAACCTTTGGGGGGTAAGCATCGAGTGCGGCGTCCTTGAGGACCCATGGGTTGAACCGCCCGAAGGCGCCTATCAGTTGACAAGGGGTAAGTCATCGCCGGCAAAGAAACCAAGATATGTCGAGATCCACTTTGACTCCGGCATACCCGTGGAATTAAACGGCGCTTATATGAAGCCGGTAGATCTGCTGGAAGAGCTTAATGAGATAGGGGCGGAATACGGCATCGGGAGATCAGACATGGTTGAAAACAGGCTCGTGGGCATAAAATCTAGAGAGGTCTACGAGGCCCCTGCCGCCGCCATATTGTTATCGGCGCATAAGGATTTGGAGGCGCTGGTGCTTGACAGGGAAACGGCGCATTTTAAGGAAATCGTGTCCTTAAAATACTCGGAGCTTGTGTATTACGGCCTTTGGTATTCACCGCTTAAAAAGGCGCTCGATAAATTCATAAAGGAAACGCAAAAAAACGTCATAGGTACGGTGAGGATGAAGCTTGAACAAGGCAGATGCGCTGCGACGGGCAGGAAATCAAAGTTTTCGCTGTATCAAGAGGCCCTTGCGACGTACACAGAAAAGGATAAATTCGATCAGAAACTGGCAAAAGGATTTATAGAGATCTGGGGAATGCCGTACAGAAGGTAGTTAAATTTTTGTACTAGGCCATTGCCAGTCGGCAGGGCCTTTCGCTAGTTTTACTTTCACCGATCGCCTTAGACTTTTGTGGTAACTATATAATTGGTACTGTTGCGGCATATATTATGTGGTAGTTAGTGCCTGCGTAAAACTTATACGCTCAAGGCCCAGTGCCGCCTGTCAATGCCAAAATTGTAAAATGTGTTGATAGGGGTCCGTAAAAATTTAACTAAGTAAGTGCGAAATAGAGAGGAAAAGATGAATAAAAAATTGTGGGGCGGGAGATTTAAGAAAAAACCAGATACGGATTTTTTTAAATTTCAGAAATCTATAAATTATGATTATAAATTAGCTCAATACGATGTTTTGCACTCGTTAATTCATATAGATGTTTTAAAAAAAGCAGGAATTTTAAATAAAACAGAAACAAACAAATTAATCAAGGCTTTAAATGAAGTCGATGAAGAAATAAAACAAGAAATAAATAAAAAAAAATTCAAAGCATTCAAAAATTCCGAAGATATTCATACTGAAATTCAGAATAGAGTAGAAAAAAAAGTTGGTTTAGTTGCTTATAAGCTGCATACTCTTAGATCAAGAAATGACCAGATTGTTTTTGATGAAAAATATTATTGTTTGGAAAAATCATTAGATATTAGAGAATTATTGTTAAACTTAAGAGAGACTTTGGTAAAATTAGTAAAACACCATAAAGGTCAAAAGATAATAGGTTATACACATACACAAAGAGCTCAAGTTGTGCTTTTTCAAGAATATATATTTGCATTTAACCATATGTTTGCTAAAGATTATGAAAGATTACAAAAATTTTCTGAAAATTTACAGATTTATATTGGCGCTGGCGCATTAATAGGCTTTTTTAGCAAAAAAGCATATAACGAAGCGGCAGATAAGGTAATTGGCAAATTAGAATGGAAATATAAGCCGCTTGTAAATAGTCTGCATAATGTTAGTGATAGAGATTTTATAATAGAGCTTTTGAGTATTTTATCAATCTTACAGATGCATTTATCAAGAATGGCTGAAGATTTTATTCTTTATTCAACAAAAGAGTTTAATTTTCTTGATTTACCAGAAGAATTTTGTACAGGTAGCAGTTTATTACCACACAAAAAAAATCCAGATTTTCTTGAGTTAGTAAGAGGTAATACAGGTAGGATATATGGTAACCTTGTTTCGATATTAACAATAATGAAGGGGTTGCCCCTTACCTATAATAGAGACATGCAACTCGATAAAGAACCGTTATTTTCTTCTGTAGAAATAATTGAAGAAGAGCTAAAAATTATGGCAAGATTTATCAAAGGCATAGATTTAAAGATAGAATCAATAGATAACGCGCTTAAAGATAAAACACTTTATGCAACAAAATTAGTTAAGTGGTTTGTGATGAAGCAAAAAATTTCATTCAAAAAAGCTCATAATATTGTAGGTAAATTGACAATGTTAGCTGAAGAGAAAAAAGGTGATTTTGCTAAAATACCAAGTGAAAAATTGAAAGGACTTCATCCAAAACTAGACGAAGATATCATCAATAAGATCATGAGGCCAAAATAATTTTATTAAAAGACCATCGACTATTGACCATAGACTATTGATTAACTATTAATTATGCACGACTTTAAGTATATTAACAATCAACTCCATTGCGAAAAGGTGAGCGTCGCCGCGCTGGCCGCGCGTTTCGGGACGCCGCTTTATGTCTATAGCCGTAATACGCTTATTTCCCATTATCTTAAGCTAAAGAGCGCGCTAAAAGAGCTCAATCCGCTTATTTGCTATTCCATAAAGGCGAATTCAAACCTCGCGATCCTGCGCGCCCTGATCGAAAAGGGCGCCGGCCTGGATATCGTATCAGGAGGCGAACTTTACAAGGCCATGTCGGCAGGCGCCGACGCGGGAAA
>JAQURK010000044.1 GCA_028715645.1 Candidatus Omnitrophota bacterium | reverse complement strand
CCAGGGAAATCCTCGCTATTTCCCTTTTAACCGCGTCAAAGCTTGAAAGGGTTATGGCCTCCGGCGTATCATCTATTATTATGTCGACTCCCGTCGCTATCTCAAGGGCCCTTATATTCCTGCCCTCTCTGCCTATAATACGGCCCTTCATCTCATCGTTCGGCAGGTTGACGACGCTTACCGTTGTTTCGACCGTATGGTCGGCGGCGCAGCGCTGGATCGCGAGCCCTATGATCTTTCTTGCTTCCTTATCCGCCTTTTCTTTGGCCTCGTCCTCCATTTTCTTTATCATGTTGGCCGACTCCCGCTTGACCTCGTCCTCAAGCCTCAGGAAAAGCTGTCTTTTGGCTTCCTCCGCGGTAAGGCCGGATATCTTCTGCAGCCTTTCCTTTTCATCATTTATCAACTGCTGCATCTCTTTTTCTTTAAGGATGAGGTTTTGGTCCCTGCCCGCCATCAGCTTTTCCTTATCGGCCAATTCCTTCTCCTTCTTGTCGAGGATATCGACCTTCCTGTCGATATTTTCCTCCTTCTGCATGAGCCGTCTTTCAAGGACATTCAGTTCCTGGCGTCTTTCTTTTGTCTCCTTGTCAAAATCGGCCCTCAACTTGTATAAAAGATCCTTTGCCTCAAGTTCTATTTCCCGTTTCCTGGAATCATGCTGTTTTTTGGCATCCTCCAGGATATCCTTTGCCTTTTGTTCGGCGCTTCTTACCTTTCTTTCGGCGATAAACTTCCTGGCAAAATAACCTAATAGGAACAGGAACATCCCTGTCCCAACGGCCACTCCGAAAATAGTTAGATTGAATTGTCCTGACATGGTAGTTTTCCTCCTCGTTAGACTAAACTGTATGAAACCGTGTTTTAATTGCTGATTAGCATGCGGACGGGAATATCGTGAGGTAGTGTCGGGACGGACTTCTGTATTTGAAAATCAAAACAGAGTCCGATTGTCAGGGCATTTTTAGGAAGCTTTTTAAGAAACCTGTCGTAATAACCTTTTCCTCTTCCAAGGCGATTCCCTTCTATATCAAAACTAAGTCCCGGAACCAGGACTAAATCAATATTTTTATAAGGAATCGGCCTGATCTCATTTGCCTTCGGCCTTCTTATGCCGTAAGGCCCTATTTCAAGCTGCCTTATTCTATCAGTAATTTGAGATATAATTAAATCTTTTTTGCCCGATTTTGCGTCCGATATGGTGAGCGGAACGCCGACTACCTTGCCCATCCTAATGCTTTCATCAATTATCTGGTGCGTATCAACCTCATCCGTCATCGAAACATACGCCGCAACGCACCTTGCTTTTCTGAATTTTTCTGATTTAAACAGTAGCTCCTGAATTATTAAACTTTTCTTTAATCTCTCAGTATTCGGCTGAGAGCGTAACCTGTTAAATATCTCCTTTCTTAAATCCCCTTTATATAATAAGATTTTACTATTATTGGCTATTTTAGTCAATGTAAAGATGGGTTCCTTTTAAAATAGTCATCTATGGCGCTCTTTAGGGCCTGTTCGGCCAGGAGAGAGCAATGCATCTTTATAGGCGGGAGCCCTCCCAGGGCCTCGGCGACCGCCCTGTTTGAGATCTTAAGCGCCTCATGAACTGTTTTACCTTTCACAAGTTCGGTTACCATGCTACTTGTAGCTATAGCCGCGCCGCAACCAAACGTCTTAAATTTTGCATCGACTATGATGCCATCTCGAACTTTCAGATAAAGCTCCATTATATCGCCACAGGTAGGATTTCCAACGTGGCCGACGCCGTCCGCGTCGGGCATGTCACCGACATTCCTGGGATTCTTGAAATGGTCCATTACCTTTTCGCTATATTGTCCATCCATCGCGCATCCTCGCTTGTTATTATTTTACTCGTGATAAAGAGGAGACATTTTCCTAAGCCGCTCGATTATCGGCGGCAGGACCTTAAGCACGTAATCAATATCTTCTCTTGTATTATCCTTGCCAAGGGAAAATCTTATCGATCCCTGTGTTTTAACCGGGTCTATACCCATCGCGGTCAAGACGTGGGAAGGCTCCAGGCTGCCCGAGGTGCAGGCAGAGCCTGTTGAAACGGCGATACCTTCCATATCAAGGCTCAATATGATACCTTCGCCTTCCAAGTACTCAAAACTAATATTGGCCGTGTTGCAAAGCCTGTTAGTTGAATGACCATTTAAGAAAGCGCATTTTATTCCTGTTGTTATGCCTTTTTCAAGGGTCCTTCTTAACTCCTCGATGTCCCTTGTTTCCTGTTTCATATTGGCGACAGCCAATTCCGCCGCCTTCCCAAAACCGACTATGCCGGCCACGTTTTCAGTGCTTGCCCGCCGGTTTTTTTCATGATGGCCGCCGTGCAGTAATGGCGTTAATTTAACGCCCTTTCTGATATAAAGCGCGCCTGTTCCTTTTGGCCCGTATAATTTATGCGCCGATACACTGATCAGGTCGGCCCCAAGACGCGCCGCGTCTATCGGGACCTTTCCCAGCGCCTGTACCGCGTCGGTGTGGAATAATATTCCTTTTTGCCTGGCAAAGGCGGCTATTTCGCTTATAGGCTCGATAGTCCCTACTTCATTATTCGCGAACATGATGGTAATTAGTATGGTCTTTTCCGTAACAGCCTTTTTTATCGCTTCTATGTCCACAACGCCGTATTTATCGACGGGCGCATAGGTTACCTGGAATCCGACCTTCTCAAGAAATTTGCAGGTGTTTAAGACCGCGTGGTGTTCTATCGAACTTGTAATGATATGGGCGCCTTTAGATTTCAGGCTGTGAGCGGCGCCCTTTATGGCAAAGTTATCGGATTCTGTGCCGCTTGAGGTAAATACAATCTCATCCGGATCTTTTGCGCCAAGCAGTCTCGCGACCTTGACCCTGGCCTCGTCAATTGCCTTCCTGGCCTGCCTTCCAAATTCATGCACACTTGAGGCATTTCCGAAAATATCCTTATAATAAGGAAGCATTGCCTCCAAGACCCGCGGGTCAAGGGGCGTAGTGGCATTATGATCAAGATAAATTTTCTTCATAAATTTTTCTAAGTTTACGAAGGGATAGTATTCGCGGCAGAGAGTTTAAGCTGGCGGGGTTTATTCATTTTTGAATGGTCCATTGGAGGCTGTATTTTCTTAAAATCATCCAATCTGCCCTGTCTTTTCAGTTCATTATAGATGAGCACCCAGGCGCAATCTCTGTCTCTGTCAGCCTCGCATTTTCCTTTACTGACCCCTCCGCATGGACCATTTAAAAGCCCCTTCGCGCACAGCGTGATAGGGCATATACCGCCGGTCAATTCCAGCACGCACTCGCCGCACGCGCTGCATCTCTCTTTAAAAATACCTTCCTTGTCAACCTCTCCTATAAACATGGTATCGCAGGCAATATGGACCACCTTGGCAAACCTGTCATTTTCCCTTACAGATTGGGCGCCAAGGCCGCAGGCGAGGACCAACATGGAATCGGCCTCCTTTATCTCCTTTAAGTGCCTGGCGAACTCGGTTTTAATCTGCGCCGCAATGCATGGCGCCTTTGGCAGCGCCCATCCAGCGATCTTTATACCCTCTTTTTCCAATTCCTTCTTCAGGGCAAGGACCTCTTCTTCCCCGCCGGTCTTACAGGTTGTGGAACATTCCCCGCAGCCTATCAGGAACACCTTTTCACCCTTTTTTATATACGTTAAAAGCTCTTTTAAGGGCTTTTTCTTCGTGATTATCATATTACGCCTTCTACAATCTTTTTTACCACCATCCCCCTACCTCTGTCAATACAATTTTTGCCATTTTCGCCCTCTTCGATGGCGGGCCAGCTCCCCTACTAATGTTCGCAACGGGTCCTGCCCTTCGGCTATTTGTCGGGGCAGCTCGACCGGCGGGCAGCCTTTCGGCTTGTTTTGCTGCGGCCTGCAATTGATATGTCATGTTATGTCATCCGCCTGCCTGACTTGACAGTCAGGCATGGCGGATTCATTCAATTGCCTGCCTGCCGGCAGGCAGGCTACGGCCGCAACGCAAAACATTACGCCTCAAGGCAGACCCGCCGGTAGCTGCCCCTTAGCTCACATTGAGAGAAATTTTTACGGTCAGCTAGTAAAGGGGTCCCCCGAGGGGTATGTGCCGGAGCGGGACGTGAAAATTCCTTTTTAGCTTGGCCTTCTGCCGAAGGCAGAAGTAAAAAGGAATTTTCCCGAGAGAGGTCTGACCGCAGGAGTCAGACCGAACGTTCCCGCGAGGCACTGCCCCGAGTGGGGAAATCATCAGAAGAGTAAAAATTTCTACATAGAGAGAAAGCTGTAGGTGAGACCGAGGGCGAGGGAGAGAAAGACGATGAGGGCGAGATAGATAAACAGGATTTTTGTCCCGAATTCTTTTCGCAGCACAAGTATGGTACCGTAACTGGTGATCGGCCCGAGAAGCAAAAGGACCATGCCTGCCCCAATATTTAGCCCCTGGTTCGTAAAGGCGTTTACAAGAGGCACACTGGCAGTGGAACAGATATACATTGCAAGACCAAAAATGACGCTGAACAAATATCCGTAACCACCTGATAGATAATGTTTTATAAGATGACCTATCGGTAAAACGCTCGCCACCATGGCAGCCAGGAGAAGGCCGATAAGTATCTCAAGTCCCAATTCCTTCGGCATCTCCCAGAAGGCATATTTTAAAACAGCCGTCGTTATCTCAAACGGTTTCCTGCCGTGCTTATGAGGCTCGCCTACAATGGTCTCCTCGCTGCAATGCGGGCATGTCTCTTTCTCAACGAATCTCGGAACAAATTTAAGCTCGTTTCCTACCAGTCCGGAAATCACGCCCATCAAAATGACCCCGAAAAATATGTATATTGTAAAATTCAGGCCAAATAGTTGATATGTAACTAAAAGGGCACTTACGGATGTCGCGGGCGTCGCCACTAAAAACGCGAGCACAGGCCCCAGCTTTGCCCCTTTTTTATAAAGGCTTACCGCCACGGGAAGGGAACCCCAGCAGCATATCGGCAGGAATGCCCCGACGACAGTTGCGGCAAGGACCGGCATAATCCCTTTTTTGCCCAGATATTTATTGACCCACCCCGTTGGTATTAATTCATAAATTACGCCGCTTATTAAAAAGCCGATCAAAACAGCCGGCACTACCTCATAGGAATAATGCTTAAGTGACATAAAGAATCCGTTTATATAATTCATATCTGCATCCTCTCTACTTTTTTTTCATCCATGGGAGCGGCCTCATAAGAAGATCTGTCTTCATCGCCTTTTTTCCAGTATTGCATCAGGATAAGCGGGTAGTCTTCGTTTTTATCGACGTATCTCGCTGTAACGGCAAGCGCCAGGCGCAGGTCATTATCCAAATAGCGGCCTTTTAGCAGCGCTATGGGGCCCGGGAGGTCCTTTGCTGCCATGAGCAGATCGCCCGCCTTTGACAGATTTAATATAATTTCATTTTCTTTTTCATTCCTGCCGACGATTAATTTTAGTTCTTCCGACAGCCTGAAGTGCCTTCCGGCCTTAAGGAGCATGACGTTATCAAGCGTAAAATCATTGTGAGCGAGCAGGTCCTTTGCCCGCTTTGAAAATCGCGGATCTGTCAAAAGACAGCCGCCGGCCGGGCAAGGATATTCATTGAGGGATAATTCCCTTGCCAGTTCTATCTGCGGCTTCCTCGAGCGGCCGGAGATCTTTAAAAGGGCCTCTCTGTTTACAACGCCCTCTTCCTCAGCAAGGGTAGGTTCAAAGAGTTTTGCGGAAAGAGGCCTGAGGATCAGCCTTTCTAATCCGGATTCCCTTTCGATGGTCATCATCGCCTCTCTCCTCTGGGACATCGGCCTCTCACCCAGCACCTCGCCTGTAACGACAAATGAGGCGCCGGTCTCCTCCATAAAAGCCTTTGCCTTCCTGAAGGTAAATATCCTGCAGTCGATACAGGGATTGGCGCCGCTGCCGTAACCGAACCTTGGATTTTTCACGATCTCGAGATATTCGCCGGTTATATTCTTTACAGTAATCCTGATGCCAAGTTCAGAGGCAACCTTAGAGGCCTGGTGCTGGCAGCCTTTTTTTGTGCAGGTGCAGAAGGTCGTAACAAAATTTATCGCCTCAAGCTCAATGCCCTGCTTCATCATAAGCTTTGCGGCAAGGGTGCTGTCAAGCCCGCCGGAAAGTAAAATCACTGCCTTTTTACGCATTCTTTTAGTTTTAACTTTTTACTTGTGGTTTTTACTTTTTCGTTTTTACTTTTAACTTATCAAGTAAACAGCACAAAAAAAATCCCCGCTGTGCCGTGTTACAAGTGAAAGCTTTTGAACCTGGTATTTTCAGGTGGGCACCCTCTTAAACGCCTCATGTTCCCCTCAAACTCACGCAAGGTCATACAATCAGCGCCTAAAGTCAGGTTCCCATTAATATAGTGTTGGCTCAAGCTTCTTCTTGTCAATCACGCGCACAGCAGGGAATTCCTACTTCCGATAATAGTATACCACAGCGACAGGAGGAAGCAAGTGAAAATTGAAATTTTTTGAAATTTTTATCTTATCGACGCGCCGAATTTCGTAACGAGGGTGTTTTTTATCCTTCCGTGCGCTTCTTCTATCTGATTTTCCGTAAGCTGCGCGATTGTTGAGAGATATTCAAGGGAAAAAGTGAGGCCTTTTTTTCCCGGCGGGATTTGTTTTCCGAAATATTCGTCGGTTACCTCGGCGGATTTTAAAATATCGCCGCCTTCCGACCTGATTGTCTCTATCAGATCTTTGGCATAAACCTCTTTACCGATAACAAGAGAGATATCCCTTTTTGCGGGAAGGAATTTCGGCGGCGCGGAGAACTTTTTTTCAACCGACACAAATTTAAGAAGCTCTTCGAATTTTAGCTCCATTAAAAATACCGCCTTCTTTATATCAAAATTATTCAGGACTTCGCTTCTTATTTCTCCGATAACGCCTATCTCCGCGGCACTTTTTAAGATTATTTTTGCCGAGCGCCCCTGATAAAAAATGCCGGCGTCTGAAAGCGCGATAAATTCGCATCCGGAAATACCCAATCTCTCGAAGAGATTTTCCGCGATGCCCTTGATATCAAAAAGGGTCGCGTCTTCTCCGGACATGATAACGCAAAGCTCAAGAGTCTCT
>JAQURK010000043.1 GCA_028715645.1 Candidatus Omnitrophota bacterium | reverse complement strand
TATGTGCCGTATACCCTTGCCAAAGGCCAATGTCAGCTAAGGGTAATCAATGCCAATGGTCAAACCGAGGCTAAGACATTCACCATAGTGCTTCCACCTACTATTATGATTACTACACCTAAAGCAAATTCCTATGTTTCCTATACAGGCTTCCCCTTTAAAGGCACAGCCTCTGGACAGGACGGAGCCACTATTACAGAAGTTATTGTATCTGTCTATGACTATAAACTCATGAAATATACCGTAAATAACGTCAAAGCAACCTATAACGCACTAACCAAGGAATGGTCCTACAATGTCTTATCTACCCAGATTACACCTGGTGCAACCTTATACCTAAGGGCCCAGGCAAAGGATTCAAACAACGTTATCAAGTCAGTGGGGGAGTATGTGTATGTGCAGGGTGCTGCAGCGGTGGATTAAAAAAGAGGGGGTTGAGATGAAATTCACGATAAGATACCTAAAGGCAAAAAGACGGATACATGTAATAGACAAACGCTTAAATGAGCTTGAACAGCGGCTTATAAGGGCAAGGCAGTTAAGGATGGTGTAATTAAATTAGGTGTCAGGCGTCCCCAATTCAAATTGTGTTCGGCAATAGTAAGGACATTATAAAATAGCCATAAAAATGGCTATTTTTTTCTTGACGGCCTTTTGTATATATGATATATTTAAACTGGGAGAAAAGGAGGTAAGAAAATGACTACATTAAGTGTAACACAGGCAAAAAATAGATTTTTGAAAATGGTGCGGGATACGGATAAACGCCTGGCGCATTTTTTAATTACAAAACAGGGAAAGCCGGTAGCTGTTATGCTAAACGTCGATGAATATGAAGGATGGCTTGAGACATTAGAATTGCTTTCAAATAAAAAGGCGGCAGGGGAAATACGAAAGGCATTGAACGAAATACGTCAAGGCAAATACCATACCTTTGAAGAAGTCGTGGGCAGACCGCAGCGAAAATCATGACGTATACGATACTGTTTTCCAATGCGGCAAAAAGACAATTTCAGAAACTGAGCGATAAACAATTGAAAGAAAGGATATCCTCAGGTTTGGAATACATAGCTAAGTCTCCATATGAAGGTAAGCCGTTAAAAGCGGATTTCAAAGGTTGCCGCGCGTTTAGAATCGGTGATTATAGGATTGTATATCGGCTTAATAGGAATATCGCATATATCTTATACATTGAACATCGTAGAAGCGTGTATAGATAATTAAAATTTCCACTCAACCCCGGCCTTGACCGACCACAAGGTAACGTCGGATTTGTCCCTGTAATCCTTCCAGACGTATTTATAGGCAATATTTAATGCGAGCGCATCGTTTAAGAGTTCTTTTATAAATTCGACCCTGCCTTCATATTGCCTTTCATTTCGTGAGGGGCTCGCCGAATAGTCATATGTTTTAAACCTGAAACTGGGGCTGATCTCCCAGTTATTTTTTTGCCTGTATAAAATCTCGGCCCCAGCCACATTTTTTACATAATTAAGGGAATCGGCAAGGTGATAATCGGCCTCCTTGTGCTCGAGAACCGTTGAGAAACCGATTTTTTTAATCTTATCTTCGAATATCTTATAACCTGTCTTGTTTTCAACGCCCCAATTCCGGTAATCGTTGTCGCTATTCTTATAATCGCGCCTTACTTGGCCGTATTTAAATGAGGTATCCAGGCGCTCCGTGACCGGGTGCCTTGTCACCAGATACCATTTCACATAACTAAAACGCAGGTCATCGTCCCTGTCCTCATCCTCATAATCCTTGGTGTCGTTTTGCCCCAGGCTGTAATAACCGCTTATGGTCTCAAGGCGCTTCAGGCCCAATTTATAAACAGGGATGACCGTAAACACCTGTTCTGTCCGGTCCTTTGAGGCGTCATCGTCGTCCACTTTCTGGAATTTATATGACGGGCTGATTTTTAAGCGTTCATCGAATAATTTCACCCAACTCCCGATCTTTGCGAATAATTTTAACTGGTCCCTATCTGATCCCGTATAATCGTAATTAATAAACCCTCCCGCCCAGTTTATTCCCCAGAGATCCTCGTCTTTATATTGAAGGCCGATCGCCGCGTTTGACCGGTCATATGAGGAAGAGGGCGAGTCCTTGTAGTCCTTTTGCCTGAATCCGGCGTCCAGTGACGCTTTCAGGGCCTTTTCAAGAAAGGAATGGTCAAGGCCAAAATGCCATTCGTCGCTGGATGAGTCAAGACTATCCAGTGTTTGGTAGTTTTTATCGTAGCGTTCATACCAAAGAGTGTATTCGGTTAGTTTTGAGAGCTCACCGTCAACGCGAAGCCGGTATCTGTTGAAGTCGAGGTTGCCGGAAAGGTCCCTGTCTTCAAGGCTGTCCGTGACGGATCTTTCGCCGGTTTCAAAGGTAGTGGAAAGTTGATTCTGAAAGGCAGAGGAAGGGGATGCAAAAAAAATAAAATATAAGATCAGAAAAACGTCATTGCGAGGACTGCGAGCCGAAGGCGAAGCAGGACGAAGCAATCCCAATAATGAGATTGCTTCGGGCCTTCGGCCCTCGCAATGACAGATTGGTTGAATTGTTTTTTGCATTGCGTAATTATAGCACAAATAAGAAATTGACGAAAGAATTTATATATGATAAACTTAAACAAATATGAAACCGGGATCCAGGATTGCGGTTTTAGGGGATGGCGGCTGGGGTACCACTTTGGCCATTTTATTAAGTAAAAAAGGCCATGAAGTCACGTTGTGGGGCGCCTTCCCCGAATATATTAAATTCCTGCGTAAAAACCGGGAAAACAGGAAATTTTTACCCGGTATAAGACTTCCTCATAATATAATACTAACATATGATATCGATGAGGCAGGCGGGGAAAGCGAGATAATCGTATTAGCGAGTCCGTCTCAATATATGCGCGCGGTATTAAAGAAACTATCGCGCGCGAGGCGGCCTCACCGCGCCATTTATGTCAATGTCGCAAAAGGGATAGAGAATAAGTCGCTCTTAAGGATGTCTGAGGTGATAAAAGACGAATTGGGCGTTGACGCGGCAACGCTCTCAGGCCCTACGATATCCTATGAGGTGGCAAGAGGTTTTCCTACCACGGCCGTAGTCGCCTCCGGACATGCGGACACCGCAAAAAGGCTGCAGGGGCTTTTTAATACCCAGGAATTCAGGGTTTACAGAAGTTCCGATGTGATCGGCGTGGAAATAGGCGGCTCATTAAAGAATATCATCGCCATAGCCGCGGGTATTTCCGACGGACTTGGGTTCGGGACAAATTCAAAGGCGGCGCTTTTGGCGAGAGGGCTTGTTGAGATTACGCGTCTTGGCGTAAAGATGGGCGCCAAGGCAGAGACATTTTCCGGATTAAGCGGCCTTGGGGACCTGGTCACGACATGCATAAATCCGCATGGCAGGAACCGATGGTTCGGGGAACAGGTAGGCAAGGGCAAGGCCCCGGCGAAAATCCTTAAAAGCACCGAAATGGTCATTGAAGGCGTCCCAACCGCCAAATCAGCGTATAATCTGGCTAAAAAATATAAGATAGAGATGCCTATCACCGAGCAAATTTATAATATCCTTTACAGGGACAAGTCACCGGTGGAGGCAGTGAGAGAATTAATGCTCCGGCCAATGCGGCCGGAATGAACGGGGCGTGGCCTAGCTTGGTTTAGGGCACTTGCTTGGGGTGCAAGAAGTCGGTGGTTCGAATCCACTCGCCCCGATTCTACTATGAAAAAAATAAACGTGGGTCTAATCGGATACGGCACTATCGGAAGCGGCGTTGCCGCTGTCCTGGCACAGCGAAAGGCCAGGATCAAGGAACTTACCGGCATCGATATCGAGCTTAAGTATATCTGCGACAAGGACCCGCGCGTCAAGGCGGATAAAAGGCTTTTGACCAGGGACGCGGGCCGTGTATTAAATGACCCGGGTGTGGATATTGTCGTTGAACTCATAGGAGGCATTCATCCCGCGAAAGAAATAATATTAGCTGCCCTAAAAAACAATAAAGATGTTGTAACCGCTAATAAGGCCCTACTCGCCGAGGAAGGCGCCGATATATTTACCGCTGCAAAGAAGTTTAACAGAGAGGTAAGGTTTGAGGCAAGCGTAGGCGGGGGGATACCCATTGTTAAGGCGATCAGGGAAGGATTTGTCTCAAATGAGATAAATGAGATCCATGGGATCATAAACGGGACCTGTAATTACATCCTCTCGAGGATGAGCGACGAAGGCTGCGATATTAAAGTTGCGCTCAAGGCCGCGCAAAAAATGGGCGTTGCGGAGGCAGACCCTCGATTGGACCTGACAGGCATAGATTCCGCGCATAAACTTATATTGCTCTCGGGCCTTAGTTTCGGAGTATTCCCAAAAATGGATCAGGTTTATTGCGACGGTATAATGGCCGTCGAGCCCAGGGATATCAGATATGCAAGGGAGATGGGATACGCCATTAAGCTCCTGGCCATAGCCAAACGCGCTCAGGGCGAAATAGAGGCGCGTGTCCATCCCACACTGGTGCCTTTGGGGCATCTTCTTGCTAATATAAAGGGTGTTTATAACGCCATATATGTTAAAGGCGATTTGACCGGCGAAACTTTATTCTACGGGGAAGGCGCCGGGAAATTCCCTACCGCAAGCGCGGTCATAGCGGATATAGTGGATCTGGCAAAACAAATCTCAAACCCAACAAACCCTATAAACTCAACAAACCCGAACTCTAAACTAAAGATAAAGAAAATAGATAACATAAGAAGCCGCTATTATATCCGTTTTTCGGCGCTGGATAAACCCGGCGTACTGGCGAATATATCGGGCATACTTGGAAAAAATAACATAAGCATAGCGAGCGTTACTCAAAAAGAAGAGCGCATAGCCTGCCTGCCGGCCAGGCAGGCCAATGCCGTGCCGATAGTTATGATGACGCATGAGGCGCTGGAGTCCCGGATGCGAAACGCCCTAACGCTCATAGATAAATTGCCGGCCATAAAAAAGAAATCAGTTGCGTTGAGGGTAGAGACATTATGATCTGGAAAGGCGTAATTAACAAATACAAAAAATATCTCCCTGTAACAAAGGCAACGCCCGTAGTCACGCTAAATGAGGGCAATACGCCGCTCATTTATTCAAATTTTTTAAGCAGGCTTGGAGGCGGCGGAATAGAGGTTTACCTTAAATGTGAGGGATTAAATCCTACAGGGTCCTTTAAAGACAGGGGCATGACGCTTGCCGTTTCAAAGGCCCTTGAACAAGGCTCTAACGCGATAATGTGCGCTTCAACAGGCAATACCTCGGCGTCAGCGGCCTGTTTTGCCGCGAGGGCAGGCGTAAAATGCATTGTTCTTTTGCCCAAAGGCGCGATCGCGCTCGGAAAGCTTGCCCAGGCGTTGATCCATGGCGCGCAGGTGCTTGCCATCCAAGGCAATTTTGACGACGCCCTGGAGATAGTAAAGGCAATTACAAACAGGTATCCGATTACATTGGTGAATTCGCTTAATCCTTACAGGATAGAGGGGCAAAAGACAGGGGCATTTGAGGTCTGCGACAGGCTCGAGGGAGCGCCTGACTATCACTTTATACCGGTTGGCAACGCCGGAAATATAACCGCATACTGGAAGGGTTACAAAGAATATAAGGCCGCCGGGATTATCAGCAAACTGCCGAGGATGATGGGTTTCCAGGCCGAAGGCGCCGCCCCCATTGTCAGGGGCCGAGTCATAAAAAAACCCGAAACCATCGCTACGGCTATAAGGATAGGCAATCCGGCCAGCTGGAAACAGGCCGAGAAGGCGCGGAATGAATCCAAAGGCCTGATTGATATGGTAAGCGATGAGAAGATTCTGGAGGCGTATAAGTTACTTGCCGCGGAAGATGGCATATTCTGCGAACCGGCCTCGGCCGCCTCTGTCGCCGGCCTCATTAAGATGATAAAGAAGGGATACTTTAAACGAGGGGCGAGGGGCGAGGGACGAGGGACGAAGATAGTGTGCATCTTGACCGGACATGGCTTAAAGGACCCTGACAGGGCGATAAAAACTATAAAAAGGCCGAAAGTTGTAAAAGCAGCATTAGGTGCGGTATTAAAAGAGATAGGCTATTAAAAGCGAAGGATAAATAAGGATTGATAAGAGATAATAAGGCACGAGAGAGGTGACAATGAAATATATCGTATTTATCCCGGATGGGATGGCTGACAGACCGCTTGCGGAACTTGATAATAAGACCCCGCTTGAGGCGGCAAGGACCCCGAATATGGACTATATAGTCAAAACCGGGAAAATAGGCAGGGCCATAACCATTCCCAGCGGCGTTGAACCGGCAAGCGATGTCGCGAACCTTTCAATCCTCGGATACGACCCAAGGAAATATTACAGGGGCAGGGGCCCGCTCGAGGCGGCCAACATGGACGTTGAACTGGGAGAATTTGACGTGGCCTTCAGGTGCAACCTTATCACCGCTTCAGGCGATGTTATGGCGGATTACAGCGCCGGCCATATCTCTTCCAAAGAGGCGGAGATATTGATCAAATTTATCAATAAGAATCTTGGTACGGAATACATTAATTTTTATCACGGCGTCAGCTACAGGCACCTCATGGTCCTCAGGCCGAATCTAAAATATAACATAGAGGAATTTAAAAAGACCTGCTGCATCCCGCCTCACAATATACTCGGGCAGAAGATCTCAAAGAACCTTCCGTCGGGAAAGGGCTCGGAGTTCCTCAACAAGCTTATGAAAGACAGCCGCCCGCTCCTTGAAAAACATGAAATAAACAAGGTCAGGGTTGACCTTAAGGAAAATCCGGCGAACATGATCTGGCTGTGGGGCCAGGGGACTAAGCCGCAGATGCCGAGTTTTTACGAAAAATTCGGCATAAAAGGCTCAATCATATCCGCCGTCGATCTTATAAAAGGGATAGGCCGTATAATAGGCCTTGAGCCCGTCGACGTGCCGGGCGCGACCGGATATTATGATACCGATTACAAGGCAAAGGCGGATTACGCCATAAAGGCGCTGGCCGACAGGGATTTCGTCTTTATCCACGTCGAGGCCCCCGATGAAGCCGGACATAACGGCGATATGCGCGAAAAGATATTGGCCATCGAGAATTTCGATAATTTGATAATAGGGACGATACTGAAGCACTTTAAGGATTTGGGGGATTTTAGGATGCTGCTCATGCCTGACCACCCGACCCCAATCTCTCTAAGAAAGCACACGGACGAGCCCATACCGTTCGCTGTTTGCGGTAAAGGCATTGAACCCGATCAGTTCAGCGAATTTAACGAAAAGATTTCACATGAAAGCAGCCTTGTGTTTAATGAAGGCTGGGGCCTGATGGATTACTTTATAAAAAATAAAAGATGAAAAACGTAATAGTTCAAAAATTCGGCGGCACAAGCGTCGCGGATATCGAAAGGATCCAAAACGTGGCGAGGCGCGTGGTGGAGACCAAGAGAAAGGGAACCGATGTGGTCGTGGTGGTATCCGCCCTGGGCGATACCACGGATAAACTTATAGAGCTCGCGCACAAGATCACGGCGCACCCTTCCGAAAGGGAACTGGATATGTTGATATCTACCGGCGAACAGATCTCTTGCCCGCTTTTGGCCATGGCCATACAGAAACTGGGCAAGGCCGCCGTATCGTTTACGGGCGCGCAGGTAGGAATAATAACGGACAGTTCGTTTACCAAGGCCCGTATAATAGACATAAACGCGAAGCGCATAGTCGAGGAATTGGCAAAGGGCCGTATCGCCGTCGTCGCCGGGTTCCAGGGGGTCAGTTTAAACCAGGATATCACTACGCTGGGCAGAGGCGGCTCAAACCTGACCGCGGTCGCGCTTGCGAAGGTGCTCGGGGCCAGGGTGTGCGAGATGTACACGGACGTAGAAGGCGTTTTTACCGCGGACCCTCGAATTGTAAAAGACGCGGTAAAGATCGACAGGCTGAGTTACGAGGAGAAGTTTGAGTTGGCATCCTAGGGGGCGCAGGTGCTTCAGCCGCGCTCGATAGAATTTGCGATGAAATTTTCCGTTACGATTCATGTGCGATCCAGATTTTCGGACAAGGACGGAACGGTGATCTC
>JAQURK010000042.1 GCA_028715645.1 Candidatus Omnitrophota bacterium | reverse complement strand
TCCTGTTAGGCGTGGTCGGAAACCTTTATGGGCCCCCTGTATTACTCGCCATTGACTTTACCAACGATGGCGAGATTGTAGAAAAATGGCGGCAGGCAACAGAGTATGCCGAAGGCATTAGCATTACAGATTTTGACAGTGACGGCTATCCTGAAATTATCCTATCTTTACGGGATCTCTACAATACGCGCGGTTTAATAACATTTAATTCTTATGGCAATGAATTATGGAGATATTATCTTCCTTCCCAGTCCTATCTGTTTTCCCTTAGGAAAGCGAGGGATGTGGCGATAGCGGATATTAACGGCGATGGGAAAGTAGAGGTTGTAAGGACTTTTGTAGACTATAAAAACAGCCGAAACGTATTATGCCAGGCTGTTTGGGACAAAAATGGCAAAGAAATAACAGAATATAGAAGATTCATATCGATTATTCCTGATGAAAGGAATAAGCCAGACGGGTCGCTTGCAATAGCAGATATTAATAGAGACGGTAAAGTTGAAATTGTTACGCCGACAGGCGACAATTTTCTCGTCGCATATACCTTGGATACACCCTACAATGCGTCTACCATGGACTGGCCCATGGACAGACATGACATCATACGCTCTGGAGAATATACTGGAGAAGTTATAATTGACTCTACCCCACCCACCACCCCTGTAGTTACAGATGAGGGTCAATATACAACCTTAAAAAATCAGCTTAGCTGTTCCTGGGCTTCAGATGATCCACAAACAGGTATCGTTGAATATCAATACAAAATTACGCAGGACAGCATAAGCGGCCCTCTGATTAAGGATTGGACATCTACAGGAACGAATATCTCTATTACTGCTACAGGCTTAAGCTTATTAGACACCAAGACCTATTACTTCAGTGTAAGAGCAAAGAATGGGGTAGACCTATGGAGTAATATCGGCTATTCTGATGGCATACAGTGCCTATATCCACCTACAATTACTTCTATATCACCTACTTTAGGCATTCCTGGTGCACTAATTACTATAAATGGCAACTACTTTAGACTACGTAGCACACTAAGTAAAGTAGAGTTTACCCAAAGCGCCACCAGGGTCAATGCCACTATAGCAAAGTGGGCTAATACAGTCATCAGCTGCTATGTGCCGTATACCCTTGCCAAAGGCCAATGTCAGCTAAGGGTAATCAATGCCAATGGTCAAACCGAGGCTAAGACATTCACCATAGTGCTTCCACCTACTATTATGATTACTACACCTAAAGCAAGCTCCTATGTCCCATATACAGGCTTCCCCTTTAAAGGCACAGCCTCTGGACAGGATGGAGCCACTATTACAGAAGTTATTGTATCTGTCTATGACTATAAACTCATGAAATATACAGTAAATAACGTCAAAGCCACCTATAACACACTAACCAAGGAATGGTCCTATAATGTCTTATCTACCCAGATTACACCAGGTGCAACCTTATACCTGAGGGCCCAGGCAAAGGATTCAAACAACGTTATCAAGTCAGTGGGAGAGTATGTGTATGTGCAGGGTGTGCCGGCGGTGGATTAAGTTAATGGCATAGATTAGGATTTAAAAGAACCCTTTAGCCTTGACAAACGAGGGGAAGTTTAATATTATGGGTACATGGCGAAAAGGAAGAAGGAAGAGGCAATAGATACCAATAAAATCGAGGCTTTTACGACTATCAGTAAGGCCATTACCAGCGATCTGTACCTGGAGGACATCCTTAAACTGATAGTAACCGTGACTGCCAAGGTCATGGGCTCAAAGATTTGCTCGCTGATGCTGCTTGATGAGGAAAAACAAGCGCTTGTGATCAGGGCAACGCAGTCTGTCAGCGAGGCTTACAACAAAAAACCCAATATAAAGATAGGGGAAGGGGCAGCAGGCAGGGTTTTTAAGGAAAACAGGCCGATGGTAATTGTGGATGTGAAAAAAGACCCTCTTTATCTTAATAAGGAGGTCGCGATAAAAGAGAAACTCTGCTCCCTCTTAAGCGTTCCATTGAATATCCGTAATAAACCGATAGGCGTCATCAACCTTTATACCTCCAAACCGCATAAGTTTACCGATGCCGAGATAAAGGTTCTTACCGCCGTCGCAAACCAGGCGGCTGTAGCCATAAAAAACGCCGAATTGATAACAAAAACCAAGATAATTCAGGAAGAGCTTGAGTCCCGTAAACTTATAGAGAGGGCAAAGGACATCCTCATGAAAGAACTTGGCATATCGGGTGAAGACGCGTATAAAAAAATACAGAAGCAGAGCATGGATACGCGCCGCGCAATGCGCGAAATAGCTGAGGCCGTGATACTTGCCAGGGAATTAAAAAACACTTGACAAATTAAAAATATGTGATATGATTTTTATATCTAGAGAATAAAAAGACATCGAGGTCTTTTAGCAAAGTTCGCTAAAAGATCTTTTTTGCTTTATATGGGACTATGGCGTCCTTTTACCGAATATGGCGAGAGGACGCCTTTTTTATTTGTCAAAACGAAAGGAAAAGATGATTAACTCAGGGGACACGGCGTGGGTCCTGTTCTCCTCAGCGCTGGTAATGTTAATGACCGCGGGGTTGGCGTTTTTCTATGGCGGGATGGTCAGGCGTAAAAACATGCTGAGCGTCCTGATGCAGTGTTTCATTATTTTATGCGTATTGAGCCTGCACTGGGTGCTTTTCGGTTATAGCCTCTCTTTCGCGCCCGGAAACGGTTTCTGGGGCGGTTTTGGCTGGTTTGGGTTAAACGGCGTAGGACTGCAGCCGTATCCCGATTACGCGGTTACTATACCGCATCAGGCATTCATGATATTCCAGGCCATGTTCGCGATAATTACTCCTGCGCTTATCATAGGCGCTTTCGCCGAACGGATGAAATTTTCAGCGTTTCTTGTATTCACGATCCTGTGGGCTACTTTTGTTTACGACCCGCTCTGCCATTGGGTGTGGGGAACCGGCGGATGGCTTAAAAAACTCGGGGCGCTTGATTTCGCGGGAGGAACCGTTGTACATATAAACGCAGGCATGGCCGCTTTGGCTACGGCATTAATAATAGGAAAGAGGGAAAATTTAAACCGTTATACGCCCATTCCCCATAATATGCCTTTCATAATCCTTGGGACGGCGCTGCTTTGGTTCGGGTGGTTCGGGTTTAACGCCGGAAGCGCCCTGGCCGCAAATGGCATAGCGGTCAGCGCTTTTGTAACGACAAACACGTCCGCGGCTGCCGCCGGCCTGACATGGGCTATGATTGAATGGCGGCTAAACGGAAAACCGACGATATTCGGCACTGCAAGCGGCATTGTAGCGGGATTAGTCGCGATAACGCCCGCGTCCGGCTTTGTATCCGTAATTCCCGCGATATTCATAGGCATGCTGGCAAGCGTTTTTTGTTTAACCGCTGTCAGCATAGTCAAGCCGAAATTGGGTTACGATGATTCACTGGATGCCTTTGGCATTCATTGTGTGGGGGGTATATGGGGCGCCTTGGCTACAGGAGTCTTTGCCTCAAAAGCCATAAATCCGTCAGGGGCTGATGGGCTATTATTAGGCAATCCTGGACAATTTCTGATTCAGATTATCGCGGTTTTAACCACTATAGCATATACATTTACAGTTACTTTTATCATATATAAACTTGTAGATATGTTCCTTGGGGTCAGGGTAAATGAAAGAGAAGAGCTGATGGGACTTGACATTACACAGCACCATGAAAGGGCGTATACAGTTTTAGAATAACTCAGGTGGCATTTAATGAAACTTATCATAGCTATTATTCAGCCATATAAATTAGAGGAAGTAAAAAAAGAGCTGTATAATTCGGAGGTAAACCTTATCACTGTAAGCGAGGTTTTGGGTCATGGCCGCCAAAAAGGCGTTACAGAGATATACAGAGGGGCAAAAGAAACCGGAAATCTCCTGAGGAAAGTGCGGCTGGAAATAGCGGTAAATGAAGCTTTCGTTGAACCTACAATAAAGGCGATTGTAAAGGGCGCAAAAACAGGGGAGACAGGGGACGGAAAAATATTTGTTCTGGACTTGAAAGAATGCGTCCGTATACGAACAGAAGAAAGGGGCTCGGTTGCGATAGGATAAATACACGAAGACAAAGGATTAAAAAGGAGGAAGTTAAAATGCCAGGGAAAAAAATAAGAGATGTATCAGAGGTAAAAACAAAAAATCCGCTTATTAACGGAACTTTTGACGAAAAGGCGGCAAGGGAAGTAATGAAAATGGTAAAGGACAAAGGTATAAAGATCATTGATTTAAAATTCAATGACCTGCCGGGCATGTGGCAGCATTTTTCCATACCCGCTTCGGAATTGAGAGAGATGGACGACATAACCCGCTCTATATGGGTTGACGGGATTGGTTTTGACGGGTCATCCATCAGAGGGTTCCAAAAGATACAGGAATCGGACATGATACTTATACCGGATCCTCAAACTGCAATCATTGACCCGGTCTGTGAGGTGCCTACGTTGAGCATTATCTGTGATATATTTGACCCGCTTACGCGCAAACCATATACGCGCGACCCGCGCTATATCGCGAAAAAGGCGGAGAAATACCTTAAAAACACGGGCATCGCTGACAGTGTTTACTTCGGCCCGGAAGCGGAGTTTTTTATCTTCAATGATGTGCGCTTCGACCAAACTGAAAACTCCGGTTACTATTTTATTGACTCTCAAGAGGCGGACTGGAATACGGGCAGGATCGAAAACCCGAATCTTGGGTACAAGATACGTTTTAAAGAAGGTTATTTTCCCGTTCCGCCCCATGATTCATTGCAGGATTTAAGAAGTAAGATAATATTAAAGATGATTGAGGCGGGTATAAACGTCGAGGTCCACCATCATGAGGTGGCTACGGCCGGCCAATGCGAGATTGACATGAAATTTGACAAACTGACAAAAATGGCCGACAGCCTTATTCTATATAAATACATTATTAAGAACATGGCCAGGAAGAACAATATGGTGGCTACCTTTATGCCGAAGCCGCTTTTCGCGGACAACGGCTCAGGCATGCACTGCCATCAGAGTTTATGGAAAAACGGGGTAAATCTCTTCTATGACAAAAAAGGTTATGCGTTGATAAGCCAGACAGCGAAATATTATATAGGCGGGCTGCTTAAGCACGCAAACAGCCTCATGGCGCTATGCGCGCCTACTACCAACTCTTATAAGAGGCTGGTGCCGGGTTATGAAGCGCCGGTTAATTTGGTGTACTCCGCCCGCAATCGCTCTGCGGCGGTAAGAATACCCGTATACACCGATAATCCTAAATCAAAGAGGATAGAATTCAGGCCTCCGGATCCCGCGTGCAACCCGTATCTTGCCTTCAGCGCAATGCTTATGGCCGGTCTTGACGGTATACAGAATAAGATTGACCCCGGCGAACCGCTGGATGTGGACCTGTTTGAATTAAGCGAGGAGGAACTGTCAAAAATCGCAACCGTGCCTTCGTCGCTGCGCAGGGCGATAGACGCCCTTGAGGCGGACTATGATTACCTGTTAAAAGGCGGCGTTTTCACAAAGGACGTAATCGACATATGGCTTGAATACAAACGCAAAAGAGAAATAGACCCTGTCAGGATGCGTCCGCACCCGTATGAGTTTTATCTCTATTTTGATATTTAATAAATACTGATTACACAGATAATGATATTGATTATTAAACATGTAGAAAATGAGGGACCGGGCACTATTGAGGAATTTTTTAAAAATACCTCATGGAACTTTAAGACAATAGAACTAAGCAAGGGCGAAGAATTACCAAAGACTCTTGAGGATATAGAGGCGGTGATTTCCATGGGTGGCCCTATGAATGTATATGAAGAAGAGGAATATCCTTTTCTAAAAAAAGAAAACGTCTTTCTAAAGAAACTAATAAAAAAAGAGGCGCCATTTCTGGGAATTTGTCTGGGTTCTCAACTTTTGGCAAAGGCAGCCGGCGCAAAGATAAGGAAGGCGCCAAAAGAGGAGATAGGATGGTTTAAAGTAGATTTGAGACGGACTGCCGATAAGGATCCCCTGTTTAAAAATCTGCCAGGGCAGTTGACAGTATTCCAATGGCATGAAGATATGTTTGAGATCCCAGACGGCGGCGAGCTTCTGGCTGAGTCGTCTCCATGTAGAAATCAGGCATTCAGATTGGGTAGAAATGCCTATGGGTTTCAATTTCACATAGAGGTCACCATGGCCATGGTCTCTTCATGGATAAATTCAGCGAAGGAGGGCGTATTTGACAAAGAGCGCCTTATTCTTGAAACTTACAAGCTCAAAGACGAATTTAAAAAACAGGCGAATTTAATCTATTGGAATTTTGCAGGGATTATACAGCAATACGAAAGCTAATTTTTTTTCACCTCTAGTGCTTAACTTTTAGGCATCCGCCTTCGCTATAAATAGAAGTTCGTAGAAGGTTGGCTTCGGCGGACAAGGGAATCTATGATTACGGTATTTATCGCGGATAATGAGGAAAAGGTAAAAGATATAATAGCGGGCCTGCTTTATAAAGAAGGAAACATAACCATCTATATCACAAAACAGGCAAATATCATAAAGATTGCAAAAAATGAGGAAATAAAAAATTTTGTGCCTCTTGAGGATAAAATCATGGAGATAGAAGAATCTTTATGCAGGGAAAAAAGCGGCAGGGTCTATAAGACTGTCCTGGAGCTGGTTGAAAAACCATTGTTTGAGCATATGTTGGAACGGACCGAAGGAAACCAGCTTAAGGCAGCCCGGATTTTAGGCATTAATAGAAATACGATGAACTCAAAGCTCAGAAAACTGGGGATAAACGTAGCAAGGTGGAAGATTTAATTTATGATGAAACATAATCATTTACCTCAACCGCAGGGCCTTTATGACCCGCGCTTCGAACACGATTCATGCGGGGTGGGATTCGTGTGCAATATAAAAGGCAGAGGCTCAAACGAGATTATCAGGCAGGGGTTTTCAGTCCTTAAAAATCTTTCTCACCGCGGGGCGACAGGCGCAGATCCCAAAACCGGCGACGGCGCCGGCATATTAATCCAGATACCGCATAAATTTTTCAGCAGGGTTTGCGGCGCCGAAGGGATTTCGCTGCCAAAAGAAGGGGGATATGGAACAGGCATTATATTTTTGCCTGTTGATAACGATGAACGCAAATTCTGTAAAGATGCCTTTTTAAAAATAATTAACAAAGAGGGCTTGACCTTTTTAGGATGGCGCAGGGTACCAGTAGATAATTCTGTAATAGGCAAGACCGCCAAAGAGACAGAGCCTGTAATTGAGCAGGTTTTTATAGGAAAGACCAAAGACCAAAGAGTGCGAAGCCTCCCGAAGGGGCCAAAGACCAAAGATCAGCTGGATTTTGAAAGGCAGCTATATGCAATAAGGAAACTTACTGAAAATGTCGTTCGCGGATCCAGCCTGACGCAAAAATCCTTTTTCTACATTACAAATTTATCTTCCCGCACTGTTTCATACAAGGGACTGCTTATGCCTTCCCAGCTGGATAACTATTTTATTGACCTTAAAGACGGGGACATGGCCAGCGCAATCTGTCTGGTCCACTCACGCTACAGCACCAATACGTTCCCTACGTGGGACCTTGCCCAACCGTTCAGGTTCCTGGCTCATAACGGGGAAATAAACACCTTAAGGGGCAACATAAACTGGATGCGCGCAAGGGAAGGGCTTTTAAAAAGCAGCCTGTTAGGCAGCCGGCTAAAAAAGATTTTGCCAATTATTGTGCCCGGCGGAAGTGATTCTGCTTCCATTGACAACGTGTTTGAGTTGCGTGCGTTAACAAGCTGGCCGCTTACCCATGCAATGTTGATGCTTATCCCGGCTGCCTGGGAACTGGATAGCTTTATGGATGAAAAATTAAAAGATTTTTACAAATATCACGCCTGCGTCATGGAGCCGTGGGACGGCCCCGCGGCCATAGCTTTTAGCGATGGGATAAGCGTCGGCGCGGTCTTAGACAGAAACGGCCTGCGGCCTGCGCGTTATATCGTTACCAAAAAAGACCTTGTGGTAATGGCTTCTGAGGTAGGGGTTTTGGACATTGACCCGTCTGAAATACTTGTTTCAGGCCGCCTTGAGCCGGGTAAGATGTTTTTTATAGACACCGCCGAGGGCAGAATTATGGGTGATGATGAATTAAAAGATAAAATAGCCTCAAATCAGCCGTATGGGGAGTGGCTTAAGAAAAATTTGGTGGATTTAGATTGCTTCGCCCCTTCGGGGCTCGCAATGACGTCATTGCGAGGAGGCCGTAAGCCGACGAAGCAATCTCAAAACAATGATCTACTCATAATGCTAAGGGCCTTTGGTTATACAAGAGAAGATTTGAAATTTATCATCAGGCCGATGGCTGAAACCGCGGCTGAGCCTGTAGGTTCCATGGGTAACGATACGCCGCACGCGGTTTTATCTAAGAGACCACAGCTTGTTTATAGCTATTTTAAGCAGTTATTCGCGCAGGTAACCAACCCGGCCATAGACCCCATAAGGGAAGAGCTGGTGATGAGCCTGAACAGTTATTTAGGGCCTGAGAGAAATATTCTGGAGGAAAGCTCGTTCCATTGTCATAAATTACTGGTAAAACATCCTATCTTAACAAACGACGAATTAGAAAAGATCAGGCGCATAAAAAAGAACGGATTTAAAACAAAGACCATCCCAATCCTGTTTAACCCGAATAATAATAAGGCGTTCATCAGGGCGCTGGATAAAATATGCGAAGATACCGCATCCGCGCTCAAGGAGGGTTATAGTTTTGTTATACTTAGCGACCGCGGCGTAAATAAAGAACATGCCGCCATTCCGGCCCTCTTGGCAACGGGGGCAGCGCACCAGTTCCTCGTAGGAAAAGGCGTGCGCAGCCAGCTCGGAATAATTGTAGAAAGCGCGGAGCCGCGAGAGGTGCATCACTTTGCGCTCCTCTTCGGATATGGGGCGGATTGCATAAACCCCTACCTGGCCTATGAGGCGGTAACTTATCTTATTAATGAGCAGGAGTTGGATATGGACCTCGAACATGCGCGGCGCCACTACATAAAGGCCGTGGAAAAGGGAATACTTAAAATACTCTCCAAGATGGGCATATCAACGCTGCAGAGTTACCGAGGCGCCCAGATATTTGAGGCGCTTGGGTTAAACCGCGATATTATTGATAAATGCTTCACCGGAACCGTATCAAGAATAGGCGGCGCGGATTTAAAAATTATCGCAAATGAAACCATCCTCAGGCATAGAGAGGCCTATCCCGAGCCGTCGCCAAGATTATCCTGCCTGCCTACCGG
>JAQURK010000041.1 GCA_028715645.1 Candidatus Omnitrophota bacterium | reverse complement strand
TGGCAAGACCCTGCTTGGCAAGGACCTTGGTTATAGCGCTTGTCAAGGTGGTCTTTCCGTGGTCTACGTGACCTATGGTCCCTATATTTATGTGCGGTTTTGTGCGTTCAAATTTTTCCTTGGCCATATTTTCCTCCGATTTTTACTTCTTTTCCAATCGTTAAAAATCGTTTATTTATATGTCAAGCCCATGACCGGGGTTGAACCGGTGACCCCGTCCTTACCAAGGACGTGCTCTACCGACTGAGCCACATGGGCATTTTGACACGCAGCCCACTATTATACCCAGTCCAAAAATGTATAAAAAAACCCCTCTTCCTTTTTTATAAGGTTTTTTCACGATATTATTATATTATAAGTTGTATAGGCAACTACAAAACGTGAAGGATAGAGTATAGCACAAATATAAAAATTGTCAATAATTTTTTTTAAAAAAGGGTCAAAGCGGGAGACGAGGATCGAACTCGCGTAGGTAGCTTGGAAGGCTACTGCACTACCACTGTGCTACTCCCGCAATCAGCTTCTGCTTCCCTTCCCTGCTATAACTCTTTACTTCCGCTTCCCTGCTCTGCGCCGCGCTTCTATTAGGGAATTTTTCTGCGTATACTAGAGTAACCGGTCTTTTTCTTCGCGTATATTTTGCACCGCGACCGGTGTTATGACGCTTTAACCTCCCATCAATATTATTAGTTACACCTGTATAAAAAGAACCGTCGTTGCATTTTACAATATAGACATACCACATATTTGAACAATAGAAAATAGACAATAGACCGCAATCGAAAATTCCAATCAAATATCTATTTTCTATTTTCGATTGCTCTATTTGATTTTGCCAAAGGCAAAATCAAATGGGCAGGGGAGGATTTGAACCTCCGTAGACCGAAGTCGCCAGATTTCAAGAGCCCTCAAGTTGCCTCGAGGCTTGGACTATCTCATCACCATAGCAAAGGATGCCTTAGGTGGTAGGCGCTTAGTCTCTGCACCTTCCCCGCAAACAGCAGGGCTTGGCTCAGGATTGCCCCAGGCCACTGTGCTAATTATAGAGCACAGTGGCCTGGGGTTTCCCTGAATTCACCCACTTTTACATCCCGGCTTTCGCCGAGACGCTGCAATTTTTTACAGTCTGGTGCGATTGGCCGCTCCGCCACCTGCCCGTAAAAATCAATTATTTCAATGAACTATAAGCCGGGAAGAGGAGTCGAACCTCCAACCTGATGCTTACAAAGCAACTGCTCTGCCATTGAGCTATCCCGGCATAGGAAATTAAAAAGAATGATGCAAACTTCTTTTTATCGCCAGAGGTAATTTATTTAAAAGATCGGAGGCAGTGAGAGAAAGCTCCCCTTTCTCTTTCGCCGCTAAGTCTCCGGCAAGACCATGGCAATAGACTCCGAATCTTGCCGCGTCAAACGCCGAAAGCCCCTGACCCATAAAACTTGCTATGATCCCTGTCAGACAATCGCCAATGCCGCCGCTTGCCATCCCCGGATTGCCTGTTTTATTTATGTACGTCTTTTTCCCCGGTGATGAAACGATTGTGTGGTACCCTTTTAAAACCAATGTTACATTATACTTTTTCGCAAAATCATTTGCAATCATTTTTCTATTCTTGTGGACAAACTTGGCGCTTTTTCCAATAAGTCGTCCCATTTCCCCGTCGTGGGGAGTAAGGATCGGCTTTCGGCCTTCGTGCTTTACCCTGCGTAAAATCTCTAAGTGCCCCGCGAGGGCGTTTAATCCATCCGCATCGATGACCATCGGTTTATCAATCCGGGAAATAACCTTCCTTATTAACAGCTGTGTTTCCTTATTTTGCGATAGCCCCGGGCCGATCGCAAGAATTGTCGCCTTTTTCGAAAAACTTTCTATTTCATGAAACGCGCGCAAACTGATCGATTGCGCCCTTGTCTGGGCAAGCGACCTGGTCATGACCTCTACAAACCTCTTTGCTATTATAGGCATAAGGCTTTTCGGCAACCCGACAGTGACAAGCCCGCTCCCGCTTAATAGAGCCGCTTGAGCCGCCATGTATGGCGCGCCTGTCAGGCCGACCGAACCCGCCAGGACAAAAACATGCCCATAATTTCCTTTGTGCGTATCAGATTTTCTTTTAAGCAGAGACGAGTATAGCATTTGCCACCGCATAATTCCTGGTGTGTGAAAGGCTGACAATGACGTCGCTTATGCCCCGTTTTACCATGGTCTTCCTGGCCTGTCCTTTTAATATTACGATAGGCCTGCCATCGCTGTTGTTAACGATCTCTATGTTTTTCCATTCCATATCGTTGATGCTGGAATCGCCGAAAGCCTTAAGGACCGCCTCTTTAGCGGCAAACCTGGCTGCCAGGTGCTGATAAATGAATTTTTTGCCGTTCGCGTAACGCAGCTCTTTATCGGTGAAGACGCGGTTTAAGAATTTATCCTTCCATTTATCCGCCGCCTTCCTTATCCTGCATATCTCCACAATATCTACGCCCGTTCCCAGGATCACCGTATCAGCTCCTTCATTTCACGAACCGCTCTGTCAAGACCAACGATGACCGCTCTTGAAATTATCGAATGACCGATGTTTAGCTCTTCAATACCTTTAAGGCGCGCCACCTCCGACACGTTCTGATAGGTCAGGCCATGTCCTGCGTTTACCATAAGTCCCAATTCCGTCCCATAGGCTGCCGCGTCCTTTAGCCTTTGAAGTTCAGCCTTTGCTGTTTTATCGTCTCTTGCCTCGGCATAATTGCCCGTGTGCAGTTCGATAATACCTGCCCCGGCCTTTTTGGAGGCCTCGATCTGGTCTTTTTCCGGGTCAATGAAAAGGCTAACAGCTATTCCCTTTTTCTTTAAAATCTCTACTACCCTACTTATAGAATTCAAGTTGGATTTGACCTCAAGGCCGCCTTCCGTCGTCAACTCGCTGCGTTTTTCAGGAACCAGCGTAGCCTGGTCAGGCCTGATTGTTTTGGCGATGTCTACAATTTCCCTGTTAACAGACATTTCCAGATTAAACCTTGTCCTTACCGTCTTTCTCAATATCTCGACGTCCCTATCCGCTATATGCCGCCTGTCCTCCCTTAAATGGACGACGATGGAATCGCAGCCCGCAAGTTCGCAGATAGCCGCCGCCCAGACAGGATCAGGCTCGATTGTTTTTCTTGCCTGTCTTAGCGTAGCCACGTGGTCAATGTTAACGCCTAATTTCATCCCTTGTCCTTCCTTTTAAAATAACCATGGCAAGACACGATGGATAACCGCCTTTTCCTCGGTAGTGCCCTTGTTTAATTCACCCACCACGTATAACCAGACGATGATGGCAAGGAAAAGCGCCACAAGCTTAAGCCAGAAATTTTTAATTATGAACCGTCTCATTATGTTTCTGCCTGTATAAAAGATTTGTAAGCAGCCTTGACAATGTCTCTTTAGAAAGGTCACTGGTCAGGCTGCCGCCAACCACCACTGATATGGCGCCTGTCTCTTCCGAAATTACAACCACTACGGCGTCCGTCTCTTCAGTTAAACCTATGGCGGCCCTATGCCTTGTGCCCAGTTTTCTTGTAAGCGGCGCGTCCTGCGCCAGAGGAAAAAGACATCCGGCGGCCGTCACCCTGTCGAGTTGTATGATGACACCGCCGTCATGCAGGGGCGTATTGGGCATAAAGATTGTAGTGAGCAGATCGGTATTGATCCGGCTGTCTATTTGGACACCACTTTCGATGTATGAGCCCAGACCGACTTCCCGTTCTATCGCGATTATAGCGCCGATCTTCCTCTCGGAAAGCCAGGCCGCCGCCTTTACTATTTCATCCACTATCCGCTCTTTTGCCGTAAAGATTCCGAACTGGCCTATCCTCGCGAGCCCCCGCCTTATCTCGGGTTGGAATATGATAAGAAACCCTATCACCGATATGGCCAGTATCTTTGCAAGGATATAACTGACCGCGCTCAAACCCAGATGCTGAACGATAAAAAAAAGAAGTATGACGATTATGACGCCCTTTAAAAGTTGGGCGGCCCGTGTCCCTTTTATGAACAAAAGTACCGCATAGATGACCCACCAAAAGATGGCTATCTCAAGCGCGATCTTTAATACGATCGATATCGTCATGATTTAAATATCCTGTTCCAAACCGCGAAAAATTCGGCGGTTTCCTTAACGTCGTGAACCCTTACAATATCCGCCCCATTGAAGGCGCAGGCCGCGGCGGCGGCTGCGCTGCCCATCAGCCTGGCCAATGGATCATCAATCCCGGTGATGGCGCCGATAAATGATTTTCTTGACACCCCTACGAGAAGCGGATAACCCAGCGCTTTAAATTCGCTTAAGCGCCTCACAATTTCAAGATTGTGAGAAACGGTCTTGCCGAATCCTATGCCCGGATCGATTATTATCTTATCGCCCGCGACGCCGCTTCCCCGGGCAATGGCAATCGATCCTTTGAGCGCTTCTATTATCTCGCCTATCAAGTCCTCATAGGCCGGATTTTTTTGCATCGTCCGCGGCAGGCCCTTTATGTGCATGAGAACGATCGGGACCTCATATCTCGCGGCGATTTCCGCCATGCGGCTGTCAAGCGGGGTCCCCATGACATTATTTATCATAGACGCCCCCGCCTTAATCGCCTCTTCGGCGGCGGATGGTTTGCTTGTGTCTACTGATATGGGGATATCTATGACAGGGGCGAGCCCCTTGATTACTGGAAGGACCCTGTTTAATTCCTCGTCCAGGGATACTGGTTCGGCGCCCGGCCTTGTGGATTCCCCGCCAATGTCTATTATATCCGCGCCCTCTTTTAACATCTCAAGGCCTCTGGCGACCGCTTTTTCCCTGTCAAAGAATCGGCCCCCGTCGGAAAATGAATCGGGGGTAACATTCAGCACGCCCATAAGGCGTGTCTTTCTTAAAACCGTGCTAGGCCGCACCTGACTTAATTGTGGGGGCATCAAGGGAAAACCCTAAAAGCTTTCTTACCTCCTCTGAATCCATTACCTCTTTATTTAAAAGGGTCTCGGCGAGGAGTTTTAACTTGTCCCTGTGATGTTCCAGCTCTCCTCTGGCCTTTTCATATGACTCATCAATTATTTTTTTCACTTCCTGGTCGATCACAAGCGCTGTCTGGTCGCTGTAATTTTTTTCTTCTATGATATCCCTCCCGAGGAATATCTGGTCCTGCCTCTTGCCAACCGTAAGGTGCCCTATCTTTTCGCTCATTCCGAACTCGCAGACCATGCGCCTCGCGATATCGGTAGCGATCTCCAGGTCATTTTCCGCGCCTGTCGTGGCTTCATTAAATATCAATTTTTCGGCCGCCCTTCCCCCTAACAGCCCGGCCAGTTTCCCCATCAACTCCGATCTTGTCATTATATACCTGTCCTCGAGAGGAAGGCGCATCGTGTATCCCAGGGCCATCCCTCTCGGGATTATGGAGACCTTATGAAGCGGGTCGGCGCCGGGTATAAGAACTGCTAACAGGGCATGACCTGCTTCATGATAAGAAACCATTGATTTTTCATAATCACTTATAACCCGCGTCCTTTTTTCTGGGCCGGCGACAACCCTTTCAATGGCAGCCTCAAGTTCCGGCATCTCTACCGCGTCTTTGTTCTTTCTGGCCGCAAGAAGCGCCGCCTCGTTGGCAAGGTTGGCCAGGTCCGCGCCGGAAAAGCCCGAGGTCTGGCGAGCGATTGACTTGAGGTCCACATTTTTCGACAGTTTTATATTTTTAACATGAACCTTTAATATCGCCTCACGGCCGATGATATCGGGTCTGTTTATGACTATCTGGCGGTCAAATCGTCCCGGCCTGAGAAGCGCCGGGTCAAGGACGTCGGGGCGATTTGTAGCGGCTATCAATATGACGCCTTCCTGCGTATTAAAACCGTCCATTTCGACGAGAAGGGCGTTTAAGGTCTGCTCTCTTTCGTCATGGCCGCCGCCGATCCCCGCGAATCTCTGCCTTCCTACCGCGTCTATCTCATCTATAAAAATTATGGCGCCCCTGCCGCCCTGTTTGGCTACGCGTTTGGCCTGTTCAAACAGGTCCCTGACCCTTGAGGCCCCTACACCTACGAACATCTCGACGAAATCAGACCCTGACAGGCTCAAGAACGGGACATCCGCCTCGCCGGCTACCGCCTTGGCAAGGAGTGTCTTTCCGCATCCCGGCGGCCCAAGCAGCAGTATACCTTTTGGGATTTTTCCGCCCAGCCGCTGGAACCGCTTTGGGTCTTTTAAAAATTCTATAGCCTCTCTTAACTCATCCTTCGCTTCATCAACCCCTGCCACATCGTCATATGTAATCTTAATATGGCCTTTGGCTATGATAGTGGCCTTTGATTTTCCGAAAGCCCAGATTCGGCCTCCGGCCTGGCCGGCCCCGCGATACATGTACCAGAGAAAAAAGATAAAAAGCAAAAGAGGGCCGAAGGAAATAAACATATTCATAAGGAGCGTCCTTGGAGGCCTGATGTCAAAATCCGGCACAGATTCCCTTAACAGCCTGATCACATCTTCATCCCTCTCAGGCACATTCACGATGAATTTGCCGCCGTTTGATAGCTCGCCCCTTATGATGCTGTCTGTCAGGGCCGCGGATTTTATCGAATGGGTGGAGGCGTTGGTTGAGAGGATCTCATAAAATTTGCCGTAAGACATCGGGACCGGAACATTTCCCAAAGAGGGGCCTAACTGAAAGAGATAGGCAATGCCCAAAAAGATAAGGATCCAGATTATTATATTTTTGACGCCGCCCTGGGAGCTTTGCGGCCGCTGTTTTTTATTTTTTTCCATAGTTGTGTTTATATCTTAACAATATTATGTTAAGAATGCAAGAATTAATTAATAAAATGTTCCTGCGGATTTGCAGGGCAGGCTGGTTTTTGTGAAACCGTCGTCAAGACATACCCTTGTTTGGAGCTATCCTGCGGACAATAGGGGGTTGATTTAAGGTACTGGGGGACAAGGTCACTCATCTGTATCGTATCGGTACCCGTCTTTCCGTTATTTATGGCCCACAGCGAAATATTACTGTCGATCGCCCTTAGATTGGCGATACAGGCGTTCTTTTGCGCCCTGTTACGGTAGTTCTGTATGTTTGAAAACGCAATCGACGCCAAGATGCCGAGGATCGCGACGACTATCATTATTTCAACGAGGGTAAAACCTTTGCGTTTCCCCATTATCTTCTCCTCTTTTTTGTAATTTTTAACATCAGGGCGGTTTTTGTTCTGGCGTCTATCTTAGCGTGGCCGGACCTCTTTACGCCGCATACCCATAGTAACTTGTCCCGCGAAAATAAAATCGGAATATTGTCTCTTCTTGAGACAGGGATCTTTTCGTCTATAAAAAGCTGCTTCAGCCTTTTATATCTTTCCATGCCAAGAGGCATGATCCTGTCCCCTGTTTTCCTGAACCGCAGGTAAAACGGCGGCTTTAATTTTTTAAAGTCGAAATATTCCTCGCTTTTAGATTTTTTATACTTAAGCCTTGACGGATTTTTTATGAAACGGGCCTCGATGGCGCTGCCGAAACCTTGAAGTTCTGTCTTCCCAGGCACCATTAATTGATAGGGGCCTTTCAACGAAACTGTAGTTTTTTTATCCGCACCCGGCCTGCAAAAAATCAGGTTATTTTTTTCCTTTTTGACAACTACGCCGGGCAGATTTAACGACCAGGCGGATTTTCCTATAAGCAGGCCGCTCAAAGATTCCCAGTGCCGGTAAGTGACAGAATTTAGATCGCCCTTTACCTTTCTTACGGCCTCGCGCACGATCATGCGCCGGAGCGCGGGCGGCTCTTTTAAAAAACTAATATTTATGCGTGCGCCCGTCTTCGAATATCTTGCGTATTTTTTCATTTTTCTTTGCGCCACAGCAAGAAGATATTCATAATCGGTCCTTAAATTTTTCGCCGTCTCGTTTAGGATACGTCTTATCTCCAGATTGAATTCCCGCTCTATAAAAGGAATTAATTTACGGCGGATCTTATTTCTCAGGTAAACCGGTTTAGAATTAGTCGGATCCTCTCTGTAGGTAATGTGATTTTTAGATAAGAAATCCATGATTTCCTTCCGGTAGCTCTCGATAAGAGGCCTTATTATCACCCTGTTTTCAAGGCGCCTCACAGGCGGAATACCACCCAGGCCCAGGAGGCCCGAGCCCCTTAATAACCTCATAAGGACGGTTTCGGTCTGATCATCGGCGGTATGACCAAGGGCGATCTTTTTTGCATTCGATCTTGAGGCCGCGCTTAAATAAAAATCATAACGGGCGTTCCTTGCGGCCTCTTCAATAGAAAAGCCGCAAGCCCTGGCGAGGTTTGGGACATTCCTGGATTCGATGATTACGGGAAGTTTGAACCTTTGCGCCGTGTCTTCCACGAACATGGCATCTTTTTTGGCAGAGGCACCTCTTATCATATGATTAAGGTGGGCAACATACAAATCAAGGCCGAATTCTTTTTTTAAAGCACTTAAGCAATAAAGAAGCGCTATTGAATCCGGCCCGCCTGAAACACCTACCAACACGCTGTCGCCTTTTTCAAGCATGTTGAATCTGGCGACAGTCTGCCTTACTTTTTCCAATAACATATATATCCTAACCCGTTGGGGGATAATTACATATCCCTCGCCAGTGATTATGCAAAACTATGCTGGCTCGGGATAATTCCTACGTAGCCGCACCGATGTTTTACATAATTGAGCGGCGAAGTAGAATACCGGCGACTGGATTTGAACCAGTGACATAGCGGGTATGAGCCGCTTGCTCTGCCAGACTGAGCTACACCGGCGTTTAACTTTATGTTGTTTAAGAGGTTACGGCGAATTTTCAGTTTTGCGTTTTCTGGTAGTGTGTTTATTTTTTACTGTCCGACCCGACTACACTACCACGCAAACAGTAACCTCGTCTTATAACAGCTATTAGTAACGAACGATTATACCCGAAATTCATAACCCTGTAAAGCCAAAAAGTATCATGCAGAAGACGCTAATCAACGTATACCAAGAGTTCATCATGTATCATCAGTGGGAGAAGTCAAGTAGACCTGCAACATTAGCTTGGCACAAGAAGAATTCAGAGGCATTTATCAGCTATGTATCAGACCTTTACAAACAACCTGACCCCGCCTTAAATACTTTCAATGAAGATAACATTAGAAATTACTTAATCAAGCGCGTTAAACAAGACAAGGTAGCCCCACGGACAGTATTATGGCATTGGCAAGCCTACCGCGCCTTTGCTACGTTTCTCATAAGGCGTAAATTCATTAAAGTAGACCCTATGCTTAATGTCACCCGCCCTAAAGTAGAACGCAAATTACCAACCTACCTATCAGAAACAGAAATAAAGACCCTGCTAAAATACATGGCATCGCACAAGAAACAACGCTATTACTTAGGACACCTTAGAGACATGGCTATTATTGGCACTCTATTATTTACGGGCGTTCGGCGGGGTGAGCTACTCAACCTTAAAATGGAAGACGTTGACCTTGAAAATGATGTTATAAGACTATTACAGACCAAAAGCCGGAGACAGGAAGTTGTGCCTATTAATTCCACCTTAAAACCTATACTGACAAACTACATCGCTTATAGACAACGCTTTGACCGCCCCACTACCCACTTATTTATTGACGTTAATAGGTCTGGGTGGGATAAAAGACGCGGCCAAGGTAATTTTGGTAGTCGAGGCATACAATTATTATTCAACGAAATAAACAAGACCGTTAAATTCAACTGCAAAGTTACCCCTCATGTATTACGGCGCACCTTTGGCACTATCATAT
>JAQURK010000040.1 GCA_028715645.1 Candidatus Omnitrophota bacterium | reverse complement strand
GCGAGCGGCGTTCCCAACAAGGAAAAAGTAGGGAAGGTCACGAAGCAGCAGATCAAAGAGATCGTCCAGATAAAATTCAAAGACCTGAATACGACCGAGATGGAGAACGCCATGAAGATAGTCGAGGGGACTGCCCGAAGCATGGGCATAGATGTGACGGAGTAGAAAACTTTAAGAAAATGAAAATAAGCAAGAGGATGAAGGAAACGGCAAAACTGGTTGATAAGGCCAAGAAATACGGCCTTGAAGAGGCGATAGCTGTCCTTAAGAAATCGCCGCATCCGAAATTTAATGAAACGGTTGATATCTCATTTAAGCTAAACGTCGATCCAAAGGCCTCGCAGTCCATCAGGGGCACAGTGGCCCTGCCTCACGGCACAGGAAAGAATGTTAGGGTCGCCGTGTTCTGCAAGGGCGAGGCCGAATCAAAGGCAAAAGCCGCCGGGGCCGAATTTGTCGGCTCGGCAGAGCTTGTCGAGAAGGTCCAGGGAGGGTGGTGTGACTTTGACGTTGCGATTGCCACCCCCGAGATGATGAGGGACATGGGGCGCCTCGGTAAGGTGCTCGGGCCCAGAGGGCTCATGCCCAATCCGAAGGCCGGGACCGTAACCGAAGACGTCGCAAAGGCAATAAAAGAGGTAAAGGCGGGAAAGGTCGAATTCAGGATGGACAAGCAGGGCAACATGCATGTGCCCGTAGGCAAGATCTCATTTGAAGAAAAGCAATTAAGCGAGAACGCGGTAAGCCTTATAGACGCGGTCGGAGCGGTCAGGGTACAGGGCCTCAAAGGCGACCTGGTCAAGGGCATTTCCATTTCAAGCACAATGGGGCCAGGCCTCAGACTGGATGCCAAGGCCTTAATTAAAAAATAGGATAAAAAATGGCAAAGATCGGCAAAACCTGCAAAGAATACATGATAAAAGAACTTTCGGACAAACTGAAAGGCAAATCCGATATCTTCGTGACCGACTGCACAGGCCTTGCGGTAAATGACCTTCAAAAACTCAGAACAAGCCTAAAGGGCCTCAAGGTCGATTACCTGGTAATAAAAAACAGCATGGGCAAACTCGCCCTCAAAAACGTGAAGATGGATACGCTCGAGACGCTTATTGACGGCACTATCGGGCTTGCCCTGGGCGGCGCTGACCCCATATCGACCTCAAGGACGCTGGTAAAATTTTCAAAGGATACCGGCAAACTCAAGGTCAAGGGCGGTGTAGTCGATGGAAAAATGATTAATGATGCCGAGATAAAAGAGATCGCGCTCCTTCCATCAAAGGAGGTCCTGCTGGCGAGGGCCTTCGGGGGAATGAAGGCGCCCATATCCGGTTTTGTTAATGTCCTGGAAGGGACGATAAGAAAATTCGTATACGCGATAAATGCGATAAAGGCAAAAAAAGGAGGAGCTAATTAAAATGGCTGAAGAGAAGCAGGAACTTTCAAAAAAGGCCCAGGAAATCATAGAAACTATAGAGACACTTTCTGTCCTAGAGCTTTCTAACCTTGTTAAGGCCCTTGAGGAAAAATTCGGCGTTACCGCAAGCGCGCCGGTTGGCGTGCAGTTTGCCGCGGGCCAACCGCAGGCACAGGCGGGCGCGCCGGCCGCTGAGGAAAAAACCACATTTGCCGTAGTACTGGCAAACGTAGGCGCCCAGAAGATCCAGGTTATTAAGGAGATAAGGGCGGTTACGACACTGGGTCTGAAAGAGGCCAAGGACCTGGTCGAGGCGGCGCCAAAGACTATTAAGGAAGGCGTTTCAAAAGAAGAGGCCGAAAAAATAAAGGCCCAGCTTGAAGCGGTAGGTGCAAAGATAGAACTTAAATAAGAATGATAAAAAGAAAGAACTTCGCAAAATTAAAGGACGTATTCCAACTTCCGCATCTATTGGAGATACAATATTCCTCTTACGCGGAATTCCTTCAGAAGGATGTGCCCAAGACCAAGCGCCAAAACGTAGGCCTTGAGGCCGTATTCAAGGAAGTATTCCCGCTCGAAAATTACGACGGGACATATAAACTGGAATATATACATTATACGCTAGGGAATCCCAAATACGGCGCCAATGAGTGTATAAGGCGGGCAATGACATACGCCGTCCCCCTTAAGGTAAAATTCAGACTGCGCACACCGAAGGAAACCCGAGAGCAGGAAGTATATTTCTGTGATATACCCCTTATGACGGATACGGGAACCTTCGTGATAAACGGGGATGAGCGCGTTGTGGTCAGCCAGGTTCATCGCTCGCCCGGCATCTCTTTCGAGGAGGCCATCCATCCGAACGGCAAGAGGCTGTATTCCGCAAGGATTATCCCTTACAGGGGCGCATGGCTGGAATTTGAATTCGACTTAAACGATGTGATGCACGCGGTCCTCGACAGGCGCAGAAAATTCCTGACTACGCAGATACTCAGGGCAATGGGCCTTTCCAGCAACGATGATATATTAAACGCGTTCAAAGGCATCGAGAAGGTAGAGATAACAAAACGCATTCATTTTAGAAACCTTATAGATATGACTTTGAGCAGCGATGTGGTCGATAAGGACGGGAACCTCATAGTCGCAAAAGGCAAGGAACTGACAAAGGATTTGCTTGACGTCATTTGGGACAAGGGCATAAGGACAGTTGATATAATAAAACCGACCGTTTCTGACCTCCAAAAAACGCTCCAAAAAGACCACACCAAATCGCAGCAGGAGGCGCTCTTAGATATATATAGGAAGATAAGGCCCGGGGATCCCGCTACCATGGAGTCCTCAGACCTGCTTATGCAGAGATTTTTCTTCGATCCAAAGAGATATGATCTGGGCAGAGTCGGGAGGTTCATGCTTAATCGGAAACTGGACATGGATGCCCCTCTTGACCAGCGCATTCTGGATACAAAGACGATAATAAGGGTTATCGAGGCCCTTGTTGATTTAAAGAACGGCAAACGCACTATCGACGACATTGACCATTTGGGCAACAGGCGCATACGTTCGGTTGGCGAGCTTCTCCAGAATCAGTTCAGGATCGGTCTCGTAAGGCTTGAAAGGGCTACGCGCGAGCGAATGAATATTTACGATCTTGAGAATTCAATGCCGCATAACCTTTTAAATACAAAACTTATAGCAACGGTTGTTAAGGACTTTTTCGGCCGCAGCCAGCTTTCGCAATTCATGGACCAGACGAACCCGCTGGCCGAAATGACTCATAAAAGAAGGCTGAGCGCCCTCGGGACAGGGGGCTTGAGCAGAGAGCGCGCCGGATTCGAAGTAAGAGACGTGCATTACACCCATTACGGCAGGATGTGCCCGATTGAGACGCCGGAAGGGCCGAACATCGGGCTTATCACCTCGCTCAGCACTTACGCCCGGGTAAACGAATACGGATTTTTAGAGACCCCGTACAGAAAGGTGGATAATGGCCGCGCGACCAACAAGATAGAATACCTTACTGCCGATATTGAAGATAAATTCATCGTAGCGCAGGCAAACGCGAAACTCGATAAAGAAGGTTATTTCACCGAGGACAGGGTATTTTCCAGATACAAGGATGACTTTGTTCTTGCTGACCCTAAAGAGATCCAGTATATGGATGTATCTCCTATACAGCTGGTCAGTATTGCCGCGGGACTTATACCGTTCCTTGAGCATGATGACGCCAACAGAGCGCTGATGGGTTCTAACATGCAAAGGCAGGCGGTTCCGCTCCTGGTTACCCAGACGCCGTTGGTCGCGACGGGCCTTGAATACAGGACCGCGAAGGATTCAGGCGCGGTTGTTGTCGCGGCAAATTCCGGGCGTATCACGAGTGTTCAGGCGGATGAGATAGTTGTTGGAGGCAAGATTTACAAGATGAGGAAGTTTGAGAAGTCCAACGCGAATACCTGCGTAAACCACAGGCCAATAGTAAAACTCGGGCAGGCGGTTGAAGAAGGCGACGTAATCGCGGATGGCGCCGCCACGGCGCAGGGCGAACTGGCCCTGGGCAAGGACGTCCTTGTGGCCTTTATGCCATGGCGAGGATATAATTTTGAAGATGCCATCCTTATAAGCGAAAAACTGGTCAGGGAAGATGTGTTCACCTCCGTTCATATAGAGGAATTTGAACTGGAGGCAAGAGATACCCGGCTTGGAAACGAGGAAATAACAAGGGATATACCTAATGTAAGCGAAGAGTCCCTGTTAAACCTTGATGAGGGCGGTATTATAAGGATAGGCGCCGAGGTCATCCCCGGAGATATACTGGTGGGAAAGGTTACGCCCAAGAGCGAGACAGAACTGTCCCCCGAAGAAAAATTATTAAGGGCAATATTCGGCGAAAAGGCCGGAGATGTCAGGGATTCGTCGCTTGTCGTGCCTCCGGGCATCGAAGGCATCGTTGTTGACGTAAGGATATTTTCAAGGAAAGAGCCCCGTTCAAAGACAAAAGAAGAAAAGACGAAGGAATTAAAACAGATTGAAGAGGTAAGGGCGTTCTACCAGTCGCAGATAGACAGCATAAGCGAAGAAAAGGTGGAAAAGCTCTCAAAGATCCTTCTCGGTCAAGAGCTTGAGGCCAGCCTTCTTGACGATGAGACCGGCTCGGTCGTGATAGGCAAGGGCCGGCCTATAAAAAAGAAGGACCTCGAAAAAATAAACCGCTGTGATATGGATGATATTAAGATTGCCGGAGACCCGAAGGTCGAACAGGATGTTAAAAAGACCTCGAAGATCTATGATATGCAGATACAGGAGCTCACCTACGAGCGGGAATCCGAGATCGAACGCATAAAAAGAGGCGATGAACTTCCTCCGGGCGTCTTAAAAAAGGTTGTGGTATATGTGGCAAGCAAGAGGAAGGTTTCGGTCGGCGATAAACTGGCCGGAAGACACGGAAACAAGGGTGTCGTGGCAAAGATACTGCCTGAAGAGGACATGCCATACCTGCCGGACGGCACGCCCATTGAGATCGTGCTGAATCCGCTCGGCGTTCCATCGAGAATGAATGTAGGGCAGATTCTTGAAACTCACCTTGGCTGGGCCGCGAAGGTCCTTGGTTTTTACGCCGCTACGCCGGTCTTTGACGGCGCCAGGGAAGAGGAGATAAAGGAAGAGATGCGCAAGGCAGGCCTCCCCCAGGACGGCAAGGTAATATTAAGGGACGGTTTGAGCGGCATGCCGTTCGACCAGAAGATTACGGTCGGATACATCTATATGATGAAACTGGTACACATGGTTGATGACAAGATACACGCCCGCTCCATAGGACCGTACTCGCTGGTAACGCAGCAGCCCCTCGGGGGCAAGGCGCAATTCGGCGGACAGAGGTTCGGTGAGATGGAGGTTTGGGCCCTCGAGGCCTACGGCGCCGCGTTTACGCTGCAGGAGCTATTGACCGTAAAAAGCGATGACGTAGTCGGACGGACAAAGATTTATGAAGCCATTGTAAAGGGAGAAAACGCGCTTCACGCGGGGACGCCGGAGTCATTCAATGTGCTTGTCAAGGAACTGCAAGGGCTGGGCCTCGACGTTAAATTGGGTAGAGAAAAGGAAAAAGAGGTAAAAGGCAAATAATATGCTGGAAGATGTAACAGGTTTTGATTCAGTATCCATAGGAATAGCCTCGCCGCAGACCATCAGGTTATGGTCAAAAGGAGAGGTTAAAAAACCCGAAACTATAAACTACAGGACATTCAAGCCTGAAAAAGACGGTCTTTTTTGCGAGAAGATATTCGGCCCTACAAGGGACTGGGAATGTAATTGCGGGAAATATAAAAGGATAAAGCATAAGGGCATCATATGCGACAGGTGCGGCGTCGAGGTTACCCGTTCAAGCGTAAGGCGCGAGAGGATGGGGCACATAGACCTTGCCACGCCTGTTTCACATGTCTGGTTTTTTAAAGCGGTCCCGTCGCGCATAAGCCATATCCTGGATATAACCTTAAGGGACCTTGAAAAGATTCTGTACTACGAGGAATATATCGTTATCTCTCCGGGCGATTCCGCGCTTAAGAAAAAAGAGCTCTTGAACGAGGAAAAATACCGGGAATCCCGCGAAAGATACGGCAATTCCTTTGTGGCCAAGATGGGCGCGGAGGCGATAAGGGACCTCCTTAAGGAGATAGACCTCGATAAACTGGGGGTAAAGTTCCAAAGGGAGCTAAGGGAATCCAAATCCGACCAGTCAAAACGCAAGGCGATAAAGGTCCTAAAAATTATTGAGGCCTTTAAGAGATCGGAAAACAAACCTGAATGGATGATAATGGAAGTCCTCCCCGTAATCCCGCCTGACCTAAGGCCGCTTGTCCCGCTGGATGGCGGCAGGTTCGCGACGAGTGATCTGAACGATCTTTACCGCAGGGTAATTAACAGGAACAACAGGCTTAAAAAATTAATAGAGCTCAAGGCCCCCGACATTATTATAAGGAATGAAAAGAGAATGCTTCAAGAAGCGGTGGACGCCCTTCTTGATAATGGAAGGCACGGAAGGCCGGCGCTCGGCGCGGGAAACAGACCTTTAAAAAGCTTAAGCGACATGCTTAAGGGCAAACAGGGCCGTTTCAGGCAGAATCTTTTGGGTAAGAGGGTGGATTATTCGGGCAGGAGCGTTATCGTCATAGGGCCCGAACTGAAATTGCATGAATGCGGGCTCCCGAAGAAGATGGCGCTTGAATTGTTTGAGCCCTTCATCATAAAGAAATTAAAGGAACGCGGGTTCGTTCATACCATAAAAAGCGCGAAGCGCGTCGTTGAAAAGGCAAGGCTTGAGGTCTGGGACATACTGGACGAGGTGATCAAGGATCACCCTGTTTTATTGAACAGGGCGCCGACGCTGCACAGGCTCGGTATCCAGGCATTCCAGCCCATATTGATAGAAGGCAAGGCCATAAGGATACATCCCCTTGTGTGCGCCGCGTTTAACGCGGATTTTGACGGCGATCAGATGGCGGTCCATGTGCCGCTCTCAGTCGAGGCGCAGCTTGAGGCGAGGCTTCTTATGTTCTCTACGAATAATATATTTTCCCCGAGCCACGGCGGCCCCATTGTGACCCCTTCACAGGATATTGTGCTTGGCTGTTATTACCTGACAAAGGACAAGGCAGGCCAGAAAGGCGAAGGAAAGATATTCTCGAGCCCCGAAGAATGCATTATCGCCTATGAGGACAAAGAAGCGGCCCTGCATGCGAAGATAAAAGTAATGATAGACGGCCAGTTGATAGAGACCAGCGTAGGAAGGGTAATTTTTAACCAGATACTTCCAAAAGGGCTTCCATTCGTAAACGATACGATGGAAAAGTCAAAATTGAGCGGCGTATTCGCGAACTGTTATAAACAATTCGGCCACGCCAGGGTAGTAGCGCTCCTTGACGAACTGAAAAAACTTGGTTTTGAACAGGCGACGCTTGCCGGTATTTCCATAGCGGTAGATGACCTGGTAATACCTACGCAAAAGGCCGCCTGCATCACCGCCGCCAAGCAGGATGTAAAAAATGTCGAAGACCAGTACAGGAAAGGCCTTATAACCGGCGGCGAACGTTACAACAAGATCATAGATATATGGACACACGCGACAGACCGCGTTTCCGATCTTATATTTGAGGAACTCGATCCATTCAATTCGATATTCATGATGGCGCATTCCGGCGCAAGGGGCTCTAAACAGCAAATAAGGCAGCTCGCCGGCATGAGGGGCCTGATGGCAAAGCCTTCAGGAGAAATCATTGAGACGCCAATCATAGCAAACTTCAGGGAAGGCCTCACGGTCCTTGAGTATTTTATTTCAAGCCACGGCGCTCGAAAGGGGCTGGCGGATACCGCCTTAAAGACGGCCGATGCGGGATACCTGACCAGGCGTCTTGTAGACGTGGCTCAGGATGTAATCATTAGCCAAGAGGATTGCGGGACATTGAACGGCATCCTTATAGGGCCCATCACGGAAGGCGACGAGATCGTTGTAAACCTTAAAGAGAGGATACTTGGACGCGTGGCGCTTGATAATATCGTCGATATCATAACCGATACCACCATTGTAGAGGCCGCCCAGGAAATAAACGGAGACATGGCGGATAAGATAGAGCGCGCCGGCATAGAAAAGATAAGGATACGCAGCGTTCTCACCTGTGAATCAAAAAGCGGCGTCTGCGCCCGCTGCTACGGCAGAAACCTTGCGACCGGAAAGATGGTCGAGCAGGGAGAGGCGGTCGGCATTATAGCGGCGCAATCCATAGGAGAACCGGGCACGCAGCTTACGATGAGGACGTTTCATATCGGAGGTACCGCTAGCCGTATCATTGAACAATCCTACCTGGAGTCCAAATTTTCAGGAACCCTGAAATACCAGAATTTAAAGATAGTTGAGGTTAAGAAAGACGCCGAGTGGATCGTCCTAAATAGAAACGGACAGATCAGCATAACAGACGACTCGGGCCGCGAACTCGAAAAACACATGGTGCCCCAGGGCGCCGTATTGAATATTGCCGACGGCAAAAAGGTTAAAAAGCAAGAGATATTTGTAAGGTGGGACCCATACACCTCACCTATCTTGACCGAAGTCGGCGGACAGGTAAAATACGAAGATATAAAGGAAGAGGTAACTATCCGCGAGGAATTGGATATCTCGACCGGCCTTGTAAACAAGGTCATAATGGAGTCGAAGGGCGACCTGCACCCGCAGCTGCTTGTGTTAAACAAGGATAAAGAGGTGTTGGCGATATACCCGGTGCCGCAGGGCGCGCATATCGTAGTGGATGACGGCCAGCAGGTCAAGGGTGGAGACATCCTGGCGAAGACGCCCCGCGTTATCACAAAGACAAAGGATATAACCGGCGGTCTTCCGAGGGTCGCGGAGCTCTTTGAGGCGAGAAGACCCAAGGACCCCGCCATCATAAGTGAAATTGACGGTATTATTGAATTCGGAGAGGCAAAAAAAGGCCAGAGGCGTGTTATCGTTAAGAGTTCCACAGGGATGAAGAAGGAATACCTGATACCGCATGGCAAACACCTCAACGTTTACAAAGGAGACCGCGTCTCCGCCGGCCAGCAGCTTGTCGATGGGCCTGTGGTACTGCAGGATATCCTCCGAGTAAGCGGCGAAAAGAAACTGCAGGAATACCTTGTCAATGAGGTTCAGGAGGTTTACAGGCTGCAGGGCGTCAAGATAAACGACAAGCACATAGAGGTTATTGTCAGGCAGATGCTTAAAAAGGTCAAGATCGAGGATTCCGGCGATACCGAATTCCTGGTCGGCCAACAGGTGGACAAGGTAAAGTTTTATGAAGAGAACGAGAGAATGCTCAAGAAGAATAAGAAGCCGGCCTCCGCTACCCCGCTTCTTTTGGGTATCACGAAGGCAAGCCTGAGCACCGAGAGTTTTATATCCGCCGCCAGTTTCCAGGAAACCACCCGTGTCTTGACAGACGCCGCGGCGAGCGGCAAAAAAGACCTGCTCCTTGGGCTAAAAGAGAATGTCATAATGGGCCACCTGATACCTGCCGGTACAGGATTCAAGGTCCACAGGGAGATAGAGGTTGTTCATAACGTAGAGCCGCAGGCCGGCGGGGAAACGAAAGAAACGCCTGCCGCAGAAACAAAAGTTGTCGAGCCGGCCAAAGAGAAGGAAGCCAAAAAAGAGACCAAGGACGAAGAACAGGATAAACAGGAAACCAAGAAGGCGAAGAGAAAAAAGAAGAAATAATATGCCGACGATAAACCAATTAGTCAGACTGGGAAGGGACAAGGTAAGGTACAAGTCAAAATCACCCGCGCTTATGAAGTGCCCTCAAAGAAGGGGCGTATGCCTGCAGGTGAAGACCCAGACACCAAAAAAACCGAACTCCGCGTTAAGAAAGGTAGCCAGGGTCAGGCTTACCGGGGGTATCGAGGTAACGGCGTACATACCTGGAGTTGGCCACAACCTGCAGGAGCACTCTATAGTCCTGGTCAGGGGCGGCAGGGTAAAGGACTTGCCGGGTGTCAGGTACCATATCGTAAGAGGGACGCTGGATTCCCAGGGTGTGCAGGACAGAAAAAAGTCCAGGTCAAAATACGGGGCAAAAAGGCCCAAATAATATAAAGAGGAGCCATAGTTATTAATGAGAAGAAGACGCGCGCAAAAAAGAGATGTTTTACCGGATCCGAGGTTTAACAACAAGGCCATAACAAAGTTTGCCAATATCCTGATGTGGTGCGGAAAGAAATCGACGGCCGAAGGTATTGTTTACAGGGCGCTTGATAAGGACGCTCAGAAGGTCACCGAAAAGGACCCGGTAAAACTGTTCC
>JAQURK010000039.1 GCA_028715645.1 Candidatus Omnitrophota bacterium | reverse complement strand
TGAGGATATCCACGATATCTACCTTGATAAGATAGAGGTGTCCGCAAAACGCCAATTCATAACACCCAAGAGCAAGACACAGAAGGAGTATGTGGACGCCATAAGGCATAACGACATCGTTTTTGGCATAGGCCCGGCGGGCACAGGAAAAACATATCTTGCCATGGCGATGGCCGTCAATGCCCTGAAAAAACAGATCGTAAGCAGGATCATCCTGACAAGGCCGGCGGTTGAGGCAGGGGAAAGCCTGGGGTACCTGCCGGGCGACCTCCAGGAAAAGGTTATGCCGTACCTGAGGCCGCTCTACGACGCCTTATACGATATGGTCGAGATTGACAAAATAGAACAGTATGTAGAACGCGGGATTATCGAGGTGGCCCCCTTGGCATATATGCGCGGACGGACACTCAACGATTCCTTTATCATCCTCGATGAGGCCCAGAATTCCACCCAGGAACAAATGAAGATGTTCCTGACAAGGATAGGGTTCGACTCAAAGGCGGTGATCACGGGTGACCTGACACAAAGCGACCTGCCCAGCGGCAGGGAGTCAGGGCTCATTCAGGTTTCGACGCTGCTCAAGGAAATCCAGGGCATCAAGTTCGTCTATTTTTCAGGAGAGGACGTAGTCAGACATGAGCTTGTTCAGGAGATTATCAAGGCCTATGAGACCATCGACAGGAACAGAGGGCGTTTATAGTGGCTAAAGCGACGTTTAAGGCGGCCCAAATACCTAAATCCAATTTTTTCAATTATCTTGTAAAATGCCTCATGGCCCTGGCCATATGGCTGCTTTTATTCAGCCTGGTTTATCTTAATACCCAGCTCAATCTTTTTTCCGTTGGAGACAGGTTTTTATATCTTTTGGGCATCGCCCTGCTTTTGGCCATGCTTATCATAGCGGGCGGCACCTACCTGTTTTTACTTGATTACCACGATTTTTCGCGCAATAAAAATCTGTTTCTCATCGCGCTCTCCGTGTTTTTGACCGCGGTATTCTTTGAGATATGCGTGCTGACGCCGCTAAATATTTATGCCATACCGATTGCTGGCATGAGTATCTTACTGGTCCTTCTGCTTAATCTCAATGCGTCACTTATCGTAACGCTGTTCTTGAGCCTGCTATTTGGGCTTGTTGTTCAGGGCAGACTGGATCTTTTCTTGGTAATTTTTTTAGGAGGCACCGTAGGCGCCATCGCGGCCAGGAACGCCAGAAGACGCAGCCAGCTCCTCGGCGCAGGCGTGTTCGTCGGCTTCTTTAATTTCATGATTATCAGTTTTTTTGGTTTTTTTAAAGGCGCCCCCCCCGCACAATTTTTAAAGGAATCCCTTTGGGGTTTTGGGGGCGGCCTGCTGTCAAGTTTCCTGGTCACCGGGTTTTTGCCCGTATTTGAGATTTTATTTAATATAACGACGAATATAACGCTCCTTGAGCTTTCGGATCTTAACAATCCGCTTTTAAAAGAACTTATTATCAAGGCGCCGGGGACATACCATCACAGCCTTATTGTGGGTAACCTCGCGGAGGCCGCCTGCGACGCCATATCGGCAAATTCTCTCCTCGCAAGGATCGGGGCTTATTACCACGACATCGGCAAGCTTAATAAGCCCGAGTATTTCAGCGAGAATGAATCCGGCGAGTCGAAATCGCGGCATGTGGATCTTAAGCCAACGATGAGCTCGCTCATAATAACAAACCATGTAAAGGACGGCGTTGATTCGGCAAAGAAGCACAAGCTGCCCGATTCCATTATAGATTTTATTGAACAGCACCATGGCACCGGGCTGATATACTATTTTTATCAGAGGGCGCTTGAAAAGACAGAGGACGAAGACCAGCTAAAAGAGGAATATTTCAGGTATCCGGGGCCCAAGCCGCAGACAAAAGAGACGGCGGTCGTTCTCCTGGCTGACGCGGTTGAGGCCTCAACGAGGGCGTTATCAGACGCGACGCCGGCAAAGATAAAGACCCTTACTCAAAAAATCATAAACAACAAGTTTATAGACGGCCAGCTGGACGAGTGCGAGCTCTCGCTAAGGGACCTGAACCGGATCTCCGAGTGTTTTATCAAGATACTGACAGGGATATTTCATACAAGGGTGGAATATCCGAGAATCGCCGGTTCCGGCGCGTGATGTGAAAGACGACTATAAGATAGCGGTAATAATCGACGAGGAGGCCGGACGGCATCCTGCCGCAGGGCGGCATCCTGCCGCCCTGCGGCAGGATAAGGCCGCTCTAAAAAATGCGGCCGAGAAAACCCTTGAGCTTGAAAAAGTAAAAAAGGGCGCCTCCCTGAATATCCTTATTACGGGCGATAAAAGGATCAGGCAGCTTAACAGGCAATTCCTTGGCCTTGATGCGGCGACCGATGTGATTTCATTCGGCGCCGCGGGCAAAGGCCGCGGGAGGGCCGGCTTCATCGGAGAGATAGCGATCTCCGCGGAAACCGCCGAGTTTAACGCGCGGCGTTTCAATACGACCGCGAAAAAAGAGACCCTATTATACGTGATCCACGGGATCCTGCACTTACTGGGTTACAGGGACGGCTCTAATAAAGAGTCGCGGCTCATGCAGGAAAGACAGGAAGGGATCTTGAAGACGATATGCACCGGATGATAGAAAGTTTTAACCACGCGATCGAAGGCTTTATCTATGTCTTAAGGACGCAGAGGAATATGCGGGTGCATTTTCTTTTGGGCGTCTTGATCTTTATCGTGGGCATAATACTGGATTTTACCAGGATCGAGCTTATCTGCCTGGGCAGTCTCGTTACCCTTGTTCTGTTCGCGGAGATGCTTAATACCGCCATCGAATATACGGTGGACCTGATAAGCGACGCCTTCCATCCGCTTGCGCGCGTAATAAAGGACATTTCGGCCGGGGCGGTCCTTTTGACGGCCCTCTCGGCCGCCATATTCGGCTATCTCTTATTTGCGAGGCACTTTGAATTTTCGTTTATAGGAGGCCTCAGCCGTATTAAGAATTCGCCTCTGCATATTTCGATTATCGCGTTTATAATAGTGCTTAGCCTGACAATAATCGGAAAGATCCTTTTCCAGAAGGGCACTCCTATGCGCGGGGGCATGCCGAGCGGCCACGCGGCGCTTGCTTTTTCTGTATGGACGGTCGTTATTTTTTCAACCTCGAATCCCCTGATAATCATACTGACGTTCATCATGGCCATTGTTATTGCGCGAAGCCGTCTTAGCCAGCGGGTGCATGGGGTTTGGGAGATCGTCGCCGGCTCGCTGCTTGGTTTTTTTACGACCTTATTGATTTTTCAGTTTTTAAGATGAGACCTAAGAGAATCATGGCCGAAAACTTTTTTAACAAGATAAGGCGCTCGTTTATTACAGGATTACTGGTCCTGCTGCCGGTATTTCTGACTGTTACAATTTTGACATGGGTCATTAAAAAGATAAACCTCTGGTTTTTAGAGCCTTTTGTAAGGTTTGTGGAGCCGTATACCGGTTCTTTTTTTATAATCCTGGCCCTGAAACTGGCCCTGTTCTTTATCATTGTTATCATAATTATCCTTTGCGGCGTGGCCACAAGGGTGATCTTCGTCCGGAAGTTTTTCGGGTGGGGCGAATGGGTCTTTACAAAAATGCCGCTTGTAAGCAAGGTATATAACGCTATCAAGGAAATAAGCGCGGCGCTGTTCGGAAAAAAAAGAGGGGTTTTTAAAAAAGTGGTCGTGGTTGAATTCCCCAGGCCGGGACTGTATTCCATAGGTTTTATTACCTGCGAACATATCGACAGGACGACGATTAAAAAGGAAATGGACGACGATCTGGCGAGCGTCTTTGTGCCGACCACACCGAATCCCACAACCGGTTTTTTTATGTTTGTCAGGAAAAAAGAACTTATAGACGTTGATCTGAGCACGGAGGATGCCTTTAAACTGATTCTGTCCGGAGGCACAATTTCCCCTTATAGCAGCAAGCGCGAATCGCAATTATATGATACATAAAACAGAGGCAATCTTACTGAAAAAACAGGACCTTAGGGAGACGAGCCTTTTTTTGACTTTTTATACGATGGAATCGGGGAAGATCTACGGCGTAATGAAGGGCGTAAGAGGCCAGAGAGGGCAATACGGCTGGAGCCCCCAGATCTTTAGCCTGAATGAGATCGTTTTTTATGAGAGAAAGGACAAGGACGTCTTCATCGTTTCCCAATGCGAACTAAAGGATTTTTTTGGAGCGATAAGGGAATCGCTTGAAAGAACATCCTATGCCGCGTATTTTACCGACCTCGTAAACACCTTGACGCCCGCCTGCGAAAAAAACGAGGAGATGTTTAAGCTGCTTTTAAACGGCCTAAGGCTCTTAAGCGGGCAGGCAAGCCCAAGGAGGTCCGCCAGGGTCTTTGAGATAAAGCTTTTGGCCCTGTTAGGGCTTTCGCCAAGGCTTGAGGCATGCGTGGTCTGCGGCGCGGTCAAACCCGAAAAAACCCCGCGTTTTAGTTTTAAAAACGGCGGCATTTTATGTGAAAGATGCGCGGTAAAGGAAAAAGAAGGCGTCCCCATATCAACCGGGACGATAAACTTTATCGAGCACATAAACAGATCTGACTGGGAACGGGTGCCGCGCATCAAGGTTTCGCTGGACGTAGGTCAGCAGGTTGAGGGCCTGCTTCGCAGGTTTTTTGAATATCACCTGCATTTGAGGCTGAAGTCGCTGGATTTTATGAAAAAAACGCAAGTGATCATGGATGAAAGGCAAAGATGAGCACTGACTTAATGGAAAAAATAGTCTCATTATGTAAAAGAAGGGGCTTTGTCTTCCAGTCAACCGAAATATACGGCGGCCTGGAAAGCACCTGGGACTACGGCCCGCTCGGCGTGGAATTAAAACGGAACGTGAAGGAGGCGTGGTGGCGCGGCAACGTTTTCGAGCGCGATGATATGGAAGGGCTCGATACCGCCATCTTTATGCATCCCAGGACCTGGGAGGCCTCTGGCCATGTCGAAAGTTTCGCGGACCTGCTTGTTGACTGCAAGCAGTGCAAAAAAAGATTCCGCGCTGACCACCTGAAGGAAAAGAAGTGCCCGGAGTGCGGCGGAGAAATAACCCAACCCAGGCATTTCAACCTAATGTTAAAAACGCATTATGGCGCCGTTGAGGACAAGGGCAGTGTTATATATTTAAGGCCGGAGACCGCCCAGGGGATATTTGTTAATTTTGATAATGTCCTTACTACCTCCCGGAGAAAATTGCCGTTTGGCATTGCCCAGATAGGAAAGGCCTTCAGGAACGAAGTTACGACAGGCAATTTTACTTTCCGCTCGAGGGAGTTTGAGCAGATGGAAATGGAGTATTTTGTGCGGCCCGGTGAGGATGAAGAGTGGCATCGTAAATGGATAGATGAAAGGCTGAACTGGTATAAGGGTCTTGGGATAAAGGCTCAAAACCTGAGACTGCGCCCGCATTCAAAGGATGAGCTCGCGCATTACGCGAAGGCCTGCACCGACATAGAATATCTGTTCCCTATGGGCTGGTCAGAGCTCGAAGGGATAGCCAACAGGACGGATTTCGACCTTAAGGCGCATTCAAAGGCAAGCGGGAAAGATCTTTCGTATTTCGATGAAGAGACAAAGGAAAGGTTTACTCCTTACGTCATAGAGCCTTCGGGCGGTGTGGACCGCGCGATACTCGCGTTTTTAGCAGACGCCTACAGAGAGGAGGTGGTCAGGAATGAAAAAAGGGCCGTTCTGGGATTTCATACCGCCCTTGCGCCGGTAAAGGCGGCGATTTTGCCGCTCTTAAAGAACAGGCCTGAGATCGTAGCCATGTGCAAGGCAATAACCGCGGATCTTTCCAGGCTATATAAGGTAAAATACGACGACACGGCCTCCATAGGCCGGCTTTACCGCAGGCAGGATGAGATAGGAACACCCTATTGCGTTACGGTAGACGTGGATTCGCTGTCGGATAAAAAGGCGACTGTAAGGGACAGGGATTCCATGAAACAGGACAGAATCGGCGTTGATAAATTAGTGGAATATTTAAACGATAAGTTAGGAGGATGTAAAAAGCAATGAGCAAGAAAAATGTTTATTCCTTCGGGGGCGGCAGGGCAGACGGGAATGAAGGCATGAAAAATCTGCTTGGCGGTAAAGGGGCGAATCTCGCTGAGATGGCGGGCCACAAAGACCTGCGGCTCTCGGTGCCGCCCGGATTTACCGTGACCACCGAGGTTTGCACTTATTATTATGATAATAACAGGACCTATCCAAAAGGCCTCCGTGAAGAGGTAAAGGCGGCGATGAAACGTGTCGAGAAACTGATGGGGAGGGGCTTCGGCGACGAGGATAATCCCCTGCTTGTTTCCGTTCGTTCAGGCGCAAGGCGCTCGATGCCGGGAATGATGGAGACCGTCTTAAACGTCGGCCTCACCGAAAAGACCATCCCCGGGCTTATAAAACAGAGCGGCGGGAATAACCGGTTCGTCTATGACGCCTATCGCAGGCTTATCATGATGTATTCGGATGTTGTCATGGAAAAGGCCGCCGGGATAGAACCCAAGGATGATGAATCAGGCATCCGGAGGCAGCTTGAAAGGCTCATGTCTGATCTTAAAAAAGAAAAGGGTTATTCAAACGACACGGACATGAAGGTAGGAGATTTAAAGAAACTCTGCGGCCAATTCAAAGAACGGATAAAGCAGGTCCTTAAAAAGGAGTTTCCTGATGACCCCGTCGAGCAATTATGGGGCGGTATAGGCGCCGTCTTCTCATCATGGAACGGCAGGCGCGCCGTCAGTTACCGGCGGATAGAAAATATACCGGATGAGTGGGGGACCGCGGTCACGGTGCAGACAATGGTCTTCGGGAACATGGGCAGCGATTCCGCGACAGGCGTTGCCTTTACCCGTAATCCGGGTAACGGCGAGCCTAAATTCTACGGCGAATATCTTATCAATGCCCAGGGCGAGGACGTCGTGGCCGGCATAAGGACGCCGGCGCCCATTAATGAATATTCAAAATCCGGGCATAACAGGGACCTGGCGACCTTGGAAAAGACGATGCCCCGGATTTACAAGGAATTGTTCGATTACCAAAAGCGCCTTGAGAGGCATTACCGGGATATGCAGGACATAGAGTTTACCATTGAAAAGGGCCGTCTCTTCATGCTTCAGTGCAGGATCGGAAAACGCAACGGCCCGGCCGCCGTAAGGATGGCCATGGACATGGTCAATGAAAAGCTTATCTCAAAGGAAGAGGCGGTGATGCGCGTTACACCCGCTCAACTGGATGAGCTTCTTCATCCTGTAATAGATCCCAAGGTTGAAATAACTCACCGGCCCATCGCGAAAGGCCTGCCTGCCGGCCCCGGCGGCGCAACAGGCCAGGTTGTATTCTCCGCGGCCGTTGCCGTGGAGTGGGCAAAGCAGGGAAAATCCGTTATCCTTGTCCGCGAAGAGACAAACCCTGAGGATGTTGAAGGCATGAGAGCGGCCCAGGCTATATTAACGGCCCGCGGCGGCATGACCTCCCACGCGGCGCTTGTCGCCAGGGGCTGGGGAAAATGCTGCATCGTCGGCTGCGGGACACTTCATATAAATTATTCGGCAAAAGAGTTTTCCGCCGATGGACATACCATAAAAGAAGGCGACTGGATAACCTTAAACGGCACCAAGGGTAATGTCTATCTTGAAAGGCTTCCGATGATGGATGCCTCCGAAGAGAATAAACTTTTCAATGGTTTCCTTAAGGTGTGCGATTCGATAAAAAGGCTGGGAATACGCACCAATGCCGATACGCCTGAGGACGCCGGGAGGGCAAGGCGGTTTGGCGCCGAAGGCATAGGCCTTTTCAGGACAGAGCACATGTTCTACGGCAAGGGTTCCGAGGAACCGTTGTTCAGGCTCAGGAAAATGATTGTCTCAAAGACCGTCGAAGAAAGGAAGAAGGCGCTGGCCGAACTTTTTCCCTATATAAAGAAGGATATAAAGGGCACGCTTGAGGCGATGGATGGTTTCCCGGTCGTAATCCGTTTATTGGACCCGCCGCTTCATGAATTTGTCCCCCAGAATCCTAAAAAACTTGAGCAAATCGCCAAGGACCTTAATATCAGTCTGGATGAATTATCCAAGCGCGCCGCCGCCCTCCATGAGTCGAATCCGATGATGGGACACCGCGGCGTCCGCCTTGGTATAACATATCCTGAAGTAAGCGAGGCCCAGATAAGGGCCGTCTTCGAATCCGCGGCCGAGCTTCTAAAGGAAGGGAAAAAACCTTATCCGGAAATTATGATACCGGTAGTCTGCGATGTCGCCGAATTAAAGGACCAGCTTGCTATTGTTGAGCGGGTCTATCGGGAGGCGCTTAAAAAATACGGGCAAAAAAAGATAAAGTATATGTTCGGCACCATGATAGAGATACCGCGCGCTTCGCTTGTTGCCGGAAAACTGGCCGCAGTGGCGCAATTCTTTTCTTACGGGACCAACGACCTTACACAGATGGGCTTTGGCTTCTCTCGCGATGATATCGGGGGGTTCCTCCCGGATTATATCAAAAAAGGGATATTGCCCGAAGACCCCTTCCAGAGTATTGACCAGGAAGGGATCGGCGAGCTTATCAGCATAGGGATAGAGCGCGGCCGCAAGACGCGGAAAGACCTCGAGGTCGGGATCTGCGGCGAACACGGCGGTGAGCCGCGTTCGGTGGAATTCTGCCATCGCGTCGGCATGGACTACGTAAGCTGTTCACCGTTCAGGGTGCCTATAGCAAGACTCGCCGCGGCGCAGGCGGTAATAAAAAGTAAAAAGTCAAAAGGAAAAAGTAAAAACTAAAAATGGAAGCGATCAAATTATATCTAAGAGAAATCAAGAATACGCCGCTTTTAACCGCGGAAGAGGAGATCTACCTGGCCAATAGGATTAAAAAAGGCGACAGGCGCTCGCGCCAAAAGATGATCAGGGCAAATCTGCGCCTTGTCATAAATATCGCCAAGCGGTACAGCTACCTGGGCGTGCCCATAATGGACCTCATAGAAGAGGGCAACCTCGGCCTGATGAAGGCGGTTGAAAAATTTAATCCAAAAAAAGGCTACCGGTTTTCGACCTACGCGGCATGGTGGATCAAGCAGTATATTACCCGCGCCATAGCCAACCAGGGCAAGACCATCAGGGTCCCGATATACATGCTTGAGCTCCTTATGAAGTTCAAAAAGGTAAGCGACGAATTCTCGAACAAGCTGAACCGCAGGCCAAAATTAAGCGAGCTGTCCAAGCGGATGCAGCTCCCCATAAAGAAGGTCCAGGAGCTTAACCAGATCGTCGCCAAGATTTCGTCGCTAAACGCCCCCGTCGGCGAGGAAGGCTCCGCGGAATTCATGGAGCTGATAGAGGACGAAAAGATAGAAAGCGCCTGGGACGAATTGACCGGTTATCTCATGGAAGAGAAGGTAAAGGAGCTGCTCACGAAGATGACCCCGCGCGAAAAAAAGATCCTTACCTTAAGGTTCGGATTAAAAAACGGCGGCACGCATACCTTAAACGAGACCGCGAAGTGTTTCGGTATAACAAGGGAAAGGGTAAGACAGATAGAGACCGCGGCCATGCATAAGCTGCGCAATATCATCGTGTCGCAGGAGGCAAGGGTTGAGCTGCGGCTCGCGAGAAGGAGAAACAGGGATGATAGAAGGCTTTAAAGACTACATACGGGATATAAAGGACTTTCCAAAAAAAGGCATCATCTTTAAGGATATAACTACTCTGCTTAAGGACGGCGGCAGATTCCGGGCGGCGGTCGATGAGATAGCCCGGCAGTACAGCTCAAAAAAGATTGACGCCGTTATAAGCGTTGAGGCGAGGGGATTTATTTTTGGGGCGGCAGTCGCCTATAAGCTTGGGGCAGGCCTCATCCCTGTAAGGAAAAAAGGCAAACTGCCTTACCTTACCCACAGCGTAACGTACGCGCTTGAGTATGGAAGCGATACGCTTGAGATACACACGGATGCCTTTAAGGAGGGCGCCGCCGTTTTGATAGTGGATGACCTCCTTGCAACGGGCGGGACCACGCGCGCGGTAATCGACCTGGTTGAGAAACTGGGGGGAAAGGTCGCCGGCCTCGCGTTTCTGATAGAGCTTCTTCCGCTCAAGGGCAGGGAAAAGTTAAAGGGCTATCCTGTTTTTTCAATAATTAAGGACAAATACTGTTAAAAACCAATTTAAAGGAGGGTATTGAATTATGCCGTATGATGCAAGCATGGACCAGTGTCTTTTTTCAAAGAATTACGAGAGCGAGATCGGAAGATTGACCGTGGGCATTTATAGTTATAACAACGGCCCCAAAAAGGTGCAGATAAGCAGGGAGACCAGGGGCGGCGAAGGTGAATTTAAATTCGCGAAAATGGGCAGGCTTACAAAGGAAGAATTGCAGGCCCTGCTTCCGTTTTTGGAAGAGGCCTTAAAAAATCTGGATTAGTTTTTTCGAAATGGTGGCCCTTAGCCGTATAAGGCCGGCCAGGTCCTCCACTATGGTCTTTGGTATATGAACCGTTGATCTTATATCATCTATCCATTCTACCGGGACCTTGTAGTCATAAAGGAGAAGGGTATTTTGTTTTAATATAAGTTCTTCATTATATACCGGTAATACAACATCAACCGTCATTTTTGCGGCTCCTCAAACGCTGTCACCCTGGAGATTCTTGTAAATACGCCTGCCTTATGCTGTA
>JAQURK010000038.1 GCA_028715645.1 Candidatus Omnitrophota bacterium | reverse complement strand
GGATGGGCCCCATCTACGAGTCCCTGGGCCTAAGCGTCGGCGTCCTTCAGCACGATATGGACCCCAAGCTAAAACAGGCCGCATATAATAGCGATATTACATACGGGACAAATAACGAATTCGGATTCGATTATCTCCGCGATAACATGGTTACGCATAAGGATCAGATGGTCCAGGGCGAATTGAATTACGCCATCGTGGATGAGGTCGATTCCATCCTTATAGACGAGGCCCGCACCCCGCTGATCATATCCGGCCCTTCAGAGGAATCCACGGAGCTTTATTACAAGATAGACAAGATTATCCCGAGGCTCGTTCAGGGCGCAAAGGATGAAACCACAAAAAAGGAAACAGGGGATTTTGTCGTCGATGAAAAGGGGCACAGCGCGTATCTTACCGACGAAGGCGAGCAAAAGGTGATAGGGCTGCTGGGCATAAAGGACATGCATTCCATAGAATCGATGGAATACAAACATCATGTCAACCAGGCCCTGAGGGCGCACAGCCTATTTAAAAAGGACGTGGATTACATAGTAAAGGACGGGGAAGTAATTATCGTAGATGAGTTTACGGGAAGGCTTATGCCGGGGAGGCGCTGGTCGGACGGCCTGCACCAGGCGGTGGAGGCCAAAGAGGGCGTCCGGATTGAGCGGGAAAACCAGACCCTGGCCACAATTACCCTTCAGAATTATTTTAAGATGTATAAGAAGTTGGCCGGCATGACGGGTACGGCGGAAACCGAGGCGATGGAATTTGAAAAAATTTATAACCTCAGCGTCGCCGTCATACCGACAAACCAGCCGCTTTTAAGGACGAACTACCCGGATGTCATTTACAGATCACAGCGGGAAAAATACAAGGCGGTCTGCGATGAGATAGAAGGGCTGTATAAAAAAGGCAGGCCGGTCCTTGTGGGCACCATCTCCATTGAAAAGAATGAGAAACTAAGCCGGATGTTAAAACAAAAAAACATACCGCATAACATCCTGAACGCGAAATACCATGAATTGGAGGCCCATATCATCGCGCAGGCCGGCCGCGCCGGCGGCGTTACTATCGCCACAAACATGGCGGGAAGAGGCACCGATATACTGCTGGGAGGGAACCCCGAGTTTTTAGCAAGGGACGTTATAGCCAAATTGCGCTCAAGCGGCAAAGAGATTTCCTCAGAGGAAGAGGCCGGTATCTTTAAAGAGATGAAGGAAAAGACGGAAGCTGAGCATAGGAAGGTCGTTGAGCTCGGGGGCCTGCATGTCCTTGGCACGGAACGCCATGAGGCAAGGCGCATCGATAACCAGCTGCGGGGGCGCTCAGGCAGGCAGGGTGATCCGGGTTCAAGCACCTTTTATCTCTCGCTCGAAGATGACTTATTGAGGATATTCGGTTCTGACAGGATCGCGGGTTTCATGTCAAAAATGGGTATGGAGGAGGGCCAGGATATACAGCACCCGCTGGTTACAAGGGCGATCTCCACGGCGCAGAGGCGCGTCGAAGAGCATAATTTCGAGATAAGAAAACACCTCCTTGAATATGACAACGTAATGAATAAGCAGCGGGAGGTGATTTATAAGGAACGAAAGACCATTCTCTTGAGCGAAGACCTGAAAGATTATATGGAGAACCTGATACAAGAGGTCGTAGAAATAGGGCTCGATACTTATCTTAATAAAGACCTGAGGCAGGATGAATGGGATTATGACGGACTGGCGAGTTGGCTCAAGACGAAATTTTTGATTGATTTTGCGGGGGCAAATCTGTCCGAGATGGGTATTGACGCGATAAGAGAAACTATACTGGAAAGGTTAAATGCCCGTTATCAAGAAAGGGCGTCCGTAATCGGCGAAGGCGGCATAAAGGAACTGGAAAAGATAATACTGCTTCATATAATAGACACCAAATGGAAAGAGCACCTTTATAACATGGATAACCTTAGGGAAGGGATAGGCCTCAGGGCATACGGACAGCGGGATCCCCTTATAGAATACCAGCATGAAGGATATGAGATGTTTATGGTTATGATCGACGCGGTAAAAGAAGAGGCCGTTGAATTTTTATTCAAGGTCCAGACGGTAGAGGAGGAAAAAAGCAAACCGGGCGTCCTTGAGGCCGCCCCAAAACAATTTATGCATGAGGAGAAACAAAGTTTTCCTCTTTCCGCGCCTGAAGAAAGGGTCCCCGTGCCCCAGGCCCCGTCCGTCACATTTACAAGGGAGGCGCCGAAGGTCGGCAGAAATGACCCCTGCCCGTGCGGAAAAATTGATCCTGCAACAGGCAGGCCATCAAAATATAAGAAATGTTGTTATCCAAAATACGAATAGGAATGTCCTAGTAATTTTATAAGTTTTTTTCGCAGGGCAGGTATATCTTTTCTGCTTTTTAGGTCAACGCATCCTCTAGTAATAAATGCGTGGCAATTAGGACAAAGAATCATTAAGTTATCAATTTCGTGAATACCGCCTTTATTTTTAGGTATAATATGATGGGTGTCTACGTTTAATCTATATCCACACAATTCACATTTATCTCCATATTTTTTTATAGCCTGCATACGAATCCATGCTTTATGTTTCTTTACGTTGCCGTAAAGATATTTTTTAATTCCTAATCTTCTTCGGCGATATTTTACCACCCATAGGGTAGCTTGTTTAAAGCCTATTTTTCTTAATTCTTTTACAAGTTCTGCGTCAATTAATTTGTCACAATTTTTACGTATGAAGTCATCAACAGTAGGATGAGGCAATTTTTCTAATTTATGAAACCCTGTCTGAAGACCCGGGTGGCCATGACGTTTAATTCGGGCTAAGTGCATAGAGCAATAAAGCCCTTTTGTATTTTTATACCTTGTAAATTTTTTGCACCCTTTTATTATGCATTTAGGCATCTTTTAATTATGGCACTTTATTTTTAATTTGTCAACAACATTTCTTATATTTTTTAAAATATAAAAAATGTTGCTAATTATTTACTTCTTGATAGAAATTTTTTATAATGATAAAATAATAATAGATGAAAAAAGATATTTTTCTTGCTATACTTTCAGGAATATTTTTAACTATTTCATTCCCTAATTTTAATCTTTGGCTATTTGCCTGGTTTGGATTTATACCGTTATTTTTTGCAATACAGATTGCGCCAAAAAGCCGAACGTTCTTTTTAGCATATATCACAGGAATTATATTTTGGCTTGGTACGATTTACTGGTTGATACATGTAACGCTGGCAGGGCTTATTTTATTAGTTTTATACCTTTCTTTATATTTCGGTTTCTTCGGCCTTTTCTTTAAACTGTGGACTGTGGACTGTGCCTGCCTGCCGGCAAGGCAGGGACTGTGGACTATCGTCATTCCAGCCGCATGGGTCTTTTTGGAATACCTTCGCTCGACGCTTTTCACCGGTTTCCCCTGGGCGCTGTTAGGCTACTCACAATACCTGAATCTTCCGATGATACAAATCGCGGATATTACAGGTGTCTGGGGGGTATCATTTCTGGTTATGATGGTGAATGTAGGAATATACAGCGTCATTGCGAGGACCCCGAGCGTAGCGAGGGGGACGAAGCAATCTCGTAAAAACAAGATTGCTTCGTCGCTCGCTTTGCTCGCTCCTCGCAATGACATGTTTATTGCCATTGCTCTGTTAGTTTTTTCTTTAATCTACGGGTTTTACAAATTATCCCTGCACCCTGGACTCCACACCCTTCACCCCGTCAAGATTTCTGTCATCCAGGCGAGCATACCCCAACAGCAAAAATGGGACGAGAATTTTAAAGACGCGATTTTGGAAAGATATGAAGCCCTGACAAAAGAGGCAGCCGAGGATAACCCGGATTTAATAATCTGGCCAGAGACCTCAGTGCCCGGAATCTTAGAAGAAGACCCTGTGTTGCTTCCAGCTATCTCTGACCTCGCAAAAAGTATTGGAATCCCAATTTTAATAGGCGCGGTTACAGCAACGCCGGATTATTACTATAATTCGGCTCTTTTAATTTCAGCGGAGGGAGGAATTTTACAGCAGTATGATAAACTTCATCTGGTGCCATTCGGCGAATATGTCCCGCTTGAAAGATATTTTCCATTTTTAAGGGACCTTATTGGTATTCCCATAGGTAATTTTACGGCCGGCCACGAACATACCGTTTTTAAACTCAATAAACTCTATGAACCCAAGAAACCCGACAAACTCAACACCAATTTCTCCGTCCTCATATGCTTTGAGGACACATTGCCCGGCCTTTCACGGAGGTTCGTAAAAGATGGGGCGGATTTTTTAGTGAATATCACAAACGATGCCTGGTTCATGGAATCAAGCGCCCCATACCAGCATTTGCAGGCCTCCGTATTCATGGCAGTCGAAAACAGGCGGCCGGTCGTGCGCGCGGCAAATACCGGAATTTCGTGTTTTATAGACCAAAAAGGCAGAATATATGGGAAAGTAGGCATTGATAATAAGGATATTTTTGTGATAGGATATAAAACGGAGGAATTAAAAATTAGCAATGAAAAATAAAAAATTAAATCTACTGGCGATCGCGGCAAGCCCGAGGCGGAACGGCAATAGCGAGACACTGCTTGACAGGGCAGTAGTCGGCGTCCGGGAAAAGGGTCTTTCGGTGAAAAAAATAATTTTAAGCGAACTGGATATCAAACCCTGTATCGCGGGCTGCGGGGCCTGCTACAGGCTGGGCGAATGTGTCATAGAGGATGACATGCAGGCGCTTTACCGCGATTTATTGACATTGGATGTGTTGTTGGTATCGGCCCCTATTTATTTCCAGGGTCTCCCGGCCCAGCTTAAATGCGCGATTGACAGGTGCCAGGCATTGTGGGCGCGAAAGTTCATTTTAAAGAAGGGGCTTATCGATAAGAGGCTAAAGGCGCGGAGGCGGGGAGGGGCCATACTGGTATGCGCGAGCCGTAACGTGAAAAATACGTTTACGGGCGCGATAATTACGCTTAAGGCCTGGTACAATACCCTGGATATTCATTATAAGAAGGAATTTTTGACTGAAGGACTTGAAGCGGAGGCGGATGCCCTTAAACACAAGGAGTTGCTCAGAGGCGCAATGAGATTTGGCCGGGTATTGGCGGAAAGGAGGTTCTGAAATGGCTGCTGTAAAAATTTATAGCACACCTGCATGCCCCTATTGCAGGATGGCAAAGGATTTTTTAAAGGAGAACAATATAGCGTTTGAGGATATAGATGTATCCCAGGACCAGGAGGCCGCACAGGAAATGATAAATAAATCCGGGCAGATGGGGGTCCCGCAGCTCGATATAGACGGCAGGATTATAGTCGGGTTCGACAAGGCGGCGATAAGAAGGGCTCTAAATATTTGAAGATCAACGAGATAAATTTCCCGGCTTCATCCCTGGATTTTTTTGAGCGCTCTTTTTTAAGGAGGCCTGAATGTTTTTTCCTGGACAGCGCGATGTGCCCGAAAGGCCTGGGTAGATTTTCATTCATGGGCAGCGACCCATTTCTCATCTTAAGAAGTAAGGGCCGGCTCATTGAGATCAAAGACACAAGACATCCCTCGACTACGCTCGGGACAAGCAAGACACACGTCACAAGATTTATCGGGAATCCCTTTACTGTCGTTAAAGGGCTCCTTAAGAAATACCGCAGCGATTTTTATTCCGAAATACCCTTTTTGGGCGGGGCAGTAGGGTATTTTTCGTATGACCTTTGCCATTTTACGGAGAGGCTTCCCTCTACCGCGATCGACGACATAGATATTCCCGATTGCTGTCTCGGATTTTATGACGAGATCGTGGCCATTGATCATTTGAAAAACAAGTGTTATGTCATTGCGAGCGAGCCCAAAGGGCGAGCTTCGTCGCTCCCCCTCGCTTCGCTCGGGGTCGCTCCTCGCAATGACGCTGATAATCACGGACTCAAATGTAATTTTACAAAGGAAGACTACATCGCCGCTATAAAACGCGCGAAGGAATATATAAGAAACGGAGATATATATCAGGTAAACTTGTCGCAAAGATTTGAGACAAACCTTGCGATGTCTCCGTTTGAACTTTATAAAAAACTCCGCGATATAAATCCTGCCCCGTTTGCCTGCTACCTTGGTTTCGACGCGGCTAAGGTCATAGGTTCTTCCCCGGAAAGATTCCTGAAGGTTGACGCTAAAAACAGGTTGATAGAAACAAGGCCTATAAAGGGGACGCGGCCAAGGGGACGGGAAGCGACCCAAGACAATAAATTGAGAGAGGAGCTTATGGCCAGCCCCAAGGACAGGGCGGAACATATCATGATTGTGGACCTTGAAAGGAACGACCTTGGCAGGGTCTGCGATTATGGCTCAGTAGAATGGTCTGAGCCCTTTGCACTTGAAGGCTATTCCACAGTGTTTCACCTGGTATCCACGGTAAGGGGCGTGTTAAAAAAAGGCACAGAGGCTCTGGACTGCCTGAAGGCATGCTTCCCCGGAGGTTCCATAACAGGCGCGCCAAAGATCAGGTCAATGGAGATCATCGACGAGCTTGAGCCCACAAAGAGGGCGGTCTATACAGGCGCCGTGGGTTATCTTGGCTTTAACGGCAACATGGATACGAGCATCGCAATAAGAACCTTTATCTCAAAAGGAGATAAATTATATTTTCAGGTCGGCGGCGGCATAGTAGCGGATTCAGATGCCGAAACCGAATACCAGGAGACATTGGATAAAGCGAAAGCCCTTATAGAGGCGCTAAAATCATGAAGGTATGGCTGAATAACAGGATAATGGACCAAAATAGGGCGACCATCCCTCTTTTTGACCGCGGTTTTCTATACGGGGACGGCGTATTCGAGACGATGAGGACATATGGCGGCAAGATATTTAAGGCGGACCGGCACCTCGATAGATTATACAGGTCGCTTAAAATTACAGAAATAAAAGTCCCCTATTCAAGGTCTTTTCTTAAGAATGAAATTTATAAATTATTAAAGAAAAACAAATTAAAGGATGCCTATATACGCCTGGCCGTTACAAGGGGAGCCGGCAGGGTAGGCCTGTCCGGGATAAAATGTGAAAATCCTACCATTGCCATAGTCGCCAACAAGTTGACGCCTTATCCTGAAGTTATGTATAAAAAGGGGATAAGTGTTAAAGTTGCCAGTATAAGGCAAAACGAAAATTCGCCCATCTCAGGCATGAAAAGCCTGAGTTTCATGAATTATATCCTGGCCAGGCTCGAAGCAAAAAAAAGTGGATTTGACGACGCATTAATGCTAAACTCAAGAAAAGAGATTTCCGAAGCGACAGTCAGCAATATCTTCATCGTTAAAGGGCGGAAGCTGCTGACTCCGCCCCTTTCAAGCGGAATTTTGCCGGGCATTACGCGCGGGGTAATACTTGAAATAGCCCCCAAGGCGGGTTTAACGCCTTACGAAAGGGCGCTTGAAGTCCCGGAACTGTACAGGGCGGATGAGGTCTTTCTTACCAATTCCATAATGGAGATAATGCCTGTCATAAGAATTAACAACAGGCTTATAGGAAACGGTGTTCCCGGGACGTTCACCGAAAGGCTTGCCTTAATGTATAGATCTCTGCTATTAAGATAAACTAAATTAAGATACTTCAGCGGCTCGCCGCTTCAGTATCAATTTTACTTCGTAAAATTGAAAGGAGCATTATGAAAATAAAAGAGGTTATGGTAAAAAAAGTAATAACCCTCTCGCCCGATACGCCGGTAAAAGACGCGACCGCCAAATTATCCGAATTGGAAATAAGCGGCCTTCCCGTTGTCGACTCCGCCGGTAAACTCGTCGGGATGTTCACGGAAAAAGAGGTCTTAAAATTCATATTGCCCAGCTATGTAGAGCAGGTAGGGAGATTTGTCTACGAAAACACGAGCAAGGGCATACAGAATAAAATGGCCGCTATGAACAATCTAAAGGTTAAAGACCTTATGCGCAAGGATGTAACTACTGTTAAAGAAGATACAAGCCTCTTCGAAGTGGCGAGGATAATGCTTACCCAAAAGGTAAGGCGCATCGCCGTTGTTGACGATTCCGCTAAACTGGTAGGCATCGTGTCCAGGGCCGATGTAATGAAAGGAATGACAGACAGAAAATAATGATTAAAAAATTCATAATACTTATTTGCATAGCGCTGGGCCTGGGTTTGCTTTCAAGCCATATAGGTTTGAGCGCTCATCAGGCGACCGCTATAGCCATTTTTTCCGCTTCTATTATGGGCACGCTGTTTTTTTGGGATTTCAGACTGGGTTTTGCCTTCCTCGGTATTTCTGTCTTACTGCTGACCCGCACTATCGATATCGATCATGTGATTAAATTTGCGTCGATAGAAGTGATCCTGTTTCTGGTCGGCATGATGATCCTTGTAGGCCTGCTGAAAGAAGCCGGGTTTTTCGCCTGGATTGTCCAGTTGATCCTCAGGGTCAAGAACATGACGGCGGAAAAATTCGTCATAATTATTTCCATCGTATCCGCCGTCCTTTCCACGACGACCTCCGAGGTAGTCTCCATTATTTTCATGGTAGCTGCGGTTTTGGAGATATGCGATTATTTTGAGGTGGAACCCGTGCCGTTTATCATCATCTCGGTCCTGGCCACCAATATAGGGAGCGCCGCGACCGTTTTGGGCAATCCGATAGGGATCCTGATAGCCTCAAAGGCCGGCCTTACGTTCGAAGATTTTATTTTGAGGGCGTTTCCCTTATCCGTCGTGTGTCTCGCGGCGATGATATTCCTTACGCTTTTCTGGTACAGGAAGGTCATAAGAAAAATGGACGAAAATATAAAGAAACTGGGCGCAAACGACATCCTGATAAAACTTATCTCTATCCCGCCCGACAGGGGGCTTAAGATTAGCCTTGCCATATTCGGGGCTACCCTTTTCTTTATCTCACTGCACCACCGTTTTGAACTGTGGTGGGGCCTCGCGCCCAATACAGTCCTTCTCACCATGCCGCTGATATCAAGCGGGGCGGTCATGATCTGGAAGTGGAAGCGGGCGCGCGAATACGTCGAAAAAGACGTGGAATGGTGGACGCTCCTCTTTTTTATGTTCCTTTTCGCGCAGGCCGGGGCCCTGAAATATACCGGCGCCACCGATGTCCTTGCCTCAAAGCTTGCGGCGGCGACGGGAAACAGCGTTTCCGCGCTGATAGGCATTGTGTTATGGATTTCCACCATAGGTTCCAGCATCCTCGATAACGTCGTCCTAGTTGCCGCGTTCATTCCGGTTATACAAAGTTTCCAAAATGTCTCCATCGACCTGAATCCCTTATGGTGGGCGCTTCTCTTCGGCGGCTGCCTCGGAGGAAACATCACGATGGTCGGCTCAACGGCGAACATCGTGGCCCTCGGCATCCTGGAAAAGGAAAAGAACATACGCATGACCTTTTTCCGGTGGTTCTGGATCGGGCTTGTGGTAGGCGTGGTCACGACGGTTATCGTGTGGCTTGCATTGCTCTTTGTGCCGATATATCGATAGATATATCGTTAGGTATATCATTAAACGATGATTAAGAAAATAATCGCGGTCATCGCCATCTCCATAGGGCTTTTTATTTTCGGCCGGAATATGGGGCTTAATTTTAACCAGTCGGTCTCCATTTCCATATTCAGCCTGTCCATACTTGGGACCCTGTTTTTCTGGAGTTTCAGGCTCACCTTCGCCTTCCTCGGTACCTCAGTCCTCCTGATGACAAAGACAATAGATGTGGAAAATATCATTAAATTTTCCTCTCTTGAAGTAATCCTTTTTCTTATAGGCATGATGGTCCTGGTGGGGCTTTTAAAAGAGACGGGTTTCTTCGCCTGGATCGTAAGCCTGATCCTGCGCATAAGAAACCTCACCGCCAGCAAGTTCCTTATCATTATTTCGGTTATTTCGGCGTTATTGGCGTGCGCGGTGGACGAGGTTACCTCGATTATTTTCATAACTGCCGCGGTTTTTGAAATATGCGATTATTTCGAGGTTGATCCGACGCCTTTCCTTATAATATCAGTCCTGGCCACAAATATAGGCTCAAGCGGGACCGCGCTGGGGAACCCGATAGGTATACTTATCGCCGTAAAATCGGGCCTGACCTTTGAGGATTTTTTGATCAAGGCCTTTCCCATCATGCTGTCCTGCCTTGGGGCGGCGATCCTTATTTTAAAATGGTGGTATCGAAAGTCGCTGGTTGAACTTGATAAAAAAATAAAAGAGTTTGGAACTAATGACATATTGATAAAGCTCATCTCTGTCCCGCCTGAAAAAAATCTTAAGATTTCGCTTTCTATTTTCGGCGCGACCTTATTTTTTATCGCCCTCCATCACAGGCTGGAGGTCCTCTGGGACTTAAAGCCTAACACCATCCTGCTAATACTGCCGCTTATATCAAGCGGGCTGGTAATGGCGTGGAAGTGGAAGAAGGCCAGGAGCTACATCGAAAAGGACGTGGAGTGGTGGACGCTTCTTTTTTTCCTTCTGCTTTTCGCGCAGGCAGGCACGCTAAGTTATACAGGCGCGACCGATGTGTTCGCGAGCGGCCTCGCCGCGATAGCGAGCCGCAGCCACGCTATCCTTACCGGGATAATCCTGTGGATCGCGGCCATCGGTTCAAGCGTCCTTGATAATGTGGTCCTTGTGGCGGCGCTCATTCCCGTAGTGCAGAGTTTTCATAATTTTAATGTAAGCCTTCAACCCCTGTGGTGGGCGCTTCTATTCGGCGGCTGCCTCGGGGGTAATATTACTATGGTCGGCTCAACCGCGAATATCGTGGCCCTGGGGATCCTCGAGAAGGAAAAGAACATCCATATGACATTTTTCAGGTGGTTCTGGGTGGGCCTCACCGTCGGCGTAGTTACCACGCTAATTGCCTGGGCCGCTCTCTTAATATTTCCTATTTACAGGTGAAGTGCCCGTAGCTCAGCGGATAGAGTAGTGGGCTTCGAACCCATTGGCCGCAGGTTCAAATCCTGCCGGGCACGCCAATGCGCGGCTCAACTGCAGTTGCAGGGAAATAATGCATTGTTCAAATGAAGGAGGTGGAAAGATGAGCTGGAGATTATTTGGACAGATTGTGCTTTTGATAATTATTTTTTCTTTCGTTAAGACGTTTATTAAGTGCATGCATGACGCGCATTGCAAAATTTGTAAAAAATAAGTCAGGCTAATCAAATACCCAAAAATGGGGACGTCTCTAAAATCCAACCTAGACCTGTTGTACTAGCTCAATAATTTGGTAACACTTTCTAATTTATCAAAAGGCGTAATATAATTCAAGCCTCCATGTTTGCGAAGATGATTGTATTCAAACAAGAAGTTGCCTAAATTAAGCATGAGAT
>JAQURK010000037.1 GCA_028715645.1 Candidatus Omnitrophota bacterium | reverse complement strand
GGTCGTGACTCAGGCGATCGCGGATTATATAAGAATAAAGGCCTCAAGGCCGTCGGGTAACGGTGTAGTTATAGGATACGATAACAGGTTTATGGGAGAAAGGTTTGCGGAGACGGCGGCCGGGGTCCTGGCAGGGAACGGCATAACCGTCTATCTTTCAAAGGCGTCTACTTCTACGCCGGCCCTTAGTCTGGCTATAAAACAGAACAAATTTACAGGCGGTATCATGGTGACCGCAAGCCACAACCCGCCCCAATACAACGGCATAAAATACAAGGCGGATTACGCCGGCCCGGCTGATCCCGAGATCATAAAGGCAATAGAAAATTTTCTGGGCCGCGGCCCTATAAAAAGTATTTCGCTTGAGGACGCGCGAAAGGCCGGCCTGCTTAAAGACCTGGATCTTAACAAGCCGCACCTGAAGTTTCTTGAGGGTTACCTTGATATGAAGCTGCTAAAAAAGATGAAGGCCGCCTGCCTTGTAGATGTGATGTACGGCTCGGGCAATCATCTGATCGAAACTCTCCTAAAGGGGACCTCCTTAAGGATAAAGACCATCCATTCTGAGTTAAATCCGGGTTTTGCGGGAGTCCCGCCGGAACCAATTGAGAAAAACCTAAAGGACCTTATAGCCATGATGAAAAGCGGCAAGTACGACATCGGTCTCGCTACCGACGGCGACGCGGACAGGATAGGGGCGATTACCGCGGGCGGAAGATATATTTCTAGCAGCCAGATCATAGGGCTTCTGCTGGTTCATTTTATTGAAGATAAAAAATGGACAGGGGCCGTTGTAAAGACCATCTCTGGCAGCTTCCTTATCGATGAGATAGCGAAGGCTTACGGGCTGAAGTTATACGAAACGCCCGTCGGGTTCAAATATATTTGCGACCTGATGATAAAGAAGGACATCCTGATAGGCGGGGAAGAGTCGGGAGGAATAGGTTTTAAGGATTATGTCCCTGAAAGGGACGGAAGCCTGGCCGGCCTCCTGCTGCTTGAAATGATGGGCTGCAGGAAAAAACCCATAGGGCGTATACTCGATGAGATAGAAAAAAGATTCGGCAAATTCTGCCAATACAGGATAGACATGGAATACCCCGACAAAAAAAAGGCGGCGTTGTTTTCGAGGTTAAAGGACAAGCCGCCCGCCCAATTGCTGGGCAAAAAAATCGTGGAGACGAAGACCTACGATGGGATAAAGTTTATTTCTGAGGATAAAAGCTGGCTTTTATTCCGCGCCTCGGGAACAGAACCAATCCTGAGGATTTATTGCGAGGCGCGCTCTGAGGCGGGGGGCAAAAAACTCGCCGAATTGGGAAGATCCCTGGCGTCATAGGAGAAAGAGTGCAAAGGGAACTTATAAGGAATTTTTCAATAATCGCGCATGTCGATCACGGCAAGTCAACGCTTGCCGACCGCATCCTCCAGTTTACGGGCTCCATAAGCGACAGGGATTTCAGAGAACAACTGCTGGATGATATGGATCTTGAGAGGGAAAGGGGCATTACAATAAAGGCCAGCGCGGTTACGCTTAATTACAAGGCCTCCGACGGACAGATATATTCTTTAAACCTTATCGATACGCCGGGACATGTTGATTTTACTTATGAGGTGTCAAAATCCATTGCCGCCTGCGAGGGCGCGCTTCTTGTAGTTGACGCCGCTCAGGGCGTTGAGGCCCAGACCGTCGCGAATTTATACCTCGCGATGGAGCACAACCTTGTTATTATACCGGTTATTAACAAGATAGATCTGGCCACCGCGCAGATAGAAAAGGTTAAAGGCCAGATTACAGAGATACTTGGCATTGACGAAGGACAGATAATCCTGGCAAGCGCGAAGGAAGGCATAGGGACAAAGGAGATCTTAGAGGCGGTTATAAAAAGGATACCGCCCCCAAGAGGGGGATCGGAGAACCCGCTTCAGGCGCTCATCTTCGATTCTTCCTACGATACCTTTAAGGGCGTTATCATCTATCTAAGGATTGTAAACGGCCTGCTCCACAAGCATACCAAGATTAAAATGATGAGCAATAACAGCGTCTATGATGTTCAGGAACTGGGCGTATTTAAGCCGAAGGCAGAGATCAAGGATTCGCTCGAAGCCGGCGAGGTAGGTTATATAACCTCAAATATAAGGGACGCAAAGGAGATACTTATAGGGGATACAATAACCGACAGCCAGCACCCCGCCTCCGTGCCGCTCCCGGGATATAAAAAATTAAGACCCATGGTGTTTGCCGGGATATACCCGGTAAACAGCAAGGATTTCCAGTCCCTGCGAACCGCGATGGAAAAGATGCGGCTTTCGGACGCGTCTTTTATTTATGAGCCGGAGACCTCGCCGTCTTTGGGGTTCGGCTTCAGGTGCGGATTCCTTGGCCTTCTTCACATGGAGATCATACAGGAAAGGCTTGAGAGGGAATACGACCTTAACCTTGTCGTTACGACGCCAAGCGTCGTCTATAAGGTCATAAAGACAGGAGGCGAGACGCTTGAGGTTGACAACCCGGCCAAACTCCCCTCTCCCTCAGAGATAGACAGCGTACTTGAGCCCTTTGTCCGCGCCTATATCCTTGTTCCAAAGGAATCCATGGGCGCCATACTTGAGCTGGCCGAGGCGCGGAGGGGAAGTTATGTAAGCACGGAGTACCTGGGTCCCCAGAAGGTGCAGATCACCTATGAATTGCCGCTTTCCGAGATACTGGTGGATTTTTATGATAAAATAAAATCGCTTAGCAAGGGCTACGGCTCTCTTGATTACGAGCTGCTGGATTACAGGCCGAGCAGGATAGTAAAACTTGACATACTTATAAACGGGGAGCAGTTTGACGCCCTGTCCTCGCTGGTGTTCAAGGACAAGGCCTACCAGAAGGGAAGGGCGGTTGTGGAAAAATTAAAGGAGCTTATTCCCCGGCAGCTTTTTAAGGTTGCCATCCAGGCCGCTATCGGAGGGCAGATCATAGCGCGCGAGGATGTAAGGTCTGTCGGCAAGGATGTGACCGCCAAATGTTATGGGGGCGATATTACCAGAAAACGCAAGCTCTGGGAAAAGCAAAAAAGCGGTAAAAAAAGGCTAAAACAGTTTGGCAAGGTCCAGATACCGCAGGAGGCGTTTTTCGCCGCGTTAAAGGCATAAGGAGACAAATGAACCCAGCCCCTCATAGAAGGGGCTGGGTTGGGGATAAGAAGGAGGGGCTGGGTGAACGAAAAAATAAGGCATGAAATCAGGGAATGGGGCGAGTCCATACTTATCGCGTTTATACTCGCGATGATTATCAGGACCTTTGTCGTGCAGGCATTCAAGATACCGTCGGGGTCGATGAAGCCGACATTTACCGAGGGCGACAGGATCCTTGTAAACCGGTTCATATACAGGTTTAAGGAGCCGGCGACAGGGGATATCATTGTTTTTAAATATCCGGAGGATGTTAAAAAAGATTTTGTAAAGAGGCTCATCGCGAAAAGCGGCGAGACGGTCGAGATAAGGGAGGGCGGCATCTATGTGAATGACAAGCGCGTAAATGAGCCGCACGTCATAAGGGAAACATATTATTATAACCGCGGTGATTACGGAAAGGCGGGGCAGAAGTTTAAAGTGCCTTCCGATTCATATTATGTGCTCGGCGATAACAGCGCCTCATCGCGCGATTCAAGGTATTGGGGGTTCGTTCCGAGGAAAAACCTGCTTGGCCGCGCATTCCTGATATATTGGCCCATTAACAGAATAAGGGTTATCACTAACGATAAATGAATTACGCCAATAAGATCTCAATCGCGAGAATTCTGCTCATACCTTTCTTTATAGGCTCTATCGTGTATTATCGTAACGAGGGCAGCGTCGCTTCATACCTTCCCTTGTTCATTTTTTTTATAGCGGTAATAAGCGACGCCCTTGACGGGTTTATCGCCCGAAGGTTCAACCAGAAAACCGAGCTCGGCGCTATCCTTGACCCGATCGCCGATAAACTTCTGATTATCACAGCCTTTGTGTGTCTCTCATTTTCCAAAAGTATCCCGGCCAATTTGAAGCTCCCCGCCTGGCTTCCGATAACCGTCATAAGCCGTGATATCATAATCGTGCTCGGAACCGTGCTTGTCCATATGATAAAAGGCAGCGTCATGATAACACCGTCGATATTAGGAAAGGTCACCACCTTCTTGCAGATGTCCACGATCTTATCCGTCCTTTTAAAATTCCCGTATTCGCCCATTATATGGAATCTTGCCGGCTTCTCTACCCTTATCTCGGGAATAGACTATGTTATCCGCGGAAGCAGGCTCCTCAATGAAGAAAATAAATGAGATAGCGCTCGTCGGCCGCCCGAACGTCGGCAAATCCTCGATCTTTAACTGTATAGTCAGGGCCAGAAGGGCCATAGTTCACCAGGAACGCGGCACCACCAGGGACAGGATTACCGAAACGGTTACCTTTAAGGACAAAAGATTCATACTTACCGACACGGGCGGCTATATCTCCGGCGACAAAACCAGGATCTTAAAAATGGTCAAGGGCCAGATTGAAAAGGCAATCGATGATTCGGATATTTTGCTTTTTATATGCGATGCCAAGGCAGGCCCCTTACCCGAGGATTTTGAGCTCGCCGCTATCCTCAGGAAATCCAATAAGAAAATTTTTTTGGCCGTAAACAAGGTTGATAATGAAAACATGAGAGACGGCGTTGTTGATTTTTATCAGCTGGGTCTTGATAAGCCCTATCCTGTTTCGGCGGCTCACGATATCGGCATAGATGAACTGCTTGAAGACGTAACTGCCGGATTTTCTTTGGCCGGGCCCGCTGCCGATACGGCTCTGCAGCTAAAAGTGGCGATTGTGGGCCGGCCCAACGCAGGCAAGTCCTCCTTTGTGAATTATCTTTTAAAAGAAGAGCGTGTAATCGTTGATGAAACGCCCGGCACGACAAGGGACGCGATAGACACTCTTCTAAAGGAAGACGGGACGGAATATATCCTTATCGATACGGCGGGCCTAAGGCACAAGAGGAAACTGAAAGAGGCCGCCGACATCTACGGCATGATGCGTGCGAAAGAAGCGATTAAAAGAAGCCAGGTTGTCCTTGTGCTTATAGATGCCTGCGCGGGCCTGCTTGCCGACGATCTAGGGATACTCGATATGGTTATTGATGAAGGTAAAGACTGTATTGTATGCGTAAATAAATGGGATCTGGTAAAGGGGCTCGCCCAGGACGATTATAAGGAAAACCTTTATGATAGGGCAAAATTTTTAACAAAGTACCCGGTCATTTTTACCTCAACAAAGACCGGCTACAACGTTTATAATTCCCTCAAGCTCATCCGGGAAGTAACCGCCGCCTCAAGCCAAAAGGTATCGACTCACCGCTTGAATAAACTGCTGGATTCGCTTAAGAGGGGAGGCCCGTTCCGGCCGGGAAAAAATAAATTAAAAGTCAATTTCATGACGCAGATAAAGACCAACCCCCCGACATTCCTTATGTTTATAGACGGCCGCAGGTTCGTCACGGAAGACCATATGAATTTTATTGAAAACGCGCTTAGGCGGAATTTCGGGTTTTTTGGCGCGCCGGTAAAATTCGAGTTCAGGGAATCGAAATCAAAAATCGGAGGATAACATGAAATTATTTCTCTCCATGTTCATAGCGTATCTTATCGGGTCCATACCTACCGGATACTTATTCGCGAAGTACAGGAACATTGACCTGCGCCATTATGGGAGCGGCAGCGTCGGCGCGACAAACGTCTTCAGGGCGGTTGGTAAGCTTGCCGCGCTCGCGACATTAATTATCGATGTCCTCAAAGGATTCATAGTAGTTACTTTTATAGCTGAAATGATATACACCTACAGGATGAATGTCAGCTATAATCAGTTCCAGGTTATTCTGGCGATTTGCGCCGTGGCAGGGCACAATTGGCCTTTATTCCTGAGCTTTAAAGGCGGGAAGGGGATAGCGACAAGCGCCGGTATATTACTTGCGCTGTGCCCAAAGGCGCTGCTAGTGGGTTTTTGTGTCTGGTTAGTCGTTTTTATTTTTACCAAGATTGTATCAATTTCATCTTTGATATCAGCCGTTTCGATCCCTATATCCTCATATGTTTTTGGTTACGGGCTCTCATTAAGGCTCCTTACCATTGGTTTGGCGGCATTGGCGATTATAAGGCACATGCCGAACATTAGACGGCTTGTTAAAAAAGAGGAAAAAAAGATTGTTTGTTAATATTTAAAAAAGTTAGTATAATTTTGTATCTTGACAAAATAAAATTATATGCTATACTTTAATTGATGGCAGCAATAGGAATGTACGGCCTTTTAGGCCATTTTTTTAAGGAGACTTAACAAAATGTTTTAAAAACTCTAAACATAAAAAGGCTAAAAATGAGAGACTTAGTATTTAAGGCACTGACCTCGGCTGAAAGTAAAAAACGCGACCTGTGCATCCAGGAAACGATCGAAAAAGAAGGCGTCCTGGCAAAGACCGAGAGACGGTGCCGTTATTTTGTTATGGGCAAGACGCATATTGAGGATATAAAAGACGCGCAAGAATTGGCTGAGCTTAAATTCGCCGATGCCCCATACAAGAAAAAACACTATTATATCTTAAAGAAGCATGATAATGACTGCGGCGAAGACAGGATACTCTGCAAAATAGCGGGAATGTTTTATGTTGTATATGGCAGCGATTTATACTGCATAGCTTACGTTCATTCGTTCAAGATTGAATTCTCGGAATCGAAAAAATCATAAAAAGGAGAATCGTGATGAAAGGCAACAGCCTGAAAAAACAATGCGCCTATATTTTAGCAATTCTGTTTTTGTGTAATATTATTCCCAACTGCGCCGGATACCGAATGGAGATTCAGGAAACATTCGCCATGCCAGCGGCCTTGCCGCTAGGCAGGCCGGACTCGCCGATATTGCCAAAGATCGCCCAATTTTCCCCTCAAGTTGTCACGGGCAAGGAAAGCGTTTTCGTATATGTCACGGGCATGGGGTTCCAAAAGGCGAGCATGCTGGTAATAAACGGCTTCTCAATCCGCAATCCGAAATATGTACGGGTGGTTGACGCCAATTCACTTATAGTTAAGGTGCCAAAAGGCGTTCCCCGCGGCAAATACACCGTCGCCATAAAAAATCCCGACGGCAAGACTTCAAATAAGGTGAGCTTTGAGGTGAGGGGATAAATAGCCGGAGGGAACCTAAAATGAAGATAATGAGAAAAATATCATTTACAAAAACTATTTTTTTAGCCACCTCCATCATACTTTTATTATCTTTTAATAATCTTGCTTATTGCACAACCCAGCCTAATCAGCCTACTCCCTTAGATAAGAAAGAGGATGAGCAGCATTATGCCCCGAATGAAATAATAGTAAAATTCAAAACTGAAGCAGCCGCCCTCACCAGCAAATATAAGGTTAAAAATATTACCCCGCTATTCAAAAACTTTAAAGCTGACAAAGAAAGAATAGAAAAGCTTAAAGCAAGGGATAGCTTAAGAACCAAAACTGGCTTAAAATCTCTTAAATTCACAGAAAAAGAAGAGCACCTCCTAAAAAGACTAAAACGCGCCCCAAAGGATGCAAAGATACCTGACCTTAGTGGTATATGTAAAATTACCCTTGAAGAAGGCACCTCCGTAGAAGAGACGATTAAAGAATACCAAAAAGACCCTAATGTTGAATATGCACAACCCAATTACATATATAAGATCTATGCAACCCCGCTTCCTAATGAGAAATATATACCGAATGACTACTACGTACGGGATGATGCTAATCCAGGTTTTTGGAGAGAGGACAGCTTTGGGCAGAGCTATCCTGACTTATGGGGACTTCAAAGGATACAACTTATAGAGGCCCATAATCTGTTTGATACAAATAAAAACGGCATATTCGATACTGACGAGAAGAAACCCGGCCAGGATGTGATAGTTGCTGCCATAGATACCGGAGTCGACTATAACCATGAAGATATAGCCCAAAACATATGGTCAAATTCGGATGAGATCCCTAATAATGGAGTAGACGATGATGAAAATGGCTATATCGATGATGTAAGGGGATATGATGTTGTTGATAATGATAACGATCCAATTGATACTAACGGTCATGGAACGCACGTTGCAGGGACAATTTCCGCGGTATGTAATAATAGTGCTGGTATAGTTGGCGTTTCCCCATTTTCACAGATTATGCCGGTAAACATATTTTCATCTTTTAATGCGACAACGTCAGAAGTGACAGTCGAGGCTATATTATACGCCGCTAATAACGGGGCTGATGTCTTAAGTAATAGCTGGGGGCCAAGGATAGGTTACCAGTTCTATTCTGACCCTGCGATAGAAAATATCATAGACTATGCCTATTCCCAGGGATGCGTAATCGTATTCGCTGCGGGAAACGATAACATAGAAGTCTTTTTTTCGCCGCAGAACCACGCCAACGTTATTCTCGTAGGGGCAACCGATTACCTTGATAAAAAGGCGCCTTTTTCAAACTGGGGCGATTTAATTGATATTGCCGCGCCCGGCGTTGACATCCTTTCCCTTATTCCTCTTTCATTCCGGCGAATACCGCCATATGCTTTGTTGGCGGGCACAAGTATGGCCTGCCCCCATGTGTCCGGTTTGGCCGCTTTAGTGTTATCCAGACATCCGGAATTTAGCAATGAAGATGTAAGGCAGGCGATACGAATTTCGGCGGATGATATAGAGAGTCCCGGCCCTGATATATACTCAGGCCAGGGCAGGATTAACGCATACAAGGCATTACAGGTCAATTTGGTATGCCAAGCGCACATTCGTGATGTTACCGTAACGGGAACATACGACAGCACCGTTAAATTCTATGGAACGGCTTCTGGAAGGAATTTTCAGAGTTACAAACTGGAAATTATTAATATTGACACAGATGAAGTTATATCAGGTAAAGAATATTACAGCCGTATCGAAGATGGCCTATTGGGCGAGATCGTAATTCACAATATGCGTGACGGGTATTATATAGCGCGGGTTACGGTTAAAAATAGAGAAGGTTTGCTTTTTTCGGGCCGCAAAGGATTTTTATTTGATCGCCTTATAGTTACGTCACCCTCACGATCTCCAACGGCAGTATTTAGCGGCAACACAGTCGAAGTTACAGGCCGCGCTGATTTGAATTATACCATTAAGTGGAGGGAGTATCATTCTCAGGTTTTATCCAGCGTCGGCGTTACTATGGGCGGCGGTGACGGTATATTGGGCTCTATTGACACTAATACATTTACAGGTTTGCTAGGGACCTCATTTTTTGTGATTGTCGTTGAAGATGAAATAGGAAACCGTGAAGAAATTGTTATTTCAGTGGACCTTGATCGCGTAGAAGGGTGGCCAATAGCGAGAACAGGGGAGATTGTCACTTCACCTGCCATTGCAGACATTGATGGGGATGGGGAGAAGGAAATTGTGGCGGTGTATTTATCGGAAGGGCGAGTATACGCCTGGAATATGGATGGCTCTTCTGTCCCAGGTTGGGAGGCCATATACATTAGTCAAATTGAAACTGGATTTATGACCCCTTACCCTTCTCCCGTCGTAGCGGACCTTGATCCAGATTGCCCGGGTTTAGAGACAATTATAGGAAGTTGGAACATTTACGCATTCCATGGCGACGGGACTTCTGTAACCGGGTGGCCCCACGGGCTATCGAAATGTTATGGTATTGCCGTAGCTGACATGGATGGCGATTCAGATAACGGCTTAGAAGTTATTGCTACTTGGTTACATGGCGGGATAAGGGCCTGGCACGGTAATGGGGAAGAAGTGAATGGATGGCCGCCAAGTTGGCCGGTTGTAATCGGCGACGACGCAGGTAATCCTGTAGTTGCAGATCTTGATGGAAATCCAAATAATGGTTTGGAAGTTGTTGTGGCCAGTTCAATGAGCGATGAGATATACGCCATTCACAGCGATGGGACCTTTGTGTCAGGTTGGCCAAAGAAGGAAAACGTGGTGCTTGGAGGCTCATTGGCGCCGGGCACAACACCGGCGTTGGCAGATATTGACCCCGCCTATCCGGGTTTAGAAGTGGTTATGGCAAGCTTTTACTGGGAATATAGCAAAATATTTGTATGGCATAGTGATGGCACTGACGCACCAGGTTGGCCGAAGACGCTGCCAGAAGTTCCTTTCGATCCTTCTCCGACAATAGGGGATTTGGATGGAGATGGCGATCTGGAAATTCTATTAGCGACAAACCTATGGACCAGGACCAATAGTCTTCCTAGAGTTTATGCCTGGCATCACGATGGCAGAGAGGTAAATGGCTGGCCGCAAGTCCCATTTATGGACACGCCTACTTCTGAGCTTATCTATTATGAGTTTACTTCGAACCCCATATTAGTTGACCTTGATGGGGTCATAGACAATGGGTTAGAGGTGGTCGTAGGTGCTAATAGTGCGGATGTTACACGTGCTGAGAATGGCGAACTTTATGCCTGGTATGCCAATGGTAACATGTTTCCAAACTTTCCAAAATTGACAGGATCTGAGATTTCAGGATCGCCAGTGGTAGCAGACATAGATGGCAATGGAACAGCAGAGATAGCCGTAAACTGTCTTGATGGTAAGGTATATTTGTGGTCGCTGCCATACTGGACAATAAGCGAGCTCTTCTGGCCAATGTATAGACATGATTCCGGGAGAACAGGATGTCAGTCGAACTATTCCAGGGTGGGTACCATACGGGGCAGGGTTTATGATATTTCAAACAACGCGGGTTTAAGCGGGGTAACAGTAACCTTAAAACCACATACCTATGAGTATGGGGGGCATGATTATGTAACGACTACGGACATAGATGGAAATTACGAAATCAGCAATATTAATAAATACGTATGGACTGACGGCGGAGCGATATTCTGGCTTAGTTACAGGGTCTTTGTCTCTTTAACAGGGTACGAAGATTATCAAAGCGATGAGATGACATTTTCCTTTGTAAATAGTCTCCTTGAGCGCGATGTAGGGCTTATCCCCGTTGACTCCACCCCTCCCGTCACCCCCATAGTTACAGACCAAGGCCAAACTACCACAGCAAAGACCCGGCTCACCGGCTCCGTTAGCTCCTCTGACCCGGAATCAGGCATAACTGAGTATCAATACAAAATTACACAGGATAGCATAAGCGGCCCTCTGATTAAAGACTGGACATCTACAGGAACGCGTACGTTTATTGATGCTAGAAACTTAAGCTTATTAGACACCAAGACCTATTACTTTAGCGTAAAGGCAAAGAATGGAGTAGGACTATGGAGTAATATCGGTTATTCTGATGGCATACAGTGCCTATATCCACCTACAATTACTTCTATATCACCTACTTTAGGCATTCCTGGTGCACTAATTACTATAAATGGCAACTACTTTAGACTACGTAGCACACTAAGTAAAG
>JAQURK010000036.1 GCA_028715645.1 Candidatus Omnitrophota bacterium | reverse complement strand
ACGATAGTCATCTGCAAGTTCATTCCCATGTTCAAGATCTCGTCCATTATTAATATTTAGATATGATTACACAGATTACAAAAAAGATTATCCCGAATGAAGTCAACTCTTGGAGAAGTTCTTCGGGATCCCGATGAACTTCTAAAGAAGTTTCTGCATTCGGGACACCGATTAGAGCCTTTACACTGATAGAGGTCATGCTGGCCGCCTTTATATTGCTCAGCGTTATCCTCTCCATAATCGCCGCGTACATGACTGCATTCGACCTCGTTTATACCTCAAGGAATATGACGTTTGCCGTTAACAGCGCAAAAGCAAAAATGGAAGAGATCAGGGATTACAATTTTTATAATATCTATGCCGATTATAACAACCAGACATTTACAACGGCGGAATTACCGGCCGGTAAAAATATCGGAATTATTTATGTAGATAATTCCGATCCTGATATGCTGATGGTAACGATCAGTATATGCTGGGCACAGGGCTCAAGGGTCATAGGGGAGGACCAGAACTTAAACGGCGTCCTTGACGGCGGAGAGGACGCAAACAACAACACGATTATCGATTCTCCCGCCCAGTTGGTTTCACTAATAGTAGCGAGGTGAGGGTGAGCGGATTCACCATTGTAGAGGCGCTTGTAACCGTTGTTATTTTTACCATGATTTTTATCCCGCTCTTCGGCATGATGAACCAGGGCTTAAGATACTGGCATGTTGCGGAGGTAAACATAGAATTGCAGCAGGATTTACGAAGGGGGCTTATGGTCATGGACAACCAGCTCAGGCAGACACGCACCTCTAAGATTTCTATCCCGGCCGACGATAATTACTACAATAGCATCGTCTTCAATATCCCGCAGGACACAGACGGCGACGGCGACGCGGTGGATGCCCTTGGAAATATCGAATGGTCGGGGAATATTACTTATGCCCTGAACCAAAAAAACCAAATCGTTCGTACTTCTTCCGCGGGAAACCTTGTCCTTGCTAATAATATTACAAGCTTACAATTTAAACGTTTTTCGGGCAATCCGGAGATGGTAGAGATAGCCTTAACCGCGCAGGGAACCACGGTGCCGGGCAAAATCTCTTCGATGACTATAAGTTCCCTTGTCATGATGAGGAACTAAATGAACCCAGCCCCTCCTAGCAGGGGGAGTTGGGGGAAAGTAGGAGGGGCTGGGTGAACAAAAAAGGCATAATATTGATTTCGGCGTACGCCATAGTAGCGATACTTTTATTTATTTGCGGTGTGACGTTTATCGGCCGCAGCCTGAACGAGAAGCATATCGCGGACAGGCACAGGAGGGGCACGATGGCCCTGTATCTTGCCGAGTCGGGCCTGGAGCGCGGATTAGGGTGGCTGAGGGCGCAATCCTCTCCTCCGGCAGGAACAACCGCATTCAATCCTTTTACCGGGATGCAGAGCCTCGGCAACGGAACATATTCTGTAACGATAGATCCGGACGACGCCAATGCAACCAGCTATATAAAGAGGTATCTCATAATCGCCACAGGCACGGTTCTTGACGCTACCCAGCAGCTGGTCAATGAGGTTCAGGTTGATAGCTTTTCGCGGTACGCGTATTTTAGCGACACCGAGCATTTCCGCTGGTTTGGGTGGTTCAGGGTACCGGTATGGTTTGCCGACGGCGATACAATAGAAGGGCCGGTTCAGACCAACAGCCATTTTCATATGAAAGGAAGCCCATTGTTTATTGACCAGGTAAAATCAGTCGATACTTTCCTCACCTTTTATAATAACGGCCACAATATCGACAGCGCAGAGACAAGCAATCCCCCGCTGGATGTGCCGACCTTCGAGGATGGCGTAGGCCTTGGCGCCGATGTCATTGACATGCCCTCAAAGGCGCTGGACCTCAGAACCGCCGCCGTAGCGGGGGGCCTTCATCTTTCAGGCCCCACCTCCATCGTCCTTAATGCAGACGGGACAATGAATGTTACAAACAGGAATAAAGACTGGACAAATCAGAATATGACGCTTCCCGCGAACGGCGCCCTTTTTGTTACCGGCGGGGATCTTACCGTTTCAGGAACGCTTAACGGCCAATTGAGCATGGGCACCAACAGGAATATCGTAGTGAATAATAATCTCACCTATGCGGCTGATCCACGCGTCGGCAATTCCGACGATGTCCTGGGCCTGATCGCCGAAAAGGATGTTGTGATCAGCGGCGCCGCTCCGAATAATGTTGAGGTGGACGGGAGCGTAATGGCATTGGGCAATTCTTTTCTCGTAGAAAACTGGTGGGTTGGTCCGGCAAAGGGCACCCTGACGGTTTATGGAGGGATCATACAACGCGAACGCGGGCCCGTAGGCATGGCCGAGGGGAATAGCGGCCAGCCGCTAAGCGGTTACCGTAAAAACTATCATTATGATCCCAGATTTATTGGGACACCTCCTCCGTATTACCCCAGTACGGGAGATTATATCAGCTTATGCTGGAAGGAGCAGTGACCGAAATATGCAGAGATTATTTTTGATACTGGTAGCCGCTTTTATACTGGTCATGCTTGTCTTCGCTCTCGTCCTTAATATAATGAAGCAGGACATGATTAAACCGCAGACTAAAAATGAGACGGCCGCGGCCGTGTCCCAATCGGCAAACACGCAAAGGCCGGTTGGCCTGCGGGAACTCGAAAGAACAAAGGCAGTTAGCACGGAGGGTAAAGAACAGGTAAGACCGCCGAAAGAAAAAGAATATGATTTAGCCGATATTCCTGTGGATGAGATAAAACCGCCGGCGCCTGTTATAGAGGAAGAGGCCCCTGAAGAAGGCGCTACCATCCCGCAAAGAACTTTGAATACGCAGCCTCCCGCCGATAAATTGAGGGAATTAAAAGTCAAGGGGGCCGTAATTTATTAGGCCGCCGTCGGGAGTTCGATTGGCATATTGACGTAAAATATGATATACTTGTAGTGAGAGATAAGGGTGACCCTTGACAATCCGTGAATCGTTGGGTATACTTACATAAAATATTGTTTTAAAAATCAATAAGGAGGGGAGGTGAGAAAAATGAGAAACAGAAAAGGTTTTACATTGGTTGAAATAATGATAGTAGTAGCAATCATAGGTTTGTTAGCCGCGATAGCGATTCCGAATTTTATACAGGCAAGGACAAAGGCCCAGACAAACGCCTGTATAGCGAACCTGAAGCAGATACAGGGCGCGATATCCCTGTGGGCGCTCGATAACGGCAAGGTCGATACGGATACGGTAGCCATGACAAATCTTGTCCCTACGTACATAAAGGCAACTCCATATTGCCCTCTTGATACGGGGAAGACAGGATATACGTTGACAACTGTCGCCACAGCCCCGGTTTGTCCGAAAGACCCCACAAACCACGTTCTGCCATAGTGTTCGCTGGTGATTTTATTTTTTTATCCGCACCACCTCAAAAAGAGGTGGTGCGGAGTTTTTCTTGACTAATTACTTTGTATCATTATAATATTATTAATGGAGAGTTATTGTAATAAAAAAAATAGAAGAGGGATTACTTTCGTCGAGATAGTAATCTCTCTTTTGCTTTTAAGCATGGTAATAGGCGCCGTTATCGGCCTATTTGTTGTCAGCAGGGCCATGGCAATGAAATCGAAGCACCGTATACTGGCCGTTAATCTTACGCGCGCCCGTATAGAAGCGATAAAAGGCCTTGATTTTTCGCAGGTCCCGGCCGCGGCAGGCGTAGAAGCAGTTGTTATAGATGAGGGTGCGCCTGATACCGGAGATGAAGTTTTTGGCCAGCGCTCGATTACCGTTTCTGATTTTTACGGGGACGGCGCTGTCTATAAGATCGCGGCAAAGGTGTCCTGGACAGAGATGGGCGCGGGTTGTGAGGAGAACGTTATAACATTAATAACCAGGCATTAACGTTTACAGAAATTTTGATAGGCGCCGCCATAACCGTCTTTGTCGCGGTGATTGCCGTGACGCTCTATCTAATGGCGCAGGCCGCATGGTATGACACCAACGCCACACTTGACATTCAGAGGGAGGCCAATCTTGGGATGGAAAGGGTGCTCAGGGGATTTAAGGCGGCATCGGACGCCGCGCCGAGAGGGCTTTTGGACGCCAAGTCGTTCGCGGTAGATGGTTCCGGTAATATAAGTTTTACAAGCGGGATTGATTTAAAAGAAAGGCGCTTTTACTCGGAAAATAATCAATTGATGTATGATCCGGATACCGCGATCGGCGGTGATGAGATAGCCATATTAGGCAATGTCACTACCTTCAGGTGCGCCGCCTCGAGTCAAAATCCTGCGAAGATTGTTTTAATAGATTTGGGCGTTTCAAAGAAAATCAGGGCGGTTGAGAAAATAATGAATCTATCAGGCGTCGCGGTACTGCGAAATGCGTAACAGGGCATATACGTTATTGCTGGTCCTCGGGCTGCTTGCCGTTTTGATCCTTATAGGTTCCGCGGTTATAAGCCTGGCAAGCGGCGAAACAAGGATGGTGAGATTGCAGAATAATTCTATACGCGCTTTTTATCTTGCCGAGGCAGGGATGGAAGACGCCATCGCCCGGATCAAGAAGGGCGCCGATTTTAATGATTTCACAGGCAAGCTTTACAGTCAGATAAATGAATATAGCGTGGACATAACCCCTAACACTCTCCCCGCGCCTTCCCCGGCGGTTACCACATATGTTATAAATTCTTCGGGGTCTTATCCGGATATCAATTCCGCCGACAAGGTATCCAGAAGGGTAAGCGAAAATATCGACGTCAAACCAAACGGTGACCCGTCGAAGATAATCAATGCCATCGAGGTAAACGGTGAATTAAAGATAAGCGGCGCCGCCGTCATTAACGGCGGGATAAAACAAAACGCCATCCTCGACTTCGAGCTTATATTCGATGTCTCGAAGGAAGAGATGGAACAGATGGCATACCACAAGTATACGGACCCGGAAAACAACGTAATACCTGTAGATAAAATCACTTGGGTAAATCTTGCGAACCAGTCGAGTTTTGTTATTTCGGAAACGGGCTGGTCAGGCAGCGGGATCCTTGTCGTAAAAGCGCCGGCCGGTTCGACCTCGCCAACGCTTGAGATAGAGGGAGGGACGTTTAACGGCGTAATCTGGGTCATCGGTAATTTACGTATCACCGGAAACGCCGTTATCAATGGAGCGGTATTCGTTGAAGACGGGTCCGCTGAGATTACCAAGTTGACAGGAACGCCGAGGATTAATTACGATCCGGCTCAGGTCGCCAGCGCGTTTGTCTATCTTGGAAATTCGGTCCTGAAGGTATACGAGTGGCAGGAGATTCAATGACAGGTTTGGATATCGGTTCATATTCGATAAAGGCGGTAGAACTTCAGAAAGACGGCGGTTCGCTTACCCTGGCGAATTTTAAGATCCAGAAAAGACTTCCCCAGGAGCCGCTCCAGGCCGCGGTAAAAAAGATCCTGGAAGAGCTTAGGCCCTCATCTAAAGAAGTTAATCTCTCCATATCCGGGCATCTGACGCTTGTCAGGCTGATAGAGATACCCGAGATCAGCGAAGCAGAACTTAAGAACGCGGTTAAATTTGAGGCGGAAAGATTTATTTCATTCAGCATCGATGACGCCATCCTGGATTACCAGATAGTCGCAAAAAATCCGTCGACAAAAAAAATAACGGTTCTCCTGGCCGCCGCCAAAAAAGACCTGGTAAAAAATCATATGGACATGGTCTCCAAGGCGGGATTTACCGTTAAGGCGGTTGACATAGACGGTCTCGCGCTTACGAACGCCTTTTTAAACGCTTATCCCGAAAAGGCTAACCAGGCCTATGAAAAGGCATTCGGCCTTTTGAATATAGGCGACTCAGTACTGAATATCATCGTCATACATAAAGGCATCCCCTTCGTATTAAGAGACATAGGCGGCGCCGGACGCGAGCTTTCAGAGACGATTGTAAAAAGTTTCGCGATAGAAAAAGAAGAGGCTTATAAACTAAAACACGACCCACCCCCGGACCGTCAGGGGCAATTATCGGATCTCTTAAAACCCGCCTTTGGTAAATTTGCCAGGGATATAGAGCTTTCTATCGGATATTTTGAAAATCAGTTTTCAAAAAGCGTTGATTGCATCTATCTAAGCGGCGGTTCTGCCAGGCTTTTTAAATTGAAGGAATTCATATCTGAATCTCTTGAGATGCCCGTTGACTTATGGGACCCGTTTGCCTCAATAAAGACGGAGGCGGGCGACGTCCAGAAATCACTTGAAGACGTCAGACAGGAATTGGGCGTTGCGGCCGGTCTTGCCGTAAGGGACGTTTAAAAATGATAAAGATAAACCTAGCGCCGGAAGAGGTTAAAAAAGAGCAGAAGCCAAAAACCGGGTTTGAATTTGAGATGCCCAAGCTGGACGCCAAATTTTTAAAACCCGCCGTCTATGTCCTGGCCGGGCTTATAGGGCTGCATATTTTATTTGGTCTTTCCATAGCCGCCAAAGCGGTTTCTCTTGGAAGTTTAAACGCAAAATTACAGCGCCTTCAGCCTCAAAGGCTCGAGGTAGAGGCGGTAGATTCCAACATCAAAACCGTCGAAAAGACGGTGTTGCCCATACGGCAGCTTATTGAAAAAAAAGTGGCATGGGCAAAGGAATTGAACGAATTGAGCGACTCCATGACGCCGGGCATCTGGCTAACGAAACTTTTTATCGAGACCCAGGCAAAGGACGCCGCCAAGGGGGAATATGCGCGTGTCCTGACGCTGGAGGGCAGCGCCGCCTCATTGTATGGCGATGAAACAGCGCTGGTCGCGAAATTTGTAAAAGCTCTCCAGACAGACAAGGATTTTTCGCGTTACTTCAGCGAACTCAAACTGGGCCCGATGGAGAAGGGCGTTCTTGAGAATATCCCTGTCATGAATTTCAAGGTATATTGTTTTTTTAAGAAAAATGCCTAATATTATAGATCAGATTAAAGAAAAGATAGCCGAGCTCCCGGGTGGGCCAAAAAACCGCCTGCTGATTGTCGCGATAATCGCCATTATCGTTCTGATAGCGGATATCTTTTTTATATTTATTCCTATAATCGGGAAAAATTTTTATTTGAAGTCGCGTATCGTCACGGTAAGGGACAACACCACGGCCCTAAAAAAGCAGATTTCCATGCTGGGGGAAACAAAAAAAAGGCTCGAGGCGCTTAAAGCCGAACAAATAAAATATAAAGAGGTTTTCCCGACGGAAGAAGAGGTGCCTGTCCTTCTTGGAGATTTTTCAAGTATAGCCGGTAAACTCGGCATTGATATCATCGCGGTAAAACCTGTGAAATTAACCGAAAAACAGGACGAGGGTCTCTTTCATGAAGTTCCCATTGAGATTTCCGCCAAGGGCGGCTACCACCAGATGGGTCAATTTATAAATAAACTCGAAACGCTGAATAAATTCATGGAGATAAAGGATGTGGAGGTCGTTGCGGATAAGACGACGCCTAGAAGGCATTATTTCAGGATCCTTGTATCGACTTATATATTAAAGACGTAAAATAAAATGTTAAATAAGCGGGTCTATAGTCTATGGTCTATGGTCAATGGTCTGGCCATAATTTATGTTCTTAGTGCCGGCGCTTCTTACGCTGCGGATTTTGCTTATGCCTCAAAAGGCAAACGAGACCCGTTCGTGCCTCTGGTAGGCGCGGGCGCAGGCTCTCAGATAAAGGAAGCCGCTGATATGAATTCCATAGAAGACGTTGTCCTTGAGGGCATCGTTTTTGACGATAAGGGCGGTTCGATCGCGATAATAAACGGCATGATCTTGAAAGAAGGGGACCAGGCGGGGATCGTTACCGTCGATAAGATAGAGCCTAAAAAAGTTATCCTGAGGATTGAGGACAGTTCTTATGAGGTTGTTTTAGGAAAGGAAAAGGGGGGTGAGGAGGGTGTTGAAAATCCAAGTCTCAAAGGCAATAATTAAAAAACTAATATTACTGGGTCTATGGTCTATGGTCCTTACGGGAGGCTTCGCTCTCTATGGTCTATGGTCTATGTGTGCCCCTTCAGCCGCTCAGGAGGCCGAGAGCAACATAATGCTGGATTTTAAAGACGCGGATATCCAAAGCGTCCTGAGGATCCTTTCTGAAAAGGGAAATGTGAATATTGTCTCAGGAAAGGACGTTGTGGGGACAGTTACAATGAGGCTTGTCGATGTCCCCTGGCAAAAGGCGCTGGATGTTATACTTAAGACCTACGGCTATGGCTATGAGAGGGAAGGCAACATCATAACGGTCGCCCCACTTGATAAATTGACCGAGCAAAAAAAGGCCGAAAAGGAGCTCTCGGATATCCAGCCGGTGATTTCCGAGGTCTTTACGCTTAAGTATCTTGACGCGAACGACGCGAAGAAGGTCATCGAGCCGCAGCTTTCGCCCCGCGGCAAGGTAACGGTCGTCGAGGTAAAAGGCAAGAAGGGCTGGAAGTTCGGCGAAGGGCAGACAGGCGGCTCCAATGCGAGCGGCGGTAAGCTTATACGCGAGGAAAAGTCAGCGGATGCGCGTTCAAAAACGCTGGTTGTCAGCGAGATACCTCCATACATGGAAAAGGTCAGGGATATGCTCCAGAAGATAGACCTCATGCCGAAGCAGATAATGATAGAAACAAAGATAGTTGAAGTAAATAAGGATAAATTAAAAGACCTTGGCATAGAATGGGGCACAGGCTCAACCGGCGCCGAGAACACGGCTATTACCAGCGTTCCGTTGAGCAAGACTAAAGAGGCGAATACTAACGATCGCAGAACAGCCGAAGCGGCAGGCGCGCATTCTCTGGGATCGCAGATCACGCCCTCCGTATTCGGCCCGGAGGCAACAACGCTCACCGCGGCCAATACCGGTCTAAAGATCCTCTACCAAAAACTGACAGGCACTCAATTTGAGGTAATACTCCATGCCCTTGAAGAGGATGTAAATGTAAATACGCTCTCAAACCCGCGAATTTTGACTCTCGATAACCAGGAAGCGACGATCCTGGTAGGGACAAAATATCCAATACTTGAGACAAACGTGTCAGGCACAGATTCGACGGTTACGACACAGAGTTTGGCTTATTACCAGGATATAGGAATTCAATTGAATGTAGTCCCTCAGATAAGCGGCGACAGCTATGTGAACATGATCGTCCATCCGGCGATCTCTTCATACACCACTACCGTAGGCACCAATGCATATCCCATCCTGAATATAAGGGAGGCGGAAACGCAAATATTAATGAAAGACGGAGAAACCGTTGTTATCGGCGGCCTGTTAAAGGATGTTAAATCCAAGGGTAAATTCTCCGTTCCCATCCTGGGAAAGATTCCCATACTAGGTATGTTATTTACAAGAGATACCAACGATACCGAAAAGATAGATCTCCTCATATTCATCACAGCCAGGATAATGGAGCCTACTAAATAGTGCCGTCTCTTATGTATCAAAAAATAACGGCCCGATTCACAAAAAAAGGGGATATGAAATTCATATCCCATCTGGATTTAATGAGACTTTTCCAAAGGGCAATGAGGCGCTCTGGGGTCCCTATTTATTTAACGAAAGGATTTAACCCGCACCCAAAGTTGTCTTTCAAGCGCGCGCTCAAGCTTGGCGCCGAAAGCGAGAATGAAGAGGCGCAATTTTATCTCGAGCCCGCCGGTATCGCGCCTGATGAATTTAAAGAAAGGCTCAATAAAGAATTACCCGAAGGGATAAAAATTATACATGCAGAAACAGATATTAATTAATTCAGAACCCAGGGAAACAAGGGTGGCCGTGGTTGAGGGCAATACCCTTCAGGATTATATCGTCGAAAGGCCGGGCTACAAAGGCATAATAGGGAATATATATAAAGGAAAGGTTGACGCGGTGCTTCCCGGGCTTGCGGCGGCGTTCGTCGATATAGGCCTTGAAAAAGACGGCTTTTTATACGCGGGAGACGTCGCTACGGAAAAGATAGATTATCTGCCTCTCGAATTCGATGAGACCGTTCTTGAAGAGGCAAAGAAGGGGCACTTTGAGGATATAGATAAGCTGTTAAAAAAGAACCAGGAGATACTCATACAGGTGGAGAAAGAGGCTATAGGGACAAAGGGGCCCAGGCTGACGCAGTATATTTCTATCCCCGGCCGCTTTCTGGTCCTCATGCCTTTACAAAAAAGGCATATAGGCATTTCTAAGAAAATAGAGGGAGATGAAAGGGCGAGGATCAAAAAAATACTTGCCGACTTGAAGGTCCCGGGCGACGTCGGATTGATCGTCAGAACGGCGGCCCACGGCGCTTCGTTAAGGGATTTCGCCAGGGAATTAAAGTTCCTCTTAAAGATCTGGGGACGCGTCAAAAATCTCGCCAACAGGGAAAGGGCCCCAAAAAAAGTTTATGAAGAGTATGACCTTATCCTCAGAGTAGTGAGGGACCTGTTGACCGAGGACGTAGGCATGCTTGTGATAGATTCCAAGGACGAATACAGAAGGATAATCAAATTTCTGAGGATGGTCCTTCCGACCTTAAGGGCAAAGATAAAATTATACCGCGGCTCTAAAGGGCTTTTTGAGGAATATGGTCTCGAAAAAGAGGTGGAAAAACTCTACGCCAAGAAGGTATTCCTTAAGTCAAAGGGGACCATCATTATTGAACAAACCGAAAGCCTCGTCGCCATCGATGTGAACACCGCGGGTTTCTCGGGCAAAAAAAATCCGGAAGAGACCTGTTTCCTTACAAACATGGAGGCCGCCAAGGAGATTGCCAGGCAGATAAGGCTAAGGGACATGGGCGGCATAATCATCATTGATTTCATAGATATGGAATTAAGGGAGCATAGGCACCGCGTTCATCAGGCCCTTGAGGAGGCGCTGAAGAGAGACAAGGCAAAGACGGAGGTCCTAAGCGTTTCCAGCATAGGGGTAGTCGAAATGACGCGTCAAAGAATGGGCCGCAGCCTCCAGGCGCTCCGCCAGCAAGACTGCCCGTATTGCCACGGTGAAGGAAGCGTGAAGTCCATCTCCACCGTTTCCATCGAGATATTCAGGAAGTTAAAGAAGCTTCTGAGCGAGGGAAAGATACGGAGGCTGGATATTGTAGTGCACCCGGATGTGGCGAACTTCCTGCTCAAGGAGGACAAGGGCCTCGTTTCATTTATCGAGAACAGGTACCGCTGCCGCGTCAACATCAAATCCGACACCACCAGGCACATCGAAGACATCCACATCACCCCCTCTCAGTAGCCTAACCTAGAAATTTTTACTCTTCTCTCCATGATTCCCCACTCGGGGTAGTGCCTCGCGGGAACACTTAATCATGCTGCTCGTGCCGGGACAGCTTGACCAGGGGGCTGCCCTTCGGCTAATTTTGCGGCTCGCTGGAATTGATATGTAGAAGATTTCCCGTCCCGACCGATTAAGCAAGTAATAATATGTATAAATGTCGGGACTTCATTCAATTCCCACGCTCGCTCGCAAAATCTTTA
>JAQURK010000035.1 GCA_028715645.1 Candidatus Omnitrophota bacterium | reverse complement strand
AATTTTGGGTTTCGTGCGGATTTTAGCAAAAATGCTGACCTCGTCGCTAAAATGAATGGCAAAAAAGAAATCGAAGTAGATTTTACAATAATAGCTAACGGAATTATTACAATAGGTGAGTGTAAACAAAATGCAGCCGATTTTACTGATGAAATCGTAAACAATTTGCTGACTTTTGCAGAATACGTTGAATGTGATAAAATTATATTTTCAAGTATAGATAATTTGAGTTCTCTTAAAGAGCGTATAGCGAAATTAAAAATACCCCATGATTTAAAAATTGAGATTATGGATGAAAATGATTTATTATATATCACTGCTTATTTAGCAGGTCAAATTGATAGAAATGAAAGATACGAAAGGATGGGTAAAGGTGAGAAAAACCTTAAAGATTTAAATATTCGAAGGCAAGAATTTATAGAGCAATTCACAATGATAGAAAAGGATAAATCAAGGCCCAGAGAAATATTAGGAAATTATTTTCATCTTTTTTAAAGAAACATTATTTGATCGATACCAGCCCAAAAGGTGCCACCCTACAAGTCCCCTTGTACCGTTTGCAATTTTGAATTGCCGAGTGTCCCCATTTTTGAACTCATGCCTGTCCCCGCATACCTTAAAAAAATCTTAAAATAATTAAAACAAGATCGCCCTTTCTTACGTCTTATATAATAAGGGAGTTATTACAGTTTGTAATAACTCCAGAAAGGGAGATTTTATGAAAAACTTAATGCCAGAAGAGATTATTGAACAAAAGATTTTTATGATTAGGGGACATAGAGTGATGCTGGACAGAGATTTGGCAAGGCTCTATGGAGTTTCTACCAAGAGGTTAAATGAGCAAGTTAAAAGAAACATAAAACGATTCCCTGATGATTTTATGTTTCAGTTAACATGGGATGAGGTAAAATCTTTAAGGTCGCAAAATGCGACCTTAAAACAGGGTCAACATTTCAAATATAGATTGTATGTTTTTACAGAACAAGGGGTTGCAATGCTTTCTAGTGTTCTCAATAGTGAAAGGGCTATCCAGGTAAATATAGTCATTATGCGCACATTTGTTAAACTACGCCAGATTTTATCTACCCATAAGGAATTGGCTCATAAATTAAATGAGCTGGAAAAGCGTATCGAAAAGCACGATACTGAAATACAAGCTATATTTGAAGCAATAAGGCAGCTAATGGAACCGCCTTCTGCTAAAGACAGGATAATTACTGGCTTTCGGGTGGCGGATAGGGTAAAATAAAGATTTAGAGATGCCGATAATTATAGATGGGTGGAACCTGATAAGGGATGAGAGTTCAAGGATAGATGATGACCAGGCGGATCATCTGCAGGGCGCGAGAGACCTGATCGCATATATGGAGAAGTACCAGAACGACCACAAAGACCCCATAACAATAGTATTTGATTCCAGGTATGAATATTTGAACATAAATTACAAGAATAAAGAGAATCTTAAAATCGTGCCTGCCGCAGACGCGGACGGCTATATCAAGAAATATATCGACGATATCCCCGAAAAGCAAAGACACAACCTTAGGGTTGTATCATCTGATAAGGAGCTTTATTATTATGCCAGGGACGCCAGGGCCACACCGGTCAAATCTTCGGAGTTCTGGAAAAAGATTTGTATTTTTTTGGTTATAATCGCGGCTTCGCTGGTTTATTTTTTTAATACCGCCTGGGCGGACACGATATATCTTAAGAATAAACATGTAATGGAAGGCATTATCCAACAGGAAAACGAAAAAGAGGTTGTGCTGGATATCGGGTTCGGTGAGATCGCGGTTTCCAAGACAGAGATCGAACGCGTGGACAGAAGTGACGCGCAGGGCAGGCAGGAGATACTGAGAAATTGGCAGAATAAATACCCGGAGACCGGAAGGTGGGTACCTGAAGGCGCCGAGGATGTTTTCGCCATCTTCAAGGCGGTAGGCAAAAAAAGAGAAGAGATAATAGACGCCAAACGAAGGATGGCAAATTTTCAGCTCGTATATAATGAACAGGAGAACGAGCTTTTTAATCAGCAGTCGAGGTTTAGCGAGCTAAATGCCAGGTTCAGCGCAATAAATAAGTCCGACCCATATGAGTATAATAAATTGGTCGCTGAAATAAACGCCGCGTCCGCGCCACTCGCGCAACTCGCGAATCAGGTTAAGAAAAGTTCGAGCCGCCTCAAAGAATTGAGCGCTGACTACTCAGACCTGATGGGCGAATACAGGGAAAAACTGCTTAATCTTATCCAATATGTTAATAACGAACAAGAAAGATTGGGTAAACAGAACGCGCCGGAAGAAAAAAAGGATTTTTATCGATGGCTGCTTAGAGAGCTCGGCGAGTGGAATGAGGATTTTGAGTATAAGGAGGTCATCTTAAAAAGACAAGGCGGCGGTATAGCGGTTGACGTTATTTTAAACGGCAGCGCCAGGACGTCCCTGATTGTAGATACGGGGGCCGAGCTGGTTACCATCTCGGATAAGGTCGCCAGGGAACTGGGCTTTCCGGAAGGCTCAGGCGACAGGATAAGCGTAGTTTTGGCTGACGGCAAAACCGTTGGTGCTGAAAGGGTGATATTGGATTCCGTAAACGTGAACGGTTTTGAGATAAAAAACGTGGAGGCCGCTGTAATAAAAAATGCGTCGTATTCGGGCGCGGACGGGCTTTTAGGAATGTCATATCTGCGCAATTTTTTGATGAAGATAGATTCCAACAAGGAGAAATTGATACTTGAGAAATTTAAATAAGAAGGGGGATGGGATGAACAAATCGATTAAAGGAACTGTGACCGAGAAAAATTTACTGGCGGCATTTGCAGGCGAGTCACAGGCAAGGAACAGGTATACCTATTTTTCCAGCGCCGCAAGAAAAGAAGGCCTTGAGCAGATTGCCAATATTTTTGCCGAGACGGCCGAAAACGAGAGAGAACACGCAAAGATATTCTTTAAGTATCTTGAAGGGGGAGACACTGAGATCACCGCGACCTATCCGGCAGGGATGATAAACGACACTAAGGGCAATCTTGAGGCAGCGGCCGCCGGAGAGAATCTGGAGTGGACGACACTATATTCGGATTTCGCAAAAAAGGCAAAAGACGAAGGTTTTGCCGAAGTAGCGCGCTCTTTTGAGCAGATTGGCAAGGTTGAGAAATTCCACGAGACAAGATACAGAAAGTTAATCAGCAATATAGTAAACGCAGAGGTATTTAAGAAAAAAACGCCTGTAAAATGGCACTGCATTAATTGCGGTTATATCTTTGAGGGGGCTCAAGCTCCCAAGGAATGCCCTGCCTGTAAACATCCGCAGCCGTTTTATGAGGTCCTGGCGGAGAATTATTAAGAGCGTAAGATGCAGCTTTTTAGTTTTAAATGAAGGTGATTTAAGATACAATATCAAAGAGGCGGAATAAGTCATGCAGGCTAGATTCGGCGCCAATCCTCAGAAAGAAGAGGCCCTCAGGTTGAAAATGTCGCGCCTCGGCGTAAAAGAAGCCGAATTGAAAGAGCATTTTATCAGGTCGAGCGGACCAGGCGGGCAAAATGTCAATAAGGTAGAGACGGGCGTTTACCTGAAACATGTCCCCAGCGGGATAGAAGTAAAATGCGTAAGTGAACGCTCGCAGGTCCTTAACCGGTTCAGGGCGCGCCAGATCCTGATTTCCAAGATAGAGGAGATGGTCCTCGGGAGGAAATCCGAGGAAAGAAAAAGGATAGAAAAAATACGGAGGCAAAAACGAAAGCGCTCCAAGAGGGCAAAAGAGAAAATGCTCTCTGATAAACGGAGGCGTTCGGACAAAAAGGCCTTGCGTAAGCCGATGGGAGGTGAAAGGGACGCCGATTATTTTTAAGGTTTAATAAAAAAGTAAAGAAGGAGGTGTCTTATGTTTTTATACGGAGATTTAGCCGCATGGGCGCTTATTTTTATCGCGATCGCGATGGCGTATTTTGTCTTATCAAGCGCCGCAAAAGAGGGTAACAAGCTTTTTAAATTAGGGGGATATGTCATAGGCTTGTTTATACTGGTCTTAAGCCTTATCCTTATGGTTACCAACCTGACCAGCCGCATGCGCCGCCAGGAGATTATGCAGAATCGAATGGGAAGCACAGCCGCTCCCAGGCCGTTCATGACCCCGAATACGAGAACACCGGTATTACCCAGAAGGACAGTCGGTGTGCCGCAGCTTCCCACCATGCCTACCACCCCGCCAGCGCCCCAACAACCCGTTTCTCCACAAGAAGAGAAAAGATAATAAAAAGGGGTAAATTCGGCCTGATTACCGCGTTTTTAACCGCGGTAATCAGGCTTTTAGATTTGACATAATAATCATATTATGTTATATTTAGCGTATTAATCTATTTTAGAAAATAGGTACTTCAGCGGCTAAAGTCCTAGCTATTCGCTCGGACTTTTTAACGCCGCTTCAGTATCAAATTTTCTTTGAAAATTTGGGCCGCTAGCTCATCTGGTAGAGCACCTGCCTCTTAAGCAGGGTGTGGCAGGTTCGAGTCCTGCGCGGCTCATCTTCTTCGCCGCTCAGGCGGAAAATGACGGTACGGCTTCGAAGAATTTCTACGTAGCCGCACCGGAGTTTTTCGATGTGAACGGCGTAGTAGAAGCGGACGTGGTGGAATGGGCATACACGTACGGCTTAGGACCGTATCCCTTCGGGGGTGAGAGTTCAACTCTCTCCGTCCGCATAAGAATATAGCTCGGAAATTTTTGCGGGGATAATTCAGCGGTAGAATGCAACGTTGCCAACGTTGAAGTCGCGGGTTCGAATCCCGTTCCCCGCTCCATTTTATTAGAGATAAGCTGAGGGATCTTAAGATACTTTTAGCGGCTCGCCGCTTCAGTATTAATTTTACTTCGTAAAATCGAAAGGAGAACGGGATTTATGAAGATAATGGATTTTCTGAATGAAAAGGCAGTTACCGCCAATCTGAAGGCGCAGGACAAAGAGGGGGTTATAAGAGAGCTTGTTGACCTGCTCTTTAAGGCGGGCGCCATTAAGGACAAGGAAGAGCTCACCAGCACTCTTTTGGCAAGGGAGTCGTTGGGTTCGACAGGGATCGGCCAGGGCATTGGCATACCGCACGGTAAATCAAACAAGGTCAAAGAGCTCGTAGCCGCCTTCGGCCTGTCAAGAAAAGGCGTAAAATTCGATTCGCTCGACGGTGAACCGGTTTATATCTTTTTTCTGCTGGTCGCGCCTGAAGAATCCGCCGGCCCTCATCTTAAGGCATTGGCGAGGATTTCGCGTTTCCTTAAGGATAAATATTTCAGGGACCTGTTAAAGGGCGCCAAGGACGAGAAGGAGATACTCAAGGTTTTAAAAGAGGAAGACGAGAAAAAATTCTGATGAATTTAAAGAAATTCCTGAAATGGTTTTATCCGGGGATGAGGATCAAGCGCTGGGTGGCCTTTACCACCTTTGGGATCATACTGCTTTCCATGACCTTCGTGATCATCATCTCCGAGGAGAAGGGCAAGGCCGGCCTCGGGACCAGTATACTTGTAATTATAGGCATAATGATAATAATAACCGGTGTAAAACGTATCATTAATTCTTTGACGACGATATTTCTGCCTAACACCGATAGCGGCCTGGTGGATATCGTTTATAAAAAAAGGCAGCTTGAAAGAGGGCCGAGGGTAGTCGCCATGGGCGGCGGGACAGGGCTTTCTTCCATCCTGCACGGCCTTAAGGAATTTACGAATAATATAACGGCCATAGTTACCGTCGCGGATGAAGGCCTGATAGCCAGCGGCATACAGGAGCCCTTTGATACCCCGCAGTCAAGCGATGTCAGGGATTGTCTGATAGCGCTGGCAGACGCCGAACCGGTTGTGGGAAGTTTATTCAATTACAGATTTAAAAAGGGCACAGAGCTTTGGGGTCATAATTTCGGAAATCTATTTTTAGCCGCCATGTCGGATATCATGGGCGATTTCGACAAGGCGATCAAGGAATCGAGCAAGGTCCTGGCGGTAAGGGGAGAGGTAATTCCATCTACACTTTCAAAGATTTCTTTGATAGCCCAGCATGAAGACGGGACAGAAACCGTAGGCAGGCAGAACATCCTGAACAGTTCCAGCCCCATAAAGACCGTCTATATAAGGCCCCAGACGGCAAAGGCCACAAAGGAGGCGGTCAACGCCATCATGAGGGCGGAGGCCGTCATAATGGCCCCGGGCGCCCTTTTCACCAATGTCGTCCCCGGGCTTTTAGTCGAAGGGATAAAAGAGGCCCTTTCCGCCTCAAAGGCAACGAAGATTTACATGATGGCGATAATGACAAAGGCCGGAGAGACCGATAATTACAAGGCAAGCGACCACCTTAGAGTCTTAAGCAGTTATGTGGGCGAAAATCTACTGGATTATTGTATCGCGAATAACGGCCAGATTTCAAAAGAACAAATGAAGAATTATGAGCAGGAAGGGTCCTCGCCTGTTCCGATAGACAAGGAGGACGCCTTTAAGTTCGGCTGTAAGGTCGTAGAAGCGCCGCTTGTAGATAAGGCAAGCCAGAAGGTCAGGCATGATTCGGCGAAGGCGGCCAGTCTTACGCTTGATTTGCTAAACGAGTCCAAAAGGTCAAGATCTCATGCCAAATAGGATAAACCTCTTACTGGTGATTCATTGTCATCAGCCCGTGGGTAATTTTGGCTCGGTTTTTGAGGAGGCATATAATAAGGTATACCTGCCCTTTATAAAAGTGCTCGCTGACCATCCCAGGATAAAGGTCGCGCTGCATTATTCAGGGTGTTTGCTTGACTGGATAAAGGAAAAAAAGCCTGAATTTCTCGAGCAGTTAAAAAAAATGGCAAAATCAGGCCAGGTGGAGATAGTAAGCGGCGGATATTATGAACCGATACTTCCTCTAATACCCGACAGGGACAAGCTTGGACAACTTAAGATGCACATGGATTATGTAAAAAAAATGACGGGGAATAAACCTGAGGGCGCATGGCTTACCGAACGCGTATGGGAGCCTTATCTTGCGAAGATATTTTCTCAGGCGGGCCTCTCCTATACGGTCGTTGATGACTCGCATTTTGAGATGGCCGGTAAAAAGGGGAATGATATACTTGGTTATTATCTGACCGAAGACGACGGGCTTACCCTTGCCATATTCCCTTCCTCAAAAAAACTGAGGTATAACCTGCCGTTTAAATTACCGCACGAGACGATAGATTATCTAAGGTCGGTCGCTACCCCTGACGGGACGAGGGCGGTTACCTTCGGCGACGACGGCGAAAAATTCGGCCTTTGGCCGAAGACCTATAAGTGGGTTTATGAGGAAAAATGGCTTGATAATTTTTTTACGGCGCTTGAGGCAAATCTTGAATGGATAAATGTGATAACGCCGTCGGAATATATGAAAAAATATGAACCCCTGGGGAGATTATACATACCCTGCGCGAGTTATCCGGAAATGCTTGAATGGTCGGGGGGATATTTCAGGAATTTCCTTGTAAAATACCCCGAGGCTAACTGGATGCAAAAAAGGATGCTTTACGCGAGTGAAAGATTAAAAATGGCGGAAGGAGAGGAACCGGCCGCATCAAAGGGCTTAAAGAAAGCAAGGGAGGCCCTTTACAGTTCTCAATGCAACTGCGCCTACTGGCATGGCGTATTTGGCGGACTCTATCTTCACCACCTTCGCGCCGCAATATACAAAAATATAATAGACGCCGAAAAAGGGATAGACGATTCAAGGCCCGGGAAGGCAGTCTTAAGGACCGAGGCCTTTGACATCGACAAAGACGGCTCGGATGAGATAGTCTTTGAAAATGGTATTATAAATCTATATCTCGATCCGGGTGAGGGGGGCTGCATTCAGGAATTGGATTATAGGCCAAGGTCCGTAAACCTGATCAATACCTTGAGGCGCAGTCCCGAGGCATATCATCAAAAAATAAAATCAGACAATACTGGACAGCAGCAAAAGGGCTCAGACGGTGTCTCAAGCATACATGAAGTTACAATGGTAAAGGAAAAGAATCTCGGCGAGTTCTTGAATTATGACCGGCGCGGCAAATCCTGTATGATAGAGCATTTTTTGGCGGCCGATTCGAATCCCGAGAATTTTTCAAAGGCCGCGTTCGGAGAGCTTGGGGATTTTTCGGATTCGCGTTATGATTTTCGCGTAAAAAAAGAGAAAAACAGCCTGTCTGTGTCGCTTGAAAGGAAGGGCATGATAGCAAGCCAGGGCGGCCAGGCAAGACTGAAATTGACCAAGGACCTTAGGATAGAGGCGAAGAAGCCGGTCCTGTATATTTCTTACGGCCTTATAAGCATGGCGGATCAGGATATGGAACTATGGTTCGGTTCCGAATTTAACTTTACATTGATGGACCCCGCCTTAAACAGGATAGGCGCGCTTGAGGAAGTAAACCGGCTGGCGATAAAAGATGAATGGTTTAAACTCCCCGTTGAGTTTTCCTTGAACAAAACAGCGGGCGTCTGGTTTTATCCCGTAGAGACGGTTTCAGAATCGGAATCCGGCCTGGAAAAAACTTACCAGGAACTCTGCCTCTTATTTCACTGGCGGCTGAACCTTAAGGCCAGACAGGCATGGTCGGCAGAGATGTCGTTCGAAATAAAATAGCAAAATGATTGTCGAAAAAAAACTTATAATAAAACATAAACAGGGGCTGCATGCCAGGCCCGCAGCCATTTTTGTCCAGATTGCCAACAGGTTTGAATGCGCCATATCCGTAAGAAAGAACAACCAGGAAGTAAACGGTAAATCCATCATGGGCATATTGATGCTCGCGGCCGAAAAGGGAAGCCATATATATATAAAGGCGGATGGGCCCGACGCGAAAAAGGCGGTCGAGGAACTGGAAAAACTGTTATTAGGCGAAATGGAAGAGCCCGAGGGAAAGATAAAAAAGTGAAACAGAGGATTCTAAAGGGCATACCGGCGGCGCCAGGGATAAGCGTTGGGAAGGCCTTTTTATTCGATACGCACGAAATAACGCAGATCATTAAAAGGCCCATACTGGAAGAGGCCGTTATCGGAGAGGTCAAGCGTTTTAAGGAAACACTGAATAAGACCAGGAATGAGATCCTTAAGATAAAGGATAAGATCTCAAAGGAAATAGGCGCTGAGCACGGAGAAATATTCAACGCCCACCTGTTGGTACTTGAAGACAGCATGCTCATAGACGAGGTCATAACCAGGGTTAAGAAGGAACATCTTTCGGCAGAATATGTTTTCCAGGAGGTCCTTAAAAAATACATCAAGGCCTTTACAAGGATAGATGACGAATATCTTAAAGAAAGGATGAGCGATATAAACGATGTCGGCAGGCGCATCTTAAAGAATCTTATCGGCGCCAAACACGATTCCTTAAGCGAACTCAAAGTGCCCGTTATCGTTATCGCGTATGACCTTTCTCCTTCTGATACCGCCAGCATGCATAAGGACAAGGTGACCGCTTTTGCGACGGATATCGGCGGCAGGACCTCGCATACGGCCATCATGGCAAAATCTCTCGAGATACCGGCGGTCGTCGGCCTCGAAGAGATTACTTCTTCCGTAAAAAACGGGGATACCGTTATCGTTGACGGCAACAATGGCCTTGTCATAATCCACCCAGCGCAGGAAACCATCCGGGATTATGAGCATCAGAAAAAAGGTTTTGAGGAAAGGGAACGGAGCCTCTTTGGATTAAGGGATCTCCCGGCCGAGACGCCCGATGGGCATAAGGTGGAGATAGTGGCCAATATCGAGATGCCCGAAGAGGTGCCCTCGATAATATATCATGGAGCGCAGGGCATAGGGCTCTACAGGACGGAATATTTTTACATGAACAGGGCCGACCTTCCTACCGAAGAGGAACATTATGAGGCGTATAAGAGTGTGGCGCAAAAGATGGCCCCGCATTCGGTCATAATAAGGACGCTTGACCTTGGCGGCGATAAATTTTTATCTCATCTTGAGGTCCCGCATGAAATGAACCCCTTTTTGGGATGGCGGGCGATAAGATTTTGCCTCGCGCGCCCGGACATATTTAAAGTTCAGTTGAGGGCCATCTTGAAGGCCTCAGCGCACGGCAACCTCAAGGTAATGTATCCTATGATATCGGGGCTCGAAGAATTGCGGCAGGCAAACGCGATATTAAAGGAAGTAAAGGAAGAACTCAAGTCAAAGAACACCCCTTTTGACGATAATATCCAGGTCGGGGTAATGATAGAGATCCCTTCAGCCGCGATTATCTCCGACCTTTTGGCAAAAGAAGTTGATTTTTTCAGCATAGGGACAAACGACCTTATCCAGTATTCGATAGCCGTAGACCGGGTAAACGAAAAAATCGCCTACCTCTATGAGCCCACGCACCCCGGGGTCCTTCGTCTTATAAAGAGAATAATCGAAAACGGCCACAATGCGGGTATCTGGGTCGGGATATGCGGTGAAATGGCGGGAGAACCTGAACTCGTCCCTATACTGCTGGGACTCGGCATGAATGAATTCAGCATGTCCTCGGCGCTTATCCCGGAAATAAAAAGGATAATAAGGTCCCTGAGCATGGCCCAGGCAAAGGAAATAGCCGAGCGCGCGCTTTCCTTCTCTACCGGCCGCGAGGTCGAGGAATTCGCGATGGCAAAATTAAAAGAGATCTTACCCGAAGCGGAGCTCAAATAGAATGACTGATATACTGGATGACAGGCGTCATATAAAACGGCTCGATAAATCCGATATGCTTTCTTTACTTATGGGTTTTTCCGCGCAGTTAAAAAAGGCCATGGGGCTTACAGGCCCAGTTAAATTGCCGAACGCCAAAGCCGTATCCAGTGTAGTTTTTAGCGGCCTTGGCGGGTCCGCTATCGGAGGGGATGTGGCCAGGTGCTGCCTTTCAGAAGAGATGGAAATCCCTTTCATAGTTAACAGGGATTATGATATCCCCGCGTTTGTCGGGCCCAATACGCTCTTTTTTGCCAGCAGTTATTCGGGAAATACAGAAGAGACCTTAAGCGCCTATAAAAAGGCCCGGGATAAAAAAGCGGTGATCATCGTCCTTACAAGCGGCGGCAGACTGGCGGCAATGGCCGCCTCCGACAGTTACCCTGTCATAAACATACCTGAAAAATCCATCCCGCCGAGGTGCGCCCTTGGTTATTCCTTCGTTCCTGTGCTGTCCGCCTTTTATAAGATGGGACTGGCAGCGGATAAAAGTAATGATATCGTGGAGACGATACAGGTCATGGATAAACTAAGGGATGAGCTCCTTGGACCTGGCGTAAAGTTAAAAAATAATCCCTCAAAAAAGATAGCCGGTGACCTGTACGGCCAGATAGCCGCGATATACGGAGGGGGCAGACACCTTGACTGCGTAATAACAAGGTGGCGGGGCCAATTCTGCGAGAATTCCAAATCGCTTGCGACAAGCCATTTTCTGCCGGAGATGGACCACAATGAGATAATGGGATACAGCCATCCTAAGGCAGCGCTGAAAAAAACAGTGGCGGTATTCCTTAAAGATATGGATGACCATCCGCGGGTAAAAGACCGGATAAGGATCACGGCGCGCGTAATAAAACGCAGCTGCCATAAGGTAGTCGAGCTCAATTCTACGGGAAATAGTTTATTGGCAAGGATCTGCTCGCTCATATATGTCGGCGATTTCGCCAGTTTTTACCTGGCGATATTAAACGGCGAGGACCCGACGCCGGTAGATGAAATAACCTATTTAAAGAAAGAGTTATCTAAAAAGTAAAAAGGAAAAAGGAAAAACCAAAAGTTAAAAGGTAAAAGTAAAAGGTTTTAAGTTTTAAATTGTGGTTTTTACTTTTGTGTTTTTAATTTTGAGTTGACTTTATGACTGTATTAATCTTAGCGGCAGGTTACGCGACAAGGCTTTATCCCCTCACATTAAACAAACCCAAGCCTCTCCTTAAGGTAGGCAAAAAAACAATCCTGGCCCGCATCTTTGAAAAGGTCAATGAAATCCCCGGCATTAAAAAATGTTTTATCGTAACGAATCAAAAATTCTTTGATTCGTTCAATGAATGGAAGGCCTCATCCGCTAAATCCGAAACCGGATCCGGCCTTCAAATAGAGATCGTAAATGACCGCACAACGACGAATGAGAACAGGCTGGGCGCGATAGGGGATATGGAACTTGTCGTCAAAAACCATGATATAAAGGAAGGACTCTTGGTAATAGGAGGCGATAATCTTTTTGAATTTGACCTTAAGGCCTTTTATGCCTTTGCCCAGGCGCGCGGGCCCCATGCCTCCCTGGCCCTTTTTGACATAAAGGACAGGAAAGAGGCCAGCCGGTACGGGGTTGTTCATATAGATGCTAAAGGAAAGGTAACGGGGTTTGAGGAAAAACCGCCTAAAGCCACATCGACCCTCATCGCGACCTGTGTTTATTATTTCCCGCCGGAGGTCGTGGCCCGCATGCCTGATTATATGGCCTCGGGGAAAACCATGGACGCGCCGGGAAATTATATAAAATGGCTGAGCGAAAATGACGAGGTATACGGTTTTGTGTTTACGGGCGGCTGGTATGATATAGGGGACTTGAAGTCGCTTGAGGCGGCGGATAAAAAATACAGCTCTAAATAATAAATGGAAAAGGAGAATCGGAAATGGTAAAAGATATGCATGCGAAACGGAATTTTTTATTTACCTCGGAGAGCGTTACGGAAGGACATCCCGACAAGGTATGCGACCAGGTTTCTGACGCTGTCCTGGACGAGGTGCTGACGCAGGATCCCTCAGGCAGGGTCGCCTGCGAGACCTATGTTACGATGGGCCTTCTAATAATAGGCGGCGAGGTTACTACAACCGCCTATGTTGATATGCATAAGGTATGCAGGGATTTGTTAAAGGATATAGGTTACACGCATCCTAAGTACGGTTTTGATTACCACACCTGCGCCATCTTGAATGCCATCCATACGCAATCACCCGACATCGCCATGGGCGTCGATAAGGGAGGCGCGGGAGACCAGGGTATGATGATGGGATATGCGTGCCGGGAAACCTCGGAATTGATGCCGCTTCCCATTACGTTATCCCACAAGCTCTGCATGAGGCTTGCCGAGGTCAGGAAAAAAAGCATCTTAAAATATCT
>JAQURK010000034.1 GCA_028715645.1 Candidatus Omnitrophota bacterium | reverse complement strand
GGTACCAGCCATGTCCTTGCCGTCGGCGAAGAGGCCAAGAGGATGCTTGGCCGCACGCCCGGAAATATTGTCGCCATAAGGCCGATGAAGGACGGCGTTATCGCCGACTTTGAGATCACGGAAAGCATGCTGCGTTATTTTATAAGAAAGGTGCATAAGTCCAGGCACCTGGTCCGGCCCAGGATGGTAATCGCCATACCTTCGGGCATAACAGAGGTTGAAAAGCGCGCCGTAAAGGATTCGGCGCTTCACGCGGGGGCAAGAGAGGTATTCATGGTCGAAGAGCCGATGGCAGCCGCGATAGGGGTAGGCCTCCCGATACAGGAACCGGCAGGCAACATGATCATAGATATAGGAGGCGGCACTACCGAGATAGCGGTCATATCGCTTGCCGGCATAGTTTTTTCAAGGAGCATCCGTATCGGCGGCGATGAAATGGACGACGCGATAAAGGAATATCTTAAAAAGACATACAACCTTATGATAGGTGAAAGGACCGCGGAGGATATAAAGATGAAGATAGGCTCTGCCTATCCGCTCGAGGAAGAATTAACCATGGAGGTAAGGGGCAGGGACCTCGTAGCGGGCCTTCCGAAGATGGTTACTATCTCAAGCGAGGAGATCAGGGAGGCGCTTGCTGATCCCATTTCGCAGATAGTTGAAAGTGTTCGCATAACGCTGGAAAGGACGCCGCCTGAATTATCGGCGGATTTGATAGAAAGAGGGATAGTAATGGCGGGAGGAGGTTCTCTTTTAAAAGGTTTAGACAGGCTTATCCAGGAAGAGACCGGGCTCCCCGTACATGTGGCAGACGACCCCCTCACAGCCGTCGCCTTGGGGACAGGCAAGGTATTGACCGAACTGCACTACCTGAGGAGAGTAACAGTCGCGCCAAAGAGTGAGATATAGGACAAAGACTTACCTATTTCTAGCCGCGGTTTTAACCTTTTTAATCGTTGCCAGTCTAATCAACCCTCCGTTTATAAATAAAATCAGACCGCGTATTATAGACCTTATGGAATTTTCTTTAAAGGCCGCGACAAGGTCGGCCAGGGGCATATATAATCTCGCCGCTTTTAAAAACAGGTATGAAAAAAAGATCGCCTTCCTTGAGGAACAGGCGGGGCAATTAAAGAAAACGGCGGTCCAGATGAAGGAGGCGGCAGAAGAGAATGAGAGGCTGCGAAGGCTGCTCGCTTTTAAAAATAGTTTGGCGGCAGGCGCCATAGCGGCCGAGGTGATCGGCAGGGACCAGTCCAGCTGGGATACTTTTATTATAATAGATAAAGGCCGAAAAGAAGGCATTGTCCAGAACATGAGCGTTTCCAAGAACGACGGATTGGTCGGCAAGGTATATGAGACCGGGGAAGGCGTATCAAAGGTAATGTTGATAGATAACCCGAATTCAAAGATAGGGGCGGTCGTCCAGCGGACAAGGGAACAGGGCATACTCACGGGAATGGGGCACGGGTTGTGCAAACTTATTTATCTTTCCTATGATACGGGGATAAAGCCGGGAGACGTTGTAATCGCGGCAAAATCAGGCGGGCTTGCGTCGAACGGGATTTTGATCGGAGAAGTAGTAAAGGTTTCAAAGGATGTCCGTTCTCTTTATTCAACCGCCGTTGTAAGGCCCTCTTCGAATCTCTTCAAGATCGAAGAGGTAATATGTACGGAATAAAAAATTCTAAATCCTATGCGTATATTTTTCGTAGCGATTGCGGCTGTAATTCTACAGATCACCGCGCTGGCATATGTCAGGATAGGGACGTCCACCTTCAATCTTGAACTCATAATCCTTGTATTTGTCAGCCTTAAATATGGGCCGAAACCGGGCATATGGCTGGGCCTTTTTTTTGGCGCGGTAAACGGCATCTTCGCGATCGATTCCTTCTGGGTGAATGTCCTGTTGTATTCCGCGATTGGCTCAATAACAGGTTATCTTGGCCGATGGTTTTATAAAGAGACCCTGCCGGCATTCCTTCTTATGATTTTTTGTTCGCTTGCGTTTCTTTATTTTTTTTTGTGGCTCTTAAAGATGCCGTATCCGGACGCATGGGGCGCGCTGGCCGGTCTGTCCGGGTTATTCGCGGCCTCTGCCGCGTATAATACGGGCATTTCAATTGTGTTTTTTTATCTCCTTAAGGGATTAAGGGTGTAGCCATGAATCCCATTAAGGTCATTTCAGCCCTCCTTTCTTTTTTATTCGCTGTCCTAGTAATCAGCCTCGCGTATACCCAGATTGTAAAGAATAAAAAATATGTGAAGCTTTCAATGACAAACAGGATCAGGCTCCTGCCTGTCGAAGGCACAAGGGGGAGGATCTTTGACAGGAACGGCGCCTTGCTTGTTTCAAGCAGGACCTCATTTGATGCAGTAGTCATTCCGCAGGAGCTTAAAATGTCGGTGAATACCTTGAGCCGCCTTGCCCAGATCCTCGGTCTTGCCCCCGAGGAGGTGTTTAAGAAGGTTGAGAAAAATTATAAGGCGCCTTTTGTCCCGGTCGCCGTCAGGGAAGACGTAGGAAAAGAAAAGGCCCTTGTTATAGAAGAAGAGAGCACCGTCCTTCCCGGGGTAATTATCAGGGTAACCCCGCGGCGCGAATATAAATACGGGGAGGCTGGCTCTCATATCTTAGGTTATCTTGGAGAGATAGGCGAGGGGGAACTGGATAGGTTAAGGGACTACGGTTATCAGCTCAGGGATCGCATCGGAAAGGCGGGCCTTGAAAAAAATTACGATAATTATTTACGGGGAGAAGGAGGGGGCATGCAGCTTGAGGTGGACAACCGCGGCAATTTTATTAAACTCCTCGGGAAAAAAGACGCCAGATACGGCAGGGACCTGATGCTTACCATCGACATGAGGCTGCAGGAATTCATAGAAGCGGCGATGGCGGGTAAGACAGGGGCCTGTGTAGTGATGGAGCCTTATACCGGCGAGGTCTTTGCCCTCGCGAGCAAACCTGATTTCGACCCCGGGATTTTTATTGATAAGGAAAAAAGCCGGGAACGGGCGGATTTGTTGAGCGATCCGGGGCGTCCCATGCTTAACAGGGCCATCGCCGGCCTTTATCCGGCTGGTTCCGTTTTTAAGCCGGTGGTGGCGGCGGCCGCGCTTGAGAAAAAAAGGATAATGCCGCAGGGGACTCTTTTTTGCGGCGGCAGTTATGTCCTTGGCGGGAACTCATTTGATTGTTGGGATGAAGACGGTCACGGCGCCCAGACCGTCGTCGAAGGGATTAAAAATTCCTGCAACGTCTTTTTTTACCAGCTGGGGAGAATGACCGGAGCCGATGATATTTATAATTACGCCGCGAGGTTTGGCTACGGTTCTCCGACAGGGATCGACCTTCGGGAAGAGGCCGCCGGCCTTCTTCCCAGCAAGGCATGGAAGCGCTCCGCAAAAAAGGAAGCCTGGTTCGAGGGCGACACGCTTAATTTTTCAATCGGCCAGGGAAATCTGCTTGTCACGCCTATCCAGGTCGTGCGCATGACCGCCGCGCTTTCAAACGGCGGTATCCTGATCCAGCCGCATCTTGTAAAAAAGATAGGCGATATTGAGGTTTCAAAGGGCAAATCAAGAGATACGGGCGTTTCCTCAAGGACGCTTGATATTATAAAGGAAGGAATGAGGATGGTGGTTGAGGCGCCGGGCGGCACGGGTCAGCGGGCCAGGGTGGAGGGTCTTAGGATAGCGGGAAAGACAGGGACTGCCCAAAGCGCCGGGGTCAGCCACGCCTGGTTTACCGGTTATTCGCCGATTGATAATCCAAGACTGGCCATCGTTGTTTTTCTGGAGCACGGCGGCAAGGGCGGCATTGACGCGGCCGAATTAGCGGCGAAGGTCTTTGCGGAAGCAAAGAGGATAGGATTATTGTAATGGATATAAAAGAACTTGATAAGACTCTTCTTGCGCTCGTGTTCCTAATCTTTATCATAGGGCTTTTTTGCCTTTATAGCGCCTCATACAGCCGGAACGTCGAATTCGGCGTGAATCTTATTCCGAAGCAGCTAACCTGGATGGCAATCGGTCTGGTCATACTCGTTGCGGTGCTTCTCATTGACTATCAGAAAATCGTGGATATGGGTTATTTTTTTTATGGCCTTGGCCTTTTTGCCCTTTTTCTGGTCCTTATCTTTGGCCATGCAACCCTTGGGGCTCAGCGCTGGTTCACAATAGCGGGTTTCAACCTGCAGCCGTCTGAATTTAACAAGATAGTATTTATTATTATGATGGCCTCTTACCTTGGCCATGCCAGGGCAGAGATAGTGAATATAAAGGGTTTGCTCGTCCCTCTGTTGCTTACCGCGCCGCCGTTTATCCTTATATTAGCCCAGCCTGACCTGGGCACCGCGCTTATACTCGTGCCTGTGCTTTTTGCGATGCTGCTGGTAGCGGGCGCCAGGCCAAAGCATCTTATCGGATTTGTGTTGATCGGTCTTATCTCATCTCCGATTTTCTGGAATTTCTTAAAGGCCTACCAGAAAAAAAGGCTCCTTGTATTTTTAAATCCCGATATCGATCCGCTTGGCGCGGGCTACACTATAATCCAGTCAAAGATAGCGATAGGCTCAGGAGGGTTTTTTGGAAAGGGTTGGCTTGCCGGGACGCAAAACCAGCTTAATTTCCTGCCTGAGCGCCATACGGATTTTATATTTTCGGTCATAGGGGAGGAATGGGGATTTTTCGGCGCGATGGTCCTTGTAGGGCTGTACTTCCTTATCTTAAAACGCGGTCTCATAATAATAGAGAGGACCACTGATATTTACGGGAGGCTTGTGGGGGCAGGTATCCTGACCATGCTGGGCATCCAGGTGTTCGTGAATATCTCGATGACGATAGGGCTAATGCCTGTTGTCGGTCTGCCGCTTCCGCTTATAAGCTACGGCGGCTCATCCCTCTGGACCACCCTGATCGCCGTCGGCCTTTTGCTCAATGTAGGCATGAGAAGAACAAGGTTTTAATGAGAAATTTTTACTCTTCTGATGATTCCCCACTCGGGGCAGTGCCTCGCGGGAACGTTCGGTCTGACTCCTGCGGTCAGACCTCTCTCGGGAAAATTCCTTTTTACTTCTGCCTTCGGCAGAAGGCCAAGCTAAAAAGGAATTTTCACGTCCCGCTTCGGCACCGCCCCTCGGGGGACCCCTTTACTAGCTGACCGTAAAAATTTCTAAATAAGTGGGCAAAGCAACGGGTGACGCCGAACGGGCGCCCAAATTTTGAATAGGGGGATGGGGGGTACAGAAACCCACAGCCAGCCTTACACATTGCTTGGATCCCGCCGAAGGCGGGATAAACCCCCCTAAGAAATTTGGGCTGTTCGGCGGCAGGACCCGTTGCGGACAAATAGAAAGGGTCAAGCTGCCCCGTCACGAGGACAAATGAAACAAATTGATGTAGAAAAATTAAAGGAGATGTTGCTTGGTGTTTCCAGGCCGGGGAGGTATCTGGGGAACGAATGGAATGTTGTTAAGAAGGACCTTGATAGGACAGCGGTAAGATTTGCGCTGGCGTTTCCCGATGTTTACGATGTCGGGATGAGTTACCTGGGGTTGCGGATCATCTACGGCGTCTTAAACGCAAGGGAGGATACAGCGTGTGAAAGGGTGTTCGCGCCCTGGGTTGATCTTGAGGCGAAGATGAGGGAAAATAAGATCCCGCTTTTCTCTCTTGAATCAAAGGCGCCCATAAGGGATTTTGATATTATTGGTTTCTCCCTTACTTATGAGCTGAATTACACGAATGTGCTTAACATGCTTGACCTTGCCGGCATCCCTTTGAGGGCAAAAGACAGGGATAATAGTTTCCCGATAATTATAGCGGGCGGGCCGTCAGCGTTTAACCCTGCGCCAATGGAAGAATTTATTGATGCCTTCGTTATAGGCGAAGGGGAAGAGGTCGTTCTCGAGATAGTAGATGTGTATAAACGGGTCTATGGGCGAAGGTCTATAGTCCCTTCGGGAGGCTTCGCACTCGATAGTCGATGGTCTATGGTCGATGGTCTGGAAGTTAAAGAGAAGTTGCTTAAGGAAATTGCGAAGCTGGAAGGCGTATATGTCCCGCGCTTTTCCAAAGAGGTAAAAAAGAGGTCTGTTAAAAATCTGGACGCCTCCTTCTATCCGGTAAAGGACCTGGTCCCTTATATCCAAATAGTGCATGACAGGATAACGCTTGAGATAATGAGAGGCTGCCCGTTTAATTGTAAATTTTGCCAGGCAGGAGCCTTTTATAAACCTGTGCGCGTCCGCTCGCATGAAAAAATCATGGATCTCGCGAGAGAAATTTACCGTAATACCGGCTATGACGAGATTTCGCTTTTATCGTTGTCGAGCTCCAGCTGTCCCGATATACTTTCGCTCATCACGAAACTGACGGAAGAATTCGAGGGCCGCGGCATCGGGATCTCGCTGCCGTCATTAAGAAGCGAAGAGGTTTTGAAATTGCTGCCTTCACTGATCGCAAAGGTAAGAAAGAGCGGCCTCACATTTGCCATTGAAGCGGGCAGCAAGCGGCTGCGCAGGCATATCAGCAAGGATATCGACGTCGAAAAGGTGGCCGCCGCCTGCCAAGAGGCATTCGACAGAGGATGGAGGCTTGTAAAATTTTATTTCATGATAGGCCTGCCTACCGAGACATGGGATGATCTAGCCGGGATACCGGATTTTATAAACACGATCGCCGCCTTAAGGAAGGATGCCGAGATCTCTGTCAGCATTACCGCGTTCGTGCCGAAGGTAGGCACCCAGTTCGCGGACGAACGGCCGGATGAGCTGGGCATGCTGCTTGAAAAACAGAAGTTCATAAAAGACCGCATAAAAAATAGAAGGGTCAAATTAAGGTTCCATGACGCCAGAGTGAGCTATCTTGAGGGAAAATTAAGCCGCCCTGAAGCAGGTCTTGCCAGCGCTATATACAGGGCCTGGCAGGAGGGCGCCAGATTAGACGCCTGGGATGAGTGTTTTAATTTCGAAAGGTGGAAAAAGGCCTTTTCGTGTTTCACTTGACCGCAAAGATTATATCTGTTATACTTTCTATAATATAATATTAAAATGATTACTGTGTAATCTGTGACTTAATCGCTGAGAAAGGTGAGCATAATGATAAATACCGCGACAAGGGAAAAGATAGACCAGTTGCTGAAACTGGTAGCCGAAAAAAGCGGTTCTGACCTCCATATAGGCGCGGATTCCCCTCCGCTGATCAGGGTCGATGAAAAACTGGAAAAGTCAGGTATCCAGCCCCTCTCAAAAGAGACCGCCAGGGAGCTGGCCTACAGCATGCTTACTCCCGACCAGGTTAAAAAGTTCGAAAAAAACAAGGAATTGGATTTTTCATTTGAGCTGGCGGATATAGGACGTTTCAGGGTGAACGTTTTTTACCAGCGGGGATCGGTCGGCTGCAGCATCAGACTCATCCCGTTTACCATCATGAATTTTGAGGAATGCGGACTGCCGGTCGAGACCACCAAATCCCTTTGCAAAAGACCAAAAGGGCTTGTCCTTGTGACCGGGGCTACGGGCAGCGGAAAATCGACGACCCTTGCCGCCATGGTGGATTACATAAACAATGAAAGGCCCTGCCATATAGTCACTATCGAGGACCCAATCGAATTTGTCCATAAGAATAAGATGGCGCTTATCGACCAGAGGGAAGTTTATGAGGATACGCATTCCTTTTCCGAGGCGCTCAAGCACGTGCTTAGGCAGGACCCCGACGTAATACTAATAGGTGAAATGAGAGACCTTGAGACCATAGAGACGGCGCTTATCTGCGCCGAAACAGGCCACCTGGTCTTCGCGACCCTGCATACCTCGGATTCTGTCCAGACCATAAACAGGGTAATAGACGTATTCCCCGCTTACCAGCAGCAGCAGATAAGGACCCAGCTTTCATTCGTTTTGATAGGGATAATATCACAGCAGCTGATCCCCAAGGCAACAGGCAGGGGAAGGGTCCTGGCGACAGAGGTGCTTATCTCAAACCCTGCGGTAAAAAGCCTTATCAGGGAATCGAAGGCCCACCAGATATATTCCGTGATACAGACAGGTCAAAAGGAAGGGATGTTTACAATGAACCAATCCCTGTATGACCTTTGCAGGGAAGGCCGTATCAGTTACGACGATGCCTTTGGCAGGACGCTCGATCCCGACGACCTGTCCAGGCTGCTTAAAAAATAAACCGGTAGAAACCGCCAAATGGCAGCTTTAAAAAGACTGGTATCCAAACAACTGGGGGAGCTCTTAAGAGAGCGCAAGATTATAACAGAGGAGCAGCTAAAAGAGGCGCTTGATGTGCAGGGACAAAAAGGCGACCTTATAGGCGAGATCCTGGTCTCGCTCGGTTATGCAAAGGAAGAAGAGATAGCGCAGGCGCTTACCGTCCAATACGGTTTTCCATATATACCGCTTGATAACTATGAGATAGATGCGGAGATCTTGAGGCTTATTCCGGAACAGGTGATGAAAAAATACGGGGTCATACCGCTTGACAAGATAGGTACGACCATTACCGTAGCCATGGTAAACCCTCTGAATAACGAGGCACTGGATGAATTGGAGGCGCTTACGAAATGCGATATCCAGCCTTTTGTCACCACCGCAACCGGCTTTAAAAGCGCCCTCGCTAGATATCATAAATAATCGCTAAAAAATGAGCCTATCCCTCAAAGAGGCAGTGACAAAGGCCCTGCTAAAAAAAGGCCTTTTGACAGAAGCGAAATTAAAAGAGGCGCTTAAGGTACAGGAACAAAAAGGCGGGGACCTGAGGGATATACTTGTCGAGCTTGGTTTTGCCGACAGGGAAGACATCATATCCATCCTTAGCAAGGAACTGGGGATCCCCCCGATAAGCCTCGCAAGATTCAAGATCGATCCCTCGCTTTTAAAGCTCATACCCAAAAGACTCGCAAAAAATTACCATATAATACCTATTTCAAAGATCGAGGACGTCCTGACTGTGGCGATGGGGGATCCGCTTAATATCTTTGCCCTTGATTACATCGCATCATCCACCGGGTTAAAGATCGTGCCGGTGCTCGCCTCGGCAAAGGATATTGAGACGGCCATAAACGAATATTATGAAGAGCAGGCCTACGAAGAGATAGAAAACATCGTTTCGCAGATTTCTTCCCCGACCGACCTCGAGATCATTGACGAAGAAAGGCAAGAGACCCTAGACACCGTAAAGATCATAAGATCCGTTACAGAGGCGCCTGTCGTAAAACTGGCAAACCAGCTTTTATCAGAGGCGGTAAGGGTCAGGGCAAGTGACCTCCTTATCGAGCCGTTTGAGAAATTGACCGGGATAAGATACCGCGTTGATGGGGTGCTTAAACCGGTACAGAATTTCCCCAGGCACCTGCATAGCGCCGTGGTATCAAGATTTAAGGTCATGTCCAACCTCAATATAGCCGAACAGAGGCTGCCGCAGGACGGCAGGTTCAAGTTAAAGATGCTCGGCAAAGAGGTTGATTTCAGGATCTCGATACTGCCGTCATCCCTGGGCGAAAAAGTGGCCCTCCGTGTCCTCGACAAAACGACAGCGATGCTTAATATTGAAAAGCTTGGGTTCGGTGAAAAGGCGATGGTTGACCTGAGGGCAGCGGTAGCGCGGCCCCACGGCATGATACTTGTATGCGGGCCCACCGGATCAGGGAAAACAACCACGCTTTATTCGCTTTTAAAACTGATACCGAGCGCTGAAAAAAATATAGTTACGGTCGAGGATCCTATAGAATACCAGCTTGAGGGATTAAACCAGGTGACGGCGCGGCCCGATTTAGGGCTTACCTTTGCCAGCGCCCTGCGTTCCATATTAAGGCAGGACCCTGATGTAATTATGATTGGCGAGATCCGCGATTTTGAGACGGCGGATATCTCCATAAAGTCCGCCCTTACGGGCCATCTCCTTTTAACAACCGTCCATACGACTACGGCCACCGGCGCACTGGTAAGGCTTATAAACATGGGCATAGAGCCTTTTTTGATTTCCTCATCTATTGTTTTGACCTCGGCTCAGCGTCTTGTCAGAAAGATATGCCCGGAATGCAAAGAACCTTATGAGCTTGACGAATATTTAAAAACGAAATTGGGTATCATGGATAAGGGCAAACTAACTTTATTCCGGGGGAAGGGATGCAAGAATTGCCTGAATACCGGTTATAAAGGGCGGATCGCGCTGATTGAAACACTGATTATTACCCCTGTAATACGCCGCCTCATAGCGGAAAAGGCGCAGGAATACACGATCAGGGACGAGGCGCGCAGGGGCGGGATGGTCACCTTAAGGGATGACGGTATGGAAAAGGCCAAGCAGGGTATCATCACGGTCCAGGAGGTTCTCCGGGTCACCGTGGGAGAACAGGACCTCGAAACAAGGGTTGTATAAGAATAAAAAATGCCGATACTCCTAAAGGACAGGATATTAGAGGTTCTGAAATCGCAGAAAGGTTTTAACGAGAAAAAATTCGAGGCCGCCCTTAAACACCAGAGCCAAAAGGGCGGCAGCCTCAGCCGGATACTGATCGACAGCGGCGTCCTTTCGCAAAAAGAGCTTATGCTCATTTTCAGCAAACAGCTCAATATCCCTCCCATAAATCTCGCGCGTTATAAACTCGACCTCTCGCTGCTTTCGCTTTTCCCGGAAAAGATAATGCGCGAAGAAAAGGTCATCCCGATTTCGAAGATAGGGAATACCGTAACCCTTGCCGTAACAGACCCGCTCAACGTATTCCTGCTCGACAAGCTGAAGGCCATTACGGATTATGATATCGAGATCGTGCTGACTACGGAAGACGATATAAAATCGATATTCGAAAATTTTTACAGCGGCAGGGGGTTTGACATAAAAAAGACCATAGAGGAGATGGATGAAAGCGGCGTGGGCGTGGTTGAGGTCGTGAGCGAAGAAAAGATAGACCTGAGCCAGCTCGCAGATTCCGTAAAAATGCCGCTTATCGTCAAGGTGGTAAATATTACGCTCCTTGAGGCCCTGAAAAAACGGGCAAGCGATATACACATCGAGCCCACGGAGGACGCCTTAAAGATCAGGTACAGGACTGACGGCGTCCTTCATGAGGCCCTGAGTCTGCCTAAGAAAAGCCAAAATGCCGTTATCGCAAGGATAAAGATACTTTCAAAACTGGACATCACCCAGATGCATATCCCGCAGGATGGAAGGTTCAGGATAAAGGTGGAAAACCACGAGATCGATTTCAGGGTCTCCGTCCTTCCTACCTCATTCGGGAACAAGGTTGTCCTGAGGCTGCTGGATAAAAGCGCGCTCGGCACAGGCCTGGATAAACTCGGATTTCTTCCCGAATCCGCGGCCATATTTAAGAAGGCCCTCGAAAAACCTTACGGAATGATACTGGTGACAGGGCCGACAGGCAGCGGGAAGTCCACGACCCTTTATTCAATCTTGAGCGAATTAAATGTCCCTGAAAGGAGCATAATTACGCTTGAGGACCCGGTCGAGTATCAAATAGAGGGTCTTACGCAGATACAGGCAAGGCCCGAGATAGGCCTGACCTTCGCGAGCGGCCTTCGTTCGGTGCTAAGACAAAACCCCGATATAATAATGATCGGAGAGGTAAGAGATTTCGAGACCGCGGATATTGCCATAAAGGCCTCGCTTACGGGGCAGCTCGTTTTCAGCACCCTTCATACAAACGACGCGGCGAGCGCCATTACGAGGCTGATAGATATGGGCGCCGAACCGTTCCTTATCGCGTCAAGCCTCATCTTTACCTGCGCGCAGCGGCTCGCGAGAAAGATATGCCCGCATTGCAAGGAGGCCTACGACATCCCGCAATCGGTTTTTGAAAGACTCGGGATCGATTACGCGATTGTTAAAAAAAGCGGGAAGGATAAATTTTACCGTGGCAAAGGGTGCCAGAAATGCAACAACACAGGCTTCCTTGGCAGGATGGGCGTCCTTGAGGCCCTTATGATAGACGATGAGATCCGCGACATGATAGTAAGAAAGGCGACAAGCGACGAGATAAAGGCTTATGCGGTAAAACACGGGATGAGGACCTTGAGGGACGACGCGATGGCCAAATTTTTCATCGGGCTCACCACCTTGGAAGAGGTCTTAAGCGTCACCTCTCTAGACTAGAAGGAGCAATAGATGCCGGTATATAAATATGTAGCCAAGGATCAATCCGGAAAGACTCATAAGGGCACAGTAGAATCGGAAGACAGGGCGGCCGTCCTCGATAAACTGCGGACGGATAATCTCATTATCATTTCGGTGGACGAGACCGCCCCCGCATCAAAAAGAATGAGGTTTGGCCGTGGGAACGTCAAGATAGATGACCTCGTTGTCTTTTTCCGGCAGCTCGCTACTATGGTTGATGCCGGGATACCGATATTGGGGGCCCTTGATATCCTCGCCCAACAGACTGAAAGCGAAAAATTGAAGGAGACGCTTGTAAGGGTAAAGGACGATGTAGAGACGGGATTCAGCCTCTCGAACGCCTTTGCCAAGCACCCCAGGATTTTTTCAAATCTGTATATCAGCATGATAAAGACCGGAGAGACAAGCGGTATGCTTGATGAGATACTTGACAGGCTGGCCCTGTATCTTGAAAAAACCTCCGCCCTCCAAAAAAAGATAAAGGCAGCGCTTGTATATCCGGCGGTTGTCACGGTGATGGCGCTGGGCATTACGGTACTTTTGCTGGTCAAGGTAATCCCTGTATTTAAGAATATATTTTCGGGTTTCGGCGCGGCCCTTCCAACACCTACCCTTCTGTTGATAGGCATAAGCGACCTCTTCAGAAAATATTTTCCGGCTATTCTGTCGCTTACGGCGGCAGGGATCTTTATATTAAGGAAGTATATAAACACCAAAAAGGGAAGATTGCAGTTTGACCGGTTCCTCCTGCGGCTCCCGGTATTCGGCATATTGTTTACCAAGATTTCGGTAAGCAAGTTCGCCAGGACACTTTCGACGCTTGTCAAAAGCGGCGTGCCAATACTTAGCTGCCTTGAGGTCGTCGCAAAAACCTGCGGCAACAGCGTATTTGAGATGGCCATAGACGAGGTGAGGATGAGCGTCAGAGAGGGTGAAAGCATCGCGACGCCTCTTGAAAAAAGCAAGGTCTTTCCGCCGATGGTTGTAAAGATGATCTCTGTAGGCGAACAGACAGGAGAGCTTGAAAAGATGCTTTCCAAGATCGCCGATTTTTACGATGCGCAGGTGGATGCGGCGGTAAGCGGCCTGACAAGCATGATCGAGCCGCTGATCATAGCCTTTTTAGGCGTTGTTATCGGGACGATAGTCATCTGCATGTTCCTTCCCATATTCAAGATATCGTCCATTATTAATATGTAGATATGATTACACAGATTACAAAAAAGATTATCCCGAATGAAGTCAACTCTTCGAGAAGTTCTTCGGGATCCCGAAGAACTTCTAAAGAAGTTTCTGCATTCGGGACACCGATTAGAGCCTTTACACTGA
>JAQURK010000033.1 GCA_028715645.1 Candidatus Omnitrophota bacterium | reverse complement strand
GTACCGCTAAGACAGTCACGGTAGCGGGCATCGCGAAGACCGGCGCGGACAGCGCCAACTATCAGATTACGCAGCCGACCACAACCGCCAATATTACGGCAAGGGCGATTACAGTAACAGCGGCAGGCGCGACCAAGGTATATGACGCGAGCACCTCATCGAGCGGAACGCCCACCATAACAACCGGCGCGCTCCAGGGCAATGATACAGTCACCTGGACACAGACCTATGATAATAAGAACGTAGGAACAAGCAAGGTCTTAACACCCGCGGGAACAGTTACTGATGATAACGCAGGCGCAAACTACTCAGTCACCTACGCCACGGTTGGGACCGGGACCATAACGGCAAAAGCCCTTACAGTTACAGGAATTACCGCCGACAATAAGTACTATGACGGCACGACTGCCGCTACATTAAATACGACGAACGCCTTTGTAAATGGCACGATTTCAGGTGATACGGTTGAACTTATTAAAACAAACGCAACAGGCGCTTTTAACAACGCAAACGAAGGGACATGGACGGTAACAATATCCGGTCTTACTTTACAAGGTGTCTCCGCTACAAATTATTCAATAACCCAGCCAACAACCACCGCCGGCATCAAAAGTTTGAATGTTAGTTGGGCCGGCAATTCCTCCTTATGGGATTCGGCTGGAAACTGGAATAGCGGGCTTGTTCCCATCTCAACATGTAATGTAACCATTCCTTATATTAATGGCATGACGCAGCCAATACTTTCCGGTTCAAAGACATTGGCCAGTTTGACTATAGATTCCGGCGCAAGCCTTACATTAACCACCAGCACCAATCTTACTTTAACCGGCAACCTTGCCAATAATGGCAGTTTCAACGCAGAAGCCGGCTCCACGGTTACTTTTAACGGAACAAGCATAATCAGCGGTACAAGCGCCCTCCCAATACAGTTTGACAACGTTGTCATTAATGCCGGCAAAACACTTACCGGCCACTCAACAAGTATGAAGGTTAGAGGCAATTGGACCAACAATGGTACTTATAATCACAATAACGGCGAGGTGATGTTCAATGGCTCAGGCCAACAGAATATCAAAACCGGCGGAAGTAGTTCCGCTTTTTACCGGTTATTCATTATGAATTCCGGCGGGGTAACCAGCTATAGCGGCTGGACATACGATACTTATATGAATCCTACCGCTTACTTAGATACCAGTGTAAGCTTTACCGACGCCTTATTTACAAACACTTTATTCTTAGGTTTCGACACTGCCGGCTATGATGGTTATTATTCCGGATACTCCGGTTATTATGCCTCCGCAGCTATGAAAAAAATAGCCTTTGCCGCCGGACAAACCCATACCATAACAGGAGGGCTTATGGTGAGCGGGACACAGAGTAAGCTGATAAACTTAGTTTCCACAGTTGCCGGCTCAACCTGGTATATTAATCCGCCGCAAAATACCACCCTCTATTATGTATTTGTTTCTGACTCGAGTGTAACTTCAGGAAAGAGCATCACCGCCAATTATTCGGTAAACGGCGGGAATAACAGCGGTTGGAATTTTGGCGCTGTTGCCTTTACTGGCACAGGAAACTGGAATGATACCAGCTACTGGAGCAATGGTTATATGCCCAGCCAATACGATAGCGTGCGCGTTTCCGGAAATATGTATCTTAACAGCGCCTATACGGCGGCGAGTATGACCATTGACTCCGGTAAGTATCTCTATCTGCAAGGCAATACCCTCACCACTGCCAGCGGTATCACCAATAGCGGAAATTTGGTCTTAACCGGAACTGAGACTGTTTCCGGCGGTATTACCAATGCAGCCGGCAGCACCGTGACTTATACCGGCGCAGGCACATATAACAGCTTCGCCGGCGGCACCTCATATTGCAACCTTGCCTTTACCGGGGCGGGCACCTGGATGCCGGACGCAAACCTTAATGTAAGCGGAGAACTTAGCTTAAGCAACGGCACATTTGGCGTGAACGGAAAGACCGTAACCGCCAATAGCTTGAATCTAACCGGCGGCACTTTCACGGGCGGCTCCTCCGGCGCCTTCACGGTGGCAGGTGATGTCAGTATAAACGGCGGCACATTTACCCCGCCCCCGACATTCAATGTATCCGGCAACTTCAGTTACGCCGCCGGCACGTTCACCCACAACAATTCCACGATGGTATTTAACGGAAGCGGGACCCAGACGATCACCCCAGGCTCTAACACTTTCTATAATATTAACTACACCGGCAGCGGCGTGTTAAAGCTTCTCGACAACATCACCATGCAGGGAAATTTTGAGAACACGAGCGGGACGTTTAATGCCAATAGCAAGAATATTACCTTAGCAGGTAATTTTGTGAACAGCGGCTCATTGAGCGGAATTAGCCAGGTAGTATTCAATGGCTCCGGCACCCAAACCGTGAATGCCGGCGGCGCTTCCCTTACTGAAATACAGCATACAAGCGCAAGCACATTACAACTTTCAGCCGATACCACGGTTACCAATTTCAGCAATACCTCAGGCACATTTGACGGCAACGGCAAAACCTTAACCCTTACCGGAGATCTTACTTTTTCCAACAGCTCAGCTACGGGGCTTAAGATTGCGGTTGCCGGTTCGGGCACAAGCTATATCCACGGAACAACTTTTGAAAGCTTGACCGTAACTACTCCGGGAAAGACAGTAGTTATTGACGCGGGCGCGACAGAGACCATTACCGGCGCATTAACCTTAACCGGCGCGGCAGGAAATCTAATTACCTTAAGGAGCAGCGCGGAAGGTTCGCAATGGAGTATCGATCCTCAGGGAACAAGGAATGTTTCCTATGTGGATGTAAAGGATTGCAAGAATATAAACGTCCTCGCGCTTAGCGCCACCGGCTCTACAAATTCAGGTAATAATACCAATTGGAGTTTCGGTACTACATCTACACCGGCACCTGCCGCGACAACTACAACCACAACCTCCGGAACCAACGTCATTTTCCGCGAGCAGCCCATCATTCAGCCGATTAGCTACTCTCCTTATATTACTATTATGCCGACACCGGCAGGCGCGGTAATGGTTCCGACAGTAGCCCCGGCAGTGGTTTCAGCGGCGGCCCCGATAGCGCAGACAATTGCGCCGACAGTCACTTCACCCGTAAGACCGGCCCACGCAGCCATAGCCCCTGTAACCGCTCAGGCACCGGCTGCCCAGCCATCAGCTATTCAGCCAGTAGTGACCGCGCTTGCATTTGAACATGCAATCGAAATTCCGGCAATGCCGATTGTAATAGCGCCTAATACGTTTAATAATATAATGGCGGTTTCTGAAGTTCCGTCGCCTGTGATCTTCGCGAATATCCAGAGCAAATTTGCGGTGGCAAACATAATTTCACCCGAAAATTTTAATGGTATCTCCGCTTATCACGAGGTTCCTGCGGTTGCCATATTTGAAAGTATTTCAGCAGAACATGTAAACGCCGAGATTATAACACCGGATATATTTATGAGTATACAAATAACGGATAAGCTCCCGCGGGCAGCCTTATTTGCCGGAGTCAAAACAGAATCTGTTATGCCGCAAATAGTAAATCCGAATTATTTCCCAGGCGTCATTTCTTCAAGGGAATTCCTGCCGGAACATAAATAAGAAAGAGGATGGTTTTACCTTTTTACTTTTTACTTTTAAGTTAACAAAAGATATGGGATAATACCCCCATGAATAAAATAAGGATTGACGCTTACGGCCTTCTTGAAAAGGTCAGGCAGGAAAAGCCGGTCATCCATCATCTCACCAACTGGGTGACCATCTATGACTGCGCCAATGTAGTAAAGGTGCTCGGCGCCTCTCCGGTGATGGCCCACGCGAAAGAAGAGGTGGCAGAGATGGCGAGTATCGCCTCGAGCCTGGTCCTTAATATCGGCACACTCACCGTTGACTTCATAGAGGCCATGAAGTCCGCCGCAAAAAGCGCCAATAAAAAGGGAATACCTGTTGTCCTCGATGCCTGCGGTTGCGGGGCGACTGAACTTAGAAACCGTAAAACCGCCGAATTACTTGAAGAGGTCAGGATTGATATAATAAAAGGCAATGCTTCCGAGATAGCCAAGATAGCAGGGGAGGACGTAAAGACGAAAGGAGTGGATGCCGCTAAGGTAGAAAAAAATCTGATAGAGGTAGCGCGGCATGTCGCTAAAAAATACAGATGCACCGCGGTAATAACCGGCGCGGAAGATATAATAACGGATGATAAACAGGTATTCATACTAAAAAACGGTCATCCGATTATGGCAAGTATAGTGGGAACAGGGTGTATGGCAGCCTCTGTCATTGGAACCTTCGCCACGGTTGAAAAAAACCTTGCCCTCGCGGCAACCTCCGGCCTTGTATGTTTTGAGATCGCAAGCGAGTGCGCCGCTAAAAGGGCCTCAGGCCCCGGGACATTTAAGGAAAAGATGTACGACTGCCTTTTCCATCTGGATAAAGCGACAATTGGCACCATGCAAAAGGTGGAGGCATGCGAATAAAGGGGTATTATTTTATTACCGACGCCGGGCTTAGCAGCGCCGGTAACATAAGTGATGTAAAAAACGCGCTGGCGGCGGGCGTAAAAATAGTCCAATACAGGAATAAGGCCGGTTCAAGCCGCCAGATGTATAAAGAGGCCCTAACCATAAAGGCCCTGTGCCGCAAGGCAGGGGCCATTTTCATTGTAAATGACAGGATTGATATAGCGCTCGCTGTCAAGGCGGACGGCGTCCATTTAGGCACAGACGACATGCCTTACGGCCAGGCTCGGCGGCTCCTGGGAAAGGCGGCTGTAATAGGCCTCACTATACATAATATAAAGGAAGGAAAAGAAACCCAGAGGCTTGGGGCCGATTATATAGGCGTTTCCCCCATATTCGCAACAGGCACCAAAAGAGACGCCGGCAGGCCTATAGGCGTTTCCGGATTAAGGGAGATCAGTAAGGCGGTTAAGATGCCTATAGCCGCTATAGGAGGCATTACCCTTGATAACGGCAGGGAAGCGGTTATGGCGGGCGCGGACATGTTATGCGCCATAAGCGCCGTTGTCACAAAAAAAGATGTGAAACGAGAGATAAAGAAATTTCAGGAATTTTTTACTTGACAAATTTTTTATTTATGATACTATTGAAAATGATTTTCAATAAATAACAAATACAAAAATGAGAAAAGAATTTCAAATATTGGATGAATTTATCAGGGAAAAAGGCCTTAGGCATACGCTGCAGAGGGAAAAGATATTGGATATATTCCTGGCAACTGAAAGGCACGTGTCGGCCGAGGAGTTATACAAGCTCGTAAAAAAAAGGTTCCATGGCATCGGTTATACCACGGTATACAGGACGATGAAACTTTTGTCCGAATGTGGACTCTGCGGCGAAACAGATTTTGGCGACGGCATCCTCCGGTTTGAGCACAAATACGGCCATGAGCATCACGATCATCTTATCTGCACCAAGTGCGGTAGATTTATTGAGGTAATGAAACCCGAAATTGAAAAGCTGCAGGATACACTGGCCAAGCAGCACAGTTTTACGCCTACAAAACATAAGCTGGAGATATTCGGGATATGCCGTAAGTGCGGGAAATAATTTTTTTTTGGGATATTGTTGAAAATTAATTTCAATAAGGAATAATAAGGGTAAATAGGTGAAAATAAGGGTAAATAGGGATAAAGAGGGAGGGGAAGGATATGAGAAAAAGGATTATAACTCTTTTTTTTGCTTTGTCGGTTGTGTTTGGTATGGTACAGTATAGCTTTGCCGACCGGCGGAGTTATGTCTGGACTTATGAGTACCAGACCATGCCCAGGGGGATGACAGAGTTTGAGTATTACCTGACCACAGAGGTGCCGGATGCAAACAAATCCAGCACGAATACCTGGAAGCACTGGGCGGAATTGGAATATGGCATTACAGATCATTGGGACATAAGTATGTATCAGATGTGGGAGCAGTCAAACAGCGCCTCAAGTTCCACGTCTCAGTATGATGGATTTAAGCTGAGGACCAGATACAGATTCGGGGAAAAGGACAGGTATTTTCTTGATCCGATGGTATATTTTGAATATATAAGGGATGATGATTTGTCCAAACCGCATGTCGGTGAGGCAAAATTAATCCTGGCAAAAGATATAGATGACTGGAATATAAGCTACAATCAGGTTATTAAGAGAAATCTGGAAAGAAGCGGCAAAACAGAACATGAATATGCCCTTGGTGTTGGATATGCTGTAGTGCCGACGTTCAAATTAGGCTTAGAATCAAAAGGCAATTATTCCAGTGGAAAATACGCCGTTGGGCCTGCGGCTTCTTTCGCCGCAAACAAATTCTGGGTTTCTTTTGGAGCGATGTTCGGCCTAAATGACAAGACCGACGATGTCCAGACAAGAATGATTGTAGGCATACCTTTTTAGAAAGGGGTTATGAAAAAGATAGCGGTTGTTGGCAGTCCAAATGTAGGCAAATCATTGCTTTTTAACCGTCTTACCGGTGCATACGCGAATGTTTCAAACTACCCGGGTACGACGGTAGAGGTTACGCGGGGCAGGGCAAAGATAGGAGAGAATGAATTTGAGGTAATTGATACGCCCGGGATGTATTCACTGCTTCCTATAAGCGAGGAAGAGCGGGTTGCCAGAAGCATATTATTAAGCGAAAGACCCGAGGTTGTTCTATATATAGTTGACGCGAAGAATCTGGAGCGAATGCTGCCTTTGGGGCTGCAGTTGATAGAGGCGAAACTGCCGGTTATACTGGTCCTGAATATTATTGACGAGGCGGAAAATATCGGAATGAGCTTTAATCTCGGTCATCTTGAGAAAGAATTGAGGGTGCCTGTGGCCGCCACCGCCTCTACGACCGGCAGAGGGATAGATGTTTTGAAAGGAAAAATTGAAGACTTCACAAGGTCAAATAGGCAAAAATCTGGGTGATATATTAGAGGTATCGCTTGAGCGTATCGAGTCGCTTTTGAAAGGAGATTACGGCTTATCGAAACGCGCGATAGGCCTTTTCCTGCTTCAGGAAGACGGCGAGCTCATTTCTAAAGTGAGAGAAACGCAGCCGGACATATGGCCGGTCATAGAAAAAATTATAAGGGATACTAAGCAACATTATCAGCAGCCATTGACTTATATCATTAACCTAAGCTACCATGAAGAAGCCCGCAGGATAATGCAGACGGTCCTGACGCATATGCCGCGGCAAAGCCTGCCTTTTCGGGAAAGACTTAGCCGTGTAATGATAAATCCCGTTACAGGCCTGCCTATCTTATTATTGATACTTTATTACGGCATTTATAAATTTGTGGGGGGCTTTGGCGCCGGCATGGCGGTTGACTTCATAGAAAAAAAAATTTTTGAGGCGCATATTAATCTATGGTTTACGCGGCTTTTTAATTTATTTATTCCATGGAGACTTCTGGCTGATTTGTTCGTAGGCGAATTCGGGATTCTTACCCTGGGCATACGCTACGCCATAGCCCTTATCCTGCCCATTGTTGCGACATTTTTTATCGCGTTCGCGGTTATTGAAGACTCCGGTTATCTGCCGCGCTTAGCCCTTCTTATAGACAGGCTGTTCAAAAAGATAGGTCTGACAGGAAGAGCGGTTATACCTATGGTCCTTGGGTTAGGATGTGATACCATGGCGACCATGGTCACCAGGACACTTCCCACAAAGAGAGAGCGCGTTATCGCGACGGTGCTGCTTGCCCTGGCAGTGCCGTGCTCTGCCCAGCTCGGGGTGATTCTTTCGCTTCTTGCGGGTAACCCGAAGGGGCTATGGCTATGGGCTTTTATCGTGGGCCTTGTGTTCCTCTTGATAGGATTTCTATCCTCACTTATCCTGCCGGGGGAGGCGCCTTCCTTTTATATGGAGATTCCGCCGCTTCGTTTACCGAAATTTTCCAACGTATTTATAAAAACCCTTACCAGGGTAGAATGGTATTTTAGGGAGATATTTCCCATGTTTATATTGGCCAGCATATTTATCTGGCTGGGACAGCTTACAGGTTTATTTGGACTTCTTACGAGAATATTGGAGCATCCTATCAGATGGATAGGTCTGCCTGATAAGGCATCCGTTGCCTTTTTATTTGGATTCTTCAGGAGAGATTACGGCGCGGCAGGATTATACGATATTAAAAAGGCAGGATTATTGAACGGCAATCAATTGGTAGTGGCATGCGTTACCCTGACGCTCTTCCTGCCGTGCATTGCCCAGTTCCTGATGAATGTAAAGGAGAGGGGGGTAAGGACAGGGATCGCCATTTCAGTATTTGTACTGTTTTTTTCATTTTCGACAGGATTTCTGGTTAATTTTTTGTTAATTTTATTCGGGGTGCATCTATGATTAAATGCGGTTTATGCGGATTTGAATTTGATGAAAGGACGGCAGGCAAGTCGTGCGGAGGTTGTTCTCTTGCCAAAACATGCAAGCTCATACGGTGCCCGAATTGCGGTTATGAGACGCCGCCCGAGCCAAGATGGTTAAAGGTATTATTGAAAAATTTTAAAAGACCAAAGAAAGATACCTCTATATTGTGCCCGGTTAATATTGAAAAGAAACAAGGCGAGCAGATTATTTCCCTGGACGCCATGGCCGCGGAACAAAAAGGGAGGATAGCATGCATTCAAACAACAGACCGCAAAAAACTCCAAAAATTGATGGCCATGGGCATAGTGCCGGGCGCGGGGATAACATTGCTCCAGAGTTTTCCCGCCTATGTCTTCCAGATCGGCCAAAGCCAGTTCGCTATTGACAAAGACCTCGCCTCGGCGATTTTTGTACATATCTTAGGCGCAGATTAATATGCAGAAGGACAAACTGCAAATTTTTAAAAAAACTGCTTGACAATATTTTTTTTCCTGATATACTTAACTATGTTGATAGAGATTATATAGAAAAGTGAGATAATGCTAAGACGAACAAACGAACCAAAAATTGCCGATAATATCTCCGTTACGCAGGCTATGATGTGCGTCTGTTGTAGGGAAAAACTGCGCCTGGTAATGGGACAAGAAAGACCTATGTGTAGAGTAAAGTAAAAATTCAAAAGTAAAAAGTCAAAATTAAACCCATTACCGGAAAAGTAATGGGTTTTTTATTTTTTGACAAGAAAGGAGAGAATGAAGATGAAAGTTTTTTTAATTGTGGGTTGGATAACAATAGGCGTATTGATTTTGACATCTTTAGGTCTTGCGGCTGAATCGGATGTGGATAAGCTGCTAGACCTTCTTGTAGAGAAGGGTGTGCTCACAAAGGATGACGCTGCGGGATTCAGGGCGGATTTGGCGGTGAAGAAACAGGAAGAAAAAGAAAAGCAGAAGGAGTTCAATGTGGTCGCGGGCAAGCCAATTAAGGTAAGCGGCTATACTCAATTGCGGTACAGGCAGGACCATACCCTTAACAATGATGGCTTTGATATAAGAAGGGCGCGGCTTGATATCAAGGGAGATGTCACCGAGCGGTTTGACTACAGGACTCAGGTTGAATTTGGCGGGACATCAGGACCATTCCTGTTAGACGCGACAATTGGGTATAAGGTTAATCCTTATATAAAACTTCTAGCTGGACAATTTAAAGTCCCATTCAGCCAAGAGAATCTTACCTCAAGCCCTAAGCTGGAGACAATAAATCGCTCGCAGGTTGTTGAGGCATTGGTTGCCCGTGGCCAGGATGTTATAGGCAACCAGAACGGCCGCGATATCGGAATTCAGGTAAGCGGCAGTATTTTTTCAAAGATGGATTACGCGCTATTGGATTATGCCGCAGGGGTCTTTAATGGTTCAGGCATAAACGCATCTGATAAAAATGAACGTAAGGACTTCGCGGGAAGATTGGTCTTTCATCCTTTTAAGGAATGGTCAGTAGGCGGTTCCTACTATAATGGATACGGCAGTTGGGGAACGCCGCTACGAAAGAATGATCGCGATAGAATTGGCGCAGAGTTTGCTTACGTAAAAGACCCGCTTTCCTTAAAGGGCGAATATATCAGAGGAAATGACGGTTCGCTAAATAGGGAGGGCTGGTATCTGCAGGGTGCTTACTTTATTATACCAAAGAAATTTCAGGGGGTGCTTAAGTTTGATACGTATGACAGTAACGTTGACGTAGGCGAGAACGAGGTTAATGTATACACCCTCGGTGGAAACTGGTATTTTAACAAGTGGGCATTCTTTCAGCTTGATTATGAATTAAAGGATGAAACGAGTATTAAAGAAGTGGATAATAATGCCCTGACAGGGCAAGTGACGTTACAGTTTTAAAACACGTCATTGCTTCGGTTGTCCCTGCGGAACTCCTTCGCAATGACGTAAAGAAAGGAAAATAAAATGAAGAAAATAATAATGAGTTTATTGGTAACAAGTTTTTTATTAGGGTTAAGTAATATCAGCTTGGCCCAAGAAGAAGAACTTGAAGGCACTGTTACCTTGTCCGGGGCGTGGGCGATTTATCCGACAGCTGTGGCGTGGGCAGAGGCGTTTCAGAAAGCGCATCCAAAAGTAAAAATCGACGTATCAGCAGGCGGCGCAGGCAAGGGCGCAGCTGACGCCATCGCAGGGTTAGTGGACATAGGGATGGTCTCCCGGGAGCCTGATCCGGCAGAAATTAAAAAAGGGGTAGTGCCTGTTTACATCCTGCATGACGCCGTGTACCCTGTAATAAGCGACAAGAACCCGGCCTTGCCGGACTTACTTAAGAAAGGCATTAAACGACAAACCTGGCTCGAGATTTATGTTACAGGATTTATCACCACCTGGGATGACGCGGTAGGCGCTAAAGTTGGCAAACCCATTCATCTATATACACGTTCCGATTCCTGCGGAGCGGCGCAGAGTTGGGCAGCATATCTGGGTAAAAAGCAGGAAGATTTAAAGGGTATAGGCGTGTACGGCGATCCCGGGTTGCTGGAAGCGGCCAAGAGAGACCCGGTTGGAATAGGCTATTCTAATTTTAGCTATGTCTTCACACGAGAAGGAACAGTAGTCCAGGGGGCAAGGTTAGTTCCCATTGACTCCAATGAAAACGACATCGCCGACGCCGATGAAATATATGAGACGCGCGAGAATGCTGTTAAAGCCATCAGGGCCGGCAGGTATCCTGCTACAAGAAAGAATTATTTCTTTGTCAAAGGAAAACCCGCAGGATTGGTAAAAGAGTTTATTAATTTTATTCTTTCTGATGAAGGCGCAAGGATCGTTGACGAAGTAGGAACAAGCTTATCCTTGCCTAAGGAAGAAAGGACAAAGATCTTGATGTCATTGCGAGCGGAGTGACTGCGAGGCGAAGCCGAAGCAGGAACGAAGCGAAGCAATCTAAAAAGAGATTGCTTCGGCACGCCGACTTCGTCGGCAGGCCTCGCAATGACGATATAGGTGCGAAATGGATATTCGAAAATTCCTGCCTGCCGGCAGGCAGGTTAAAGACAATTTGGCGCGGCGGATTATGTTTGGCCTATGCCTTTTTGTGCTTAGTTTGGCATTTTTTATGGTATTCGGCTTATATCAAAGGGCCAAGCCAATATTGGCAATGAGGCCTTTAAAGGATTTATTATTTTCCGGCGCCTGGCATCCGACCCAGGGCCAATTTGGCTTGGCTAGTTTTATTACCGGCACGCTTTGGGTAACAACTATTGCGATGGGCATCGCCGTGCCACTAGGCATATTGACGGCAATATATCTTTCCGAATACGCGCATAGAAGGACGAGAGAATTTGCCAAACCGCTCATCGATTTGCTGGCCGGAATTTCACCGGTTGTCTATGGCGTATGGGGGGTCATCGCGATTGTGCCTTTGACGGGTTTTTCAGCCTTGACCGGCGGAATTGTCCTGGCAGTGATGGCCTTCCCCATAATTATTTCTATTGTCGCGGAAGTCATCAGGACGGTCCCTTTTGAGATAAGGGAGGCGTCATCGGCCTTAGGAGCGACCAAGTGGCAGACCATAAAATTTGTTGTTTTAAAAAAGGCCTGGCCCGGTATTATCGCCGCGGTAATTTTAGGTCTGTCGCGCGCCTTTGGGGAGACGATGGCGGTTTTAATGGTGGCAGGTTGTTCGCTTGGCGTATTCCCTAAATCAGTATTCGATCCTGCCTACCCCTTGCCTGCGCTCATTGCCAATACCTATGGAGAAATGATGTCCATACCTTTGTATGATGCGGCAGTCCTCTTGGCGGCATTTGTCTTATTGCTTGTTACGATATTTTTTAACATGGTGGGTTGGTCGATTTTGCTTCGGATAGAGAGGAGGGAAGCCGGTGGATAGAAGAAAAATAGAAGAGAATATTTTTAAAACGCTGATGCTATTTTCTACATTTGTTGTTGTAGGAAGTTTGGCGTTTATTTTGGCGACAATATTTCTGAAGGGCTTTCGGGCCTTGAATTTGGATATGCTTATCAAGACGCCTAAGGGCGGGTATTATTTAGGTAAAGAAGGCGGGATATTGAACGCAATCTTAGGGTCGCTTATTTTGGGGGTGGGGGCGACATTTTTGGCGCTTCTGGTCAGTTTGCCCGTAGTTTTTTATCTGAATTTATATCTGAAAAAGAATTCAAGATTCGCCCTGACTTTGCGTTTTTTCCTGGATGTCCTCGGGGGTATACCCTCAATTGTTTATGGCGCGTTTGGTTTTACCTTTATGGTCTTTTTTGGGTTAAAGGCGTCTCTTTTAGCCGGGATTATTACCGTGGCTTTACTTATCATACCCATTATGACAAGAAGCATGGATGAGGTCCTGAAGATGATACCTTTTGAATTAAGAGAGGCCTCGTACGCCTTGGGCGCAAACAGGCTGGAGACTTCAATAAAGATAATCTTCAGGCAGGCATTGCCAGGCATAGTAACGGCAGTATTGATTTCGTTCGGAAGAGGCCTGGGCGACGCGGCTTCGGTATTATTTACCGCGGGCTTTACCGATTATTTGCCTTATTCGTTGTTTAAGCCCGTTGCCACATTGCCGTTGGCGATATTTTTCCAATTAGGAACGCCTTTTCCCGAAGTCCAAAGCCGTGGTTATGCCTCTGCATTAATATTGACTGCGATAATTTTATTAATAAGCGTATTAGCAAGATTTTTATCAAGGAGATTTACAAAACATGGGATCTAAGACGCACATAAGCGTAAAAAATTTAAGCATATGGTATGGACGGCACCAGGCGCTAAATAATATCAGCATTGATATACCAGATAAAAAGATCACGGCCATTATCGGGCCGTCAGGGTGCGGCAAGACAACCCTGTTAAAGTCATTTAATCGTCTTATAGACCTGCAGGATGGCGTCAGCGTCGGCGGCCGGGTTCTTGTGGACGGCGAAGATATTTATGCCCCCGAGATCGAGGTTACGCGCTTAAGAAAAAAGATGGGCCTGCTCTTTCAGAGGCCGCAGGTTCTGCCCATGTCAATCTATGACAATGTCGCCTACGGGCCAAGGATTCACGGTATTAAGGATAAGAAAAAATTAGACGGGATTGTAGAACGATATTTGAAGGAATCAAGCCTTTGGACAGAAGTAAAATCGCGTCTCCATAGTTCCGCCTCAAAATTATCTATAGGCCAGCAGCAGCGGTTGTGCTTGGCAAGGGGCCTGGCGATCGAGCCCGAGGCAATATTGGGGGATGAACCCACTTCGGCGCTGGATCCCGTTTCCGCCGAACGGATTGAACAACGTCTCTTAGACATTAAAAACCAATATACCATAGTTTTGGTTACCCATATCTTAAGGCAGGCAAGGCGGCTGGCCGATTATATCGTTTTTTTGTATCTCGGAAATCTCATTGAGCATGGGCCTGCCGAAAAGATTTTTAATGACCCTCAGGATACCAGGACGCAAGCCTATATAAATGGCAGATTTTCATAGATGAAATTTTTCTTCGCGAAAATTTCGCTTGACATAAAACGCTTTTAATGTATACTATACGAATATAGTAGAGATTATAGGGTTTTTAAGAGCCGAAAAACGAGGTAAAAATCATGCGCATAACATATAAAGGCGATTACGCCTTAAAGGCAATACTGGATCTGTCTGTTAATTACGGAAAAGGGGTGATTACGATACATGACTTAGCAAAACGGGCCGATGTTCCCATAAAGTTTCTTGAACAGGTGCTCCTTGACTTAAAAAGGGGCGGATTCGTGGAAAGCAGACGCGGCAAATCCGGCGGCTATCTTTTGTCAAAGCCGCCCGCAAATATAACGGCCGGCGATATTATAAGGTTTATTGACGGGCCTATCGAACCCATCGCCTGCCTGGAA
>JAQURK010000032.1 GCA_028715645.1 Candidatus Omnitrophota bacterium | reverse complement strand
GAGGAGCTTCAAAAATATAAAACAGTAAATACGTTTGGGAATAGCGATTCTTCAACCGCGCTGGTTTGCTGGGGTTCGAATAAAGGTGTATCTGTTGAAGCGGCGCAGGAACTGGGTTTAAAGGCTATTCAGCCGTTGGTGCTTTGGCCTTTCCCGATAAAGCAGTTTAAAGACGCGCTAACGGGCGTCAAAAAATTAATATGCGTGGAAAATAACGCCACTGGTCAGCTGGCGCGTTTACTGGGAATTTACGGTTTTGTTGTTGATGAGAGAATATTGAAATATGACGGCAGGCCTTTTTCGCTTGAGGAACTGATCAATAGGGTAAAAGAGGCGGTAAGATGAGCGCGTTAAACCTAGGCACCTATGCGCAAAATACATGGTGCCCGGGATGCGGCAATTTCGCCATATTAAGCGCCTTCAGGATGGCGATCACGGAATTGACCGGGGAGGGCGCCGGCGTAGAGAAATTTGCTCTGGTTTCCGGCATTGGATGTCACGCCAAGATAGTTGATTATATAAATATGAACAGTTTTTATTCTATCCACGGACGGGTAGTCCCTGTTGCCGAGGCGATAAAACTCGCCAGCCCTGAAATAAAGGTAATCGGTTTCGCGGGAGACGGGGATGCCTATGGAGAAGGCATAGAGCACTTAATATTCGCGGCAAAGCGCAATATAGATATTACAATGATAATACACAACAACCGCGTATACGGCCTGACTACGGGCCAATACACGCCTACTTCGCCGTTAGGGTTTAAGGGCCGCTCAACGCCCCATGGCACAAAGGAATTACCCATAAATCCCCTTGAAGTTATGCTGGCAAGCGGCGCCGCCTTTTTGGCGCGCGGGACTTCTCATGGCCTGCCTCTGCTCAAAAAAATCTTTAAAGAGGCCATTATGCACAAGGGTTTTTCACTGGTTGACGTTCTGCAGGTCTGCGTCACTTATTACAACATGTATGAATATTACGATAAGCGAGTCTATGAATTGCAGGGGCACAATACCGGGGATTATAATCAGGCATTGAATAAAGCGCGGGAGTGGGATTATAATACGGATGCGAAGATTGCCCTCGGAGTATTTTACAAAAAGACCGCCCCTACGTTTGAGGAAAATTTTTTAAGGACAGGCGAGAGGAAGAAAATAGACAGGGATTTAAAAGTAAAAGAATTTTTAAAAAATGCCATATGACAATTAGGAGGTGCGGGCAATGAAACCCTGCGAGATAAAGAATGGGATTTACTGGGTAGGCGCGGTTGACTGGAACGTGAGAAATTTTCACGGCCATACCTATACCACCAAACGAGGCACTACATATAACGCCTATTTGATAATGGATGAAAAAGTCGCCCTTGTTGATACGGTATATGGTCCGTTCGCGGATGAGTTGATTGAGAAGGTAAAAGATATTATCAGTCCGGAGAAAATAGATTATGTTATAGCGAACCATGTGGAAACGGATCACTCCGGGGCTCTGCCCGCGATACTTAAATTATGCCCCAGGGCAAAGGTTGTCGGCACGGCAAAGTGCAAAGAGGGGTTATTCAGAAATTACTATATGGCAATGGACTTTCAGACGGTAAAAACGGGTGACAGGATAAAACTTGGAAAAAGGACGCTCGTCTTTATTGAGGCGCCCATGATTCACTGGCCCGACAGCATGTTTACCTATTGCCCCGAGGAGGAGCTTCTGATGCCCAATGACGCCTTCGGCCAGCATCTGGCGACGAGCCAAAGATTTGACGATGAGGTCGATGAATGCGCGCTTATGGATGAAGCGGCGAAATATTACGCGAACATACTGACGCCGCTTGGCCCAATAATTCTTAAGAAGATAGAAGAAATTCAGAAGATGAGCGTTCCCATTAAGATGATCGCGCCAAGTCATGGTATAATATGGCGAAAAGACCCGATGAAGATTATCAGGGCGTATCTGTCGTGGGCCGGGAATGAGACAAAAGAAAAAATAATAGTTATTTATGAGACCATGTGGGGCGCGACCGAGAAGATGGCAAGAAAAATAGCTGAGGGCATAACAGACGCGGGCGTTGAGGTAAGGCTTTTCGATATCGCGCAGAGCGACCGCACCGAGGTAATCAAGGAAGCCCTCGACGCCCGGGGATATGCCATAGGCTCTTCCACCCATGATAATGGCATGCTTCCTTCCCTCGCGGGATTTTTGGAGTTTTTAAAGGGATTGAGGCCAAAAAACAGGATCGGCTGCGCATTCGGGTCCTTTGGCTGGGCGGGAGGAGCGGTTAAGGACATAGAAGATATCCTTAAGGAAACCGGAATAGCTGTTACCCAGCCTGCTATCGGCGTGCAATACGCGCCGGATGAGAATGATGTAAAACGCTGCTATGAATTCGGCCGGGAAATCGCCGGCAGGATAAAGGAGAAGGGGGCAAATTATGCCAAAATATAGATGCACAGTTTGCGGTTATGTCTATGATCCCGCCGCCGGAGATGCCACGCAGGGGATCAACCCGGGCACGGCCTTTGAGAGTTTACCCGATACCTGGACGTGCCCTGAATGCGGCGTGGGAAAAGATATGTTTGAGAAAATATAGAAGGGGGGATGTTAATAATGAAGGCAAAGGTTGACAAAGATTTGTGTATTGGGTGCGGTTTATGTGTTTCAACATGTCCTGAGGTGTTCAAGATGGAGGAGGATAAGGCTGTCGTAATTGTATCAGTTGTTCCAAAAGAGGCTGAGGAGATGTGCAGAAGGGCCGCGGAGGAATGTCCCGTGACGGCAATAATAATATCCTAAAAAGGCGTCTTAAGAAAAAAGGAGGAGGCAGACATGGCAAAGAGAGCAAAGAATACCACAAAGGCGAGAAAGGCCAAAAAGGGTTATAGCTGCAGCGTATGCGGCCTGGAGATTACGGTAGATAATGTTTGCGGATGCGTCGATACATGTGATATAATCTGCTGCGGCAAGGATATGAACCCAAGGAAATAGGGCTTCACAATTTTACAGAGATTACAGTGATTTTGTGTAAAACTTGTACTTATCGATTACAACGATATCGCTGTAATCGATTTATAAATCGCTGTAATCATTCTAAAGATGAATTTTGTGAAAGGCTAGACAAATAAAAGAGGAGGTAAAATGGGAAAGAAGGCAAGGGAGATTGTAGACATCGATTTAAAGGATTTAATTAAAGATTTAGATAAGGCGTACTGCGATGAATGGCTGGCTTTCTATGCCTGGTGGTATATGGCGCAGGCCGTGGAGGGCAAGGGATACGAGGACATGCAGGAGTTTTTAAACAAGATCGCCAAGGATGAACTCGAACATGCTGCAGAGTTAGCGGAGAGGATTATTGAGTTGGGAGGGCTTCCTACTAATAGAATTGCGAATTTGGAGAAAGGCGCGAATTCGCCGTATCCGGGAGTCATGAAGGATCTCGCTGATTATGACGAAATTATTAAAATCGTCACGGAGGCGGAGGCAGGCGCTATAGAGGTTTATAACAAATTGGCAAAGAAGACATTTGGCAAGGACCACGATACCTACCAACTTGTTACCCACATAATGGGCGAAGAAATAACCCATGAGGAAATGTTTGAAAATCTAAAGGATTGATATGGGAAATATCTTTGCGGCCAGTGAAGTAGTGGAGCTGGGGATACAAATCGAGAAGAACGGCCGGGATTTTTATAAAGCCCTTGTCAGGAAGACAAAGGATAAGAAGATGGCCGGTATCTTCGAATATCTTGCCGGCGAGGAAGAAAAACATATTTCTGTATTTAAGGGAATATTGGACACGGTGGCCCGTTATGAGCCGCCTGAGGCGTATCCCGGGGAATATTTCGCCTATCTGAGCGATTTGGCCGGCGATTATGTTTTCACTAAAAAGGATAAAGGGGCGCAGATAGCCATGGAGGTAAAAGGCGATAGAGAGGCCGTTGATCTCGGGATAGGCTTTGAAAAGGATTCCATCGTATTCTATGAGGGGATGAAAAAAGTCGTCCCCTCATATGACGTTAAAACGGTGGATGGCCTCATCGCGCAGGAACAAAGTCACCTGAGGCAGCTGATAGACTTGAAAAATAAACTGTTAACTAAAAAGTAAAAACGAAAAAGTCAAAACCACAACTAAAAAGTCAAAACTTTTAACTTGTGGTTTTGCCTTTTTACTTTTTACTTTTGACTTTATATGGGACAAACATACGATTTGATAATAATCGGCGCCGGTCCTGCCGGTATTACCGCAAGCGTTTACGCCGCCCGGAAAAGATTAAATCTCATGGTTATCACCAGAGACATCGGCGGCCAGGCCGCCATAAGCGGCGACATAGGAAACTATACCGGCTACCAATTTATCACCGGGCCTGACTTGGCGGCCAAGTTCGAAGAGCATATGCGTACTTACGGCATTACAGTAAAAGAAAATGAAGAGGTAATAGAGGTAAAAAAGATAGCCAACGCAGTTTCCGTAAAGACCGATAAAGAGCCATATGAGGCAAGGGTTGTTATTGTAACATCCGGCAAGAAATCAAGGGAATTAGGCGTTCCCGGCGAGCGCGAGTATAAGAATAGGGGTATTAGCTATTGCGCTACCTGCGACGCCCCTCTATTCTCCGGCAAGGACGTGGCAGTTATCGGCGGCGGCAACTCCGCGTTAGATGCGGCCCTCCAGTTAATTAAGATTGCCAGACGTATCTATATCATAAACATAACCCCCGCTCTTGGCGGCGATGCCATAATGCGTGAAAAGGTCATTGGGAGTAATATCGTAATTGTCTATAACAATGCGCGGGTTGCGGCTGTGATCGGTGACAAGCTGGTTAAAGGTATTAGGATAAAAAGGGAAGACAGAGAGGAGACGCTGCCTGTTGAGGGCGTTTTTGTAGAGGCAGGTCTTGTGCCGAATTCAGAGTTTGTAAAGGATGTGGAAAAAAATAAACTTGGAGAAATAAAAATAAACAGCCGCAATGAGACCAGCATACCAGGTATATTCGCGGCAGGGGATGTTACGGACGTCCCGGGGAAACAGATAATCATTGCCGCAGGCGAAGGGTCAAAAGCAACGCTAAACGCTTTCAGGTATTTGGCGCAAACTAGGTCTTAGAGATCCTTCGAATTTTTTTTATTGACAAAATGATACTAATATGGTATCATTTATATATGACGTTAAACTGCCCCACGTTTTAGGCCAGCGAGGAGGGTAAGAATTGAAACTTATTACCAGAGATACTGATTACGCGGTAAGGGCCCTGTGCTATATCGCAGGCCATAAGAAAGAAAAGGTTTGTGTCAGCGCTATAGTAAAGGAATTAAAAATCCCACGGCCATTTTTAAGAAAGATATTTCAGGCATTGAATAAGAAAGGAATATTGAAATCGTATAAAGGCAAAGGCGGCGGATTTGAACTGGCGCAGCCTCCCGAAAATATATTTTTAATAGATTTAATAGAAGTATTCCAGGGTCCATTAAAGATAAACGAGTGCATGTTTAAAAATAATGTTTGCCCTAGCATCGCGCTTTGCCCGTTAAATAAAAAGATAACCGAAATAGAGAAAGATGTGTCCGCGCAATTAAGCGGCATCAGCATATATTCCTTGGTAAAAAAAGGGGGATTTATTTATGGCAAAAAGAAAAATAATAAAAATTGATGAGGAAAAATGTAATGGCTGCGGGCTTTGTATCCCAAACTGCCCTGAAGGCGCATTGCAGGTAATAGACGGCAAGGTAAGGCTTATAAGCGATTTATTTTGCGACGGCCTGGGCGCCTGCATTGGGCACTGCCCGGAAGGCGCCATTACTATAGAGGAGAGGGAGGCAGAGGGCTATGATGAAAAGAAGGTCATGACTAATATTGTAAAGCAGGGCAGAAATGTCATCAAGGCCCATCTTGAGCACCTCAGGGAGCACGGCCAGCATGAATATCTTAGGCAGGCCATGAGTTACCTTAAAGAGAAAAAAATGAAAATTCCAATTGAGGAAAAATTATCTCATAGCGGGTATATGCACGAAGGTTGTCCCGGTTCAAAGATGATGGATTTTGGGGGCCGAAGACCATCGAGAGCGAAGCCTCCCGAAGGGACCATAGACCATGGACCATTGACCACAAGAGGGTCCGAGCTTCGTCAATGGCCTGTCCAGATCACGCTGGTCCCGCCGCAGGCCCCTTATTTTGAAGGGGCGGATCTGCTGGTTGCGGCAGACTGCGCGCCATTCGCATGCGCCTCTTTTCATGAGGACCTTCTGAAAGATAAAATCCTGCTTGTAGGATGCCCGAAACTTGATGATATCGAATTTTATAGAGAAAGACTTGGGCAGGTCATATCTAAAAATGAGATTAAATCCGTAACCTATGCCCACATGGAGGTCCCATGCTGTTTTGGGCTGGTAAGTGTGATAAAAGAGGCCATATCTGCGTCCGGCAAGAAAGTCCCATTTAGAGAGATAATAATAAGTATAAAAGGGGAAATAATAAGTTGAATTTTAACTGCCCCGGCTCTCAGAGTTTTAAGCAACCCCGCCCCGAGAATATAAGATGTCCTTTCTGCGGCGAAGATACCGAAATATGGTCGGATGAAATTTCAGCCACATGCCCAAAATGCAAAAAGACGGTATTTAAAAAACCGACTCAATGCTGTCTTGACTGGTGCAAATACGCCAAAGACTGCGTTGGGCCCGAAATTTACAATAAATATATGAAAAATAAGAAAAATGTTATAGAATAGTTGTTAGTTTTTAGTTGTTGGTTTTTGGAAAGGAGACTTTAGAATGAGAGAAAAGATAGAGGCTGCGTTAAAGAAGATAAGGCCGAGCCTGCAGGCAGACGGCGGCGACGTTGAGTTAGTAGACGTCTCTGCGGATGGCATTGTTAAGGTGAGGCTTAAAGGCGCCTGCAGCGGCTGCCCTATGAGCCAGATGACGCTGACGGCGGGCGTTGAAAAGGTTATCAGGCAGGAGGTTCCAGAGGTGAAAAAGGTCATTGCGGTATAAGCTTTATATCTTTGACCTTGACGGCACCCTTGTGGATGCCTATACGGCTATATGGAAAAGCCTTAATTACACAAGGAAGGCCCTCGGCTATCCGCCGGTCAGTTATGGCACCGCAAAAAAGAATATCGGCAAAGGCGACCTGCTTTTCATCGAGGCTTTTTTCCCCGAGCTCAGTGTCCAGGAAGCCCTTTCAATTTACCGTTGTCATCATAAGGGATCGCTTAAGCGGTATTGCCGCCTCCGGCCGGGCGCCTCGGCCGTCCTTGGTTTTTTAAGAAAAAAAGGGATAAAGACGGCGATTGCCTCGAACCGGCCGCGCTGTTTCACCGAAATAATAGTAAGGAAACTGAGACTTAAGGATAGGATAGATTTTCTCTTGTGCGCCGATGAGATAAAAAGTCTGAAGCCCGATCCAAAAATACTAAACCTGATCATCAAAAAGTTTAAGGTAAAAAAGGACGAGACGGTCTTCGCCGGCGACATGGATATAGACATGGAAACGGCAAAAAGGGCGGGGGTGGACGCGATCTTTGTTAAGGGGGGCTCAAGCGGCTTAAATGCGGTCAGGAAATATAGAAATATAAAAATTGTTTCCTGCCTTAGGGAAATAGTCAGTGAAAAAAGAAATTGGTCGCCTGCTTATATCGGATAACAAGGGAAAGATAAGGGCGCATCCTTATCTTGGGGCCGCCGGGATGAAAGGCGGCCTTTTTGACAAGTTGCCTTCAAGAGAACTGATAAGGCTGCCTTACGGCAGCCGGCTTTTTATGCTGCCTCAAAGGCGGCCTGTCGGTTATGATCCTCGCTCGGGAAAATTTACGATAATTGAGAGAGGCCTCGCGGTCAGCGCTTTTATAGCGCCCGGTTTCACCGCTGCCTTTAGCGCCGCATACAAAGAAACGGGGAGGCCGCGGATACTTCCCCTTTTTTCCTATGCGGCATGCGCCTTCTACAAGGGCGGAATTTATGCCGCGGCGCTTCGTGTCGACAGGAGTCACAGGCACGATCCCGCCTTCATCGATACAGCCAAGGCCTTAAGGAATATACCGGAGATCCTTAGGCATTTCCCAAAAAACAGGCTGGTAAGGCATCTTGCGGATTGCGCGCGGGTTTATGGCTGTCCCGGCGCGCAAAATTTCTTTCTCGGAAAGTATGAGGGGCCTTTACCCGTATCGCCCGCCTGTAACGCCTCCTGCATAGGATGCATTTCTTATCAGGCAAAAGGCCCCTGCCGCGCTTCCCAGCCGAGGATAAAGTTTGCTCCCTCGCCCGAAGAGGTCGCCGAGGCGGCGCTCTTTCATATGAATAACGTAAAAAAGCCGGTTGTCAGTTTCGGGCAGGGGTGCGAAGGCGAGCCCCTGCTTAAGGCGGAGGTCATAGAAAAATCGATCAGGCTGATTCGAAAGGCCGCCCATAAAGGGACGATAAACATAAATACGAACGCGAGCAGGCCGGAGGCCCTCGACAGATTATTCGACGCGGGCTTAGACAGCGTAAGGATTAGTTTAAACAGCGTAAGAGAAAAATATTATATCAGGTATTACAAACCCCGCGGCTACGCCTTTAAGGATGTATTAAGGTCCGTAAAAATTTCGGTCAGAAGAGGGTTTGTATCGATTAATTATCTGACCCTGCCCGGTTTTACGGATTCGGTGGATGAATACGGGGCGCTTAATGATTTTTTAGAAAACAACCGCATAAACATGATACAGTGGAGGAACCTTAATTTTGACCCATTGGCCTATTTCAGGGAATTAGGCATAGGAAAAGAGAGCCTGCGGATGCTTGGGATAAGAGAGATAATTTCCGGCGTCAAGCTGAGGTTTCCCCGCCTCATGACGGGATATTATAATCCATGGATATCATTCTGATAACAGGAGACGCATACGTAGACCACCCCTCATACGGGGCGGCGGTTATAAGGAGGGTCCTCGAGGCCGAAGGTTTTAGCGTCGGCATTATCGCTCAGCCCGATTGGCGGAGCCCCGATGACTTTTTAAAATTGGGCAGACCGCGATTATTTTTTGGCATAACCGCGGGCAATCTCGATTCCATGGTAGCGAATTATACCGCGAATAAACGGCCAAGAAGAACGGATGATTATTCTCCGGGCGGGAAGGCGGGCTTAAGGCCTGACAGGGCGGTGATTGTGTATACCAACAGGATAAGGCAGGCCTTTCCCGGCGCGCCGGTGGTCATAGGCGGCATAGAGGCGAGCTTAAGGCGGCTCGCCCATTATGATTACTGGGACAATGATATCAGGCGTTCCGTCTTGCTTGATTCAAAGGCGGATATCCTGGTTTACGGCATGGCCGAGGCACAGGTCAGGGAAATAGCGAAGCGGCTTAAGGCAGGCGCGGATATAAAGACCTTAAACGGCATCAGGGGCACCGTTGTGGTAAGAAATTCAACCGAAGGGCTTGGGGATTTTATAACCGTGCCGTCTTTTGAAGAGGTAAAAAAGGATAAAGAGAAGTTCAATAGGGCCTTCAGGGATTTTTATCTGGAATTCGATCCTGTCAGAGGCAGGACGGTTGTCCAGCCCCACGCCGAAAGGTTCGTGATCCAATACCCGCCGGCGCCGCCTCTTGGCGCGGAAGACCTGGACAAGATCGCGCTTTTAAATTACAATAGGAAATGGCTTCCCGCCTATGATAAGCAGGGGGGCGTTCCCGGATTTGAGACGGTAAAATTTTCCATAATTGCCCATCGCGGCTGCTGCGGCGAGTGCGGTTTTTGTTCGCTGTATTTTCATCAGGGACGGATCGTTCAAAGCAGAAGCCCCGGGTCGATCCTTGAAGAAATAAAGATCCTGGCAGGCCGGCAGGATTTTAAGGGCACCATCACGGATATAGGCGGACCGACCGCAAACATGTACCAGGCCCAGTGCCAGGGGTGGAAAAAACAAGGCGCGTGCAGGGACAGGAATTGCCTGATGCCGTCAAAATGCGGAAATCTTAAGATGGGATATAAAACGGCAATCGATCTTCTAAAGGACGCGGTAAAGATACCGAAGGTCAGGCACGTATTCATAGGAAGCGGCTTAAGATATGACCTCTTAAACGATAAGGAATCGGAAGGCTATCTTTCCGCCCTCTGCGCCGGCCACATAAGCGGACAGCTCAAGGCGGCGCCCGAACATACGGAGGATACGGTTTTAGGCCTGATGAATAAACCTGCCTTTGAAAAATATAAGGAATTCGAAAAAAAATATACCGCGATAAACAGGAAATTGGGTAAAGAGCAATATATAGTAAATTATTTTATCAGTTCCCATCCGGGGGCGGGTTTGCGCGAGGCGTTTAAAATGGCCGTTTATCTTTTAAAACAGCGCATCCACCCGGAACAGATCCAGGATTTTCTGCCGCTCCCGATGACCGCCTCGGCCTGCATGTATTACACTGAAAAAAACCCTTTCACCGGCAGGCCTGTTTATGTGGCAAAGACGTTTAAGGAAAGAAAGATGCAGCGCGCCCTCATGCAATGCACAAATCCAAATAACAGAAAACTGGTCCTTGAGGCGCTTAATATTCTAGGAGAAAATGAAAAGCGAAGTTTATTTTTCGGAAATAAAAAAATCAGATCCGGAAAGCCGCCAATCGGCGTTAAAAAAGCTCATTGAAGAAACAAATCCCTTTTCCGGTTACGGAGAAGGCGAGCTCATTCCGGTAAAACTGACCATCGGCGAGAACAAGTGCGTCTATAATATCCGGCCCGAAGCGGTTAAGGTCATCATAGCGGAATTAAAAAAAAGAAATACAAGGCCTTTTATTTTTGATACCAATGTTATATACACGGGAAGCCGCCGCAACGCGGTAGACCATCTTGGCCTTGCCGCCAACAAGGGTTTCGGACAATCTAAACTCGGCGCGCCCTTTATAGTAGCGGACGGCCTGCTTGGACAGGACGGGAAGTACCATGAGTTAAACGCCCCTAATGTAACCAGGATAAAGGCCCCGTCCTTCATAGGCATGCTGGACAGCCTGGTGGTGCTCTCCCACATAACCGGACATATAGCCGCGGGATACGCGGGCGCCATTAAAAATGTCGCGATGGGCATGGTCTGCAGGCCGACAAAACAGGTCCAGCATTCTTCTCTTAAACCGCGCATTAAAGAAGGCGAATGCGCCTCTTGCGGCTGCTGCCTCGAGGTCTGCCCTGCCGGCGCTATCGCCTGGAAGGATGGAAAGGCCTTTATCGCCGAGGAGATCTGCATCGGGTGCGGCGAATGCCTCTGCGCGTGCAAGACCTCCGCCGTAACCGTAAATTGGGTCGAGGAGACGCCGGTATTTTTAAAGAGGATGGTCGAGGTCGCGGAATTTATATTATCGAAATTTAAAAATAAATTTTTTATTAATTTTGCCATTGACGTGACAAAGGAATGCGACTGCATCTCGGACAAAAACGATACGATCATAAGCGAAGACCTGGGCATACTCGCCTCAAGAGATATCGTAAGCCTTGACAAGGCGACCTCCGATCTGTTAAATAAGAAGGAGGACGTATTCGCGAAATACCAGGGGAGGCCCGAATATCACGCGATGCTTGAATACGCCGCCCGGCGCGGGCTTGGCAGCTTGGATTACAGTTTAAAAAAAATATAAGGAGATAAAATGGAAAAAGGATTTTTTTTACTGCTGATATCGACGATTTCGATAGCGTTTTTACACTCCCTCGCCCCTGACCACTGGATGCCTTTCGCGGTGATCGGCAAGACGCAGAACTGGTCAAGGCCGAAATTATTCTTTATAACCCTGCTCTCGGGCATAGGGCACGTAGGCTCTTCCATATTACTGGGCGGCATCGGTATTTTTTTAGGCTTTAGCATTACGGCCCTGCGCGCCGTAGAGTCTCATCGCGGTTCGATAGCGCTGTGGCTGCTGATAGGTTTCGGCGCCGCGTACACCATATGGGGCCTTAAAAAGGCGCGCGACTATAAACACGAACATATCGACGAAAAGACCCTAAGGTCAAAGACCGTTACGCTATGGACCCTTTTTGCCATCTTCGTCCTCGGCCCATGCGAGCCGCTTATACCGCTCATGTTTCTTGCCACCGAATACGGCTGGGGAGGGATATTCATGACAAGCCTTGCCTTTTCGGCCGTTACCATATTCATGATGCTCGCGCAAAGCTTTCTCGCGCTCGCCGGCATACAACTTATACGGCATGATCTGGCGGAAAGGTACTCCCATGCCTTCGCGGGATTCGTCATACTGCTTACAGGAATTTTTGTGATGGCCCTTGGGATATGAAGTCCTATATATATAAAATACTTGAAATCCTCAGATAGTGTGCTATAATCTCTAAAAACAAGAAAGGAACAGATGGAAAAAAATCTCAAATCCTTTTCAGGCGTGCTTTTGACCGCAAGCACGCTTTTTTTAATTACGACCGTATCGCTGTTTTTTATGAGGCAGGCAGAGATCGAAAAACGCGTATCTGTTGAAAAGAGGCTTGACGACCTCACCAAGGAAAAGGTGAAGCTTGCCAACGCCCTTGAAGAGACGATTGTAATTAAAAATGACCTGGAGGTCAAATTGGGAGGGCTTGAGGAAAGGGCAAAATCGCTTGAAGGGCAGCTCGATGAGGAAAAGCGGTCGCGGGAGACGGTATATTCCCAACTTGAGAACGAAAAAAGGGAATCCCGCAGGATAGCGGACGACCTTATAAAGGTGCAGGGTGAAAAGGACCAGATCTCGCAGACATTGACGGGCATCAGGAATGAATGCGAATCGCTCAAGGCCCAGCTTTCGAGCGTTCAGCAGGCCAAAGAGGTCCTTGAAAGCAAGCTAAAGGACATTCTTTCCAAGAAAGAGGTTGAGCTTGAAAAAATAGTCGTAAGGCCGGAAGCGCCCGTCAACCAGGATGCCGGCGCCCCCATAAAGGGCGAGATACTCGTAATAAATAAAAAATTTGATTTTGCCGTTGTCAGCCTGGGCGATGACGCGGGAATAAGGCCCGGTATGAATTTAAACGTATACAGGAATGGCCGCTTTCTAACGGCGCTTCAGGTCGAAAAAGTCCACGCCAGCATGTCCGCCGCAAAGATTCCCCCCGAGGCAAAGAATATCGATATAAGAGAAGGGGACGAGGTTGTTGTACAATAGTAATGGCTAATGTAACAATCCTGCCAGTAAGGAAAGTCGAAGGCGTCATTGAGGTCCCCGGCGACAAATCCATATCCCACAGGGCAGTAATGCTTTCCTCCATTGCCGAAGGCACAACCGCGATCAGCAATTTTTTAATGGGAGAGGACTGTCTTCATACCATCAAGGCGTTTAAGCAGATGGGGATAAAAATAGTCCATAGTCCATGGTCAATGGTCAATAGTCCAAAGGTTATAATAGAAGGGAAAGGTCTCAGGGGGTTAAAGAAACCGAAAAAGGAATTGTATCTTGGAAATTCAGGAACAACAATGAGGCTTTTGCTTGGTATATTAAGCGGCCAGGATTTCGAATGCGTATTAAGCGGGGATGAATCGCTTTCAGGCCGTCCCATGAAACGGGTAGCGGAACCGCTGGCATTGATGGGCGCCAAGATAACGACGAAGGACGATGGACGAAAGACGAGGGACGAGGAGATGTACCCGCCGTTAAAAATAATAGGACAATATCCGCTGAAGGCAATACGATATAAGTCGCCTATCGCAAGCGCCCAAGTCAAATCCGCTGTGCTGCTTGCCGGGCTATACGCGGAAGGCATTACAGAAGTCGAGGAACCTTCTTTATCCAGGGACCATACGGAACGGATGTTAAAGGCCTTCTCGGCAAAGGTAAAGACCGCCGGGCTTGCCGCTTCCATAGAAGGCAGTCCCTTAAAAAGCCCCGGTTCAATCTTCGTTCCCGGCGATATTTCAAGCGCCGCATTCTTCATGGTTGCCGCCTCTGTCCTGGGACAGTCCAGCGTCAGGCTGAAAAATACGGGCATTAACGATACGCGCACAGGGATTATAGATATATTAAAGAAAATGGGCGCAAGGATAGAGCTTTCATCAATAAGGGAAGAAGGCGGCGAGCCTGTCGCGGACATAACTGTTTACTCAAGCAGGCTAAAAGGCGTCCTTATAGAAGGCGCCGAGATACCGAGGGCTATAGATGAGCTGCCCGTATTGATGGTTGCCGCCGTATTCGCGGAAGGTAAGACTGTCATAAAGGGCGCCGGCGAATTGCGCGTCAAGGAGACCGACAGGATCGCTTCCATGGTAGGGAACCTTAAAAAACTGGGGGCCGACATACGCGCCGAGGGCGATGATGTTATCATTAACGGCACAGGGTTATTAAGGGGGGCGACGGTCGACAGCCTCGGGGATCACAGGACGGCGATGAGCATGGTTATTGCCGGCTTAAAGGCGGAAGGCAAGACCACGGTCCTTGATACCGCCTGCATCAACACCTCATTTCCCGAGTTCGAAAACATTCTTCATAAATTAGTTTGACAATAAAATGGCTATTTGTTATAATCCGCGTTAGAAGGAGAGGATATGGACAGAAAAGTCAAGGACACCTTTAACCTGATTTCCGACGGGATAAATAGATTATTGGGACTTTTTTCTTATGATATGGGTATTGACCTTGGCACCGCGACCACCCTGGTTTATATAAAAAACCAGGGTATTGTTTTATGCGAGCCGTCCGTTGTCGCCATACAGCGCGGTACCAGCCATGTCCTTGCCGTCGGCGAAGAAGCCAAGAGGATGCTTGGCCGCACGCCCGGAAATATTGTCGCCATAAGGCCGATGAAGGACGGCGTTATCGCCGACTTTGAGATCACGGAGAGCATGCTGCGTTATTTTATAAGAAAGGTGCATAAGTCCAGGCACCTGGTCAGGCCCAGGATGGTAATCGCCATACCTTCGGGCATAACAGAGGTTGAAAAGCGCGCCGTAAAGGATTCGGCGCTTCACGCGGG
>JAQURK010000031.1 GCA_028715645.1 Candidatus Omnitrophota bacterium | reverse complement strand
TTCCGCTGTAGCTCCATGTTATCGCGGTGTCAGGGCTCTCCACGTCACTTACATAATCATTTAAGTTAATAGAAGTGAAATTTTCTCCCGTAATTATGGTCTGGTTGGGGATAGCGGTTATTACTGGGAGTGTATTGACTCCCGCGCCAAGAATCTTTTTTGTCTCTTCCTCTCTAAGCTCTACGGCTCCTTCGGGTTTTATTTTAGAAAGAACAATGCCTTTCCACTTATTTAAAAAATCCGGGAGGGTTTCCTGGAAAAATTCGCCGGTATTGTCCGTATAAGTTACCAAGTCATCGGTTAGCTCGGTTATAATGACATAGTGAGCCTCTTTCATGTAGGCTATGAAAGGAGCCGCGATATCTCTAAGCTGGTCCAGCGAGACACCAAGCGCGTAAAGATAAGCGCCGGAGATGGTTTCTCCTATTTTCTTCAGCGCGAACAACGATGTCATAAGAATGTTTGGCACACCGTCGTTAAAGATACCGTTTATGACGTCAAGCATAATTGTTGATACCGCGACTTTTGCTTTGTCAACCGAACCTAAAAGGTCCGTGAGGACATATGCCGCGCAGTTTATCAGGCTATTGGCCCCATCGGCTATGGATGCCTTGATCATATTCAACGCATCTGTAGAGCTTAAGCCTAAGAGCGAATACGCGGCCTCCATTCTTTCTCTTATCTTCGTATAGATAAAGCCTGCGTTGTCAAGGATATTATCTATAAATACCCTCACCGCCTGAGCTGTCTTTTCCTCTTCAGTTGAGGCCGGTATTTCTTCCAATATTTTTTCTGATTCGCCTACCACCGCTTTTTGCAATATTAAATCATTAAGCCTTGCTATGCCGTCTTTCGCCTTCTGGAGATTTGATCCGTCCTGCGCATTGAGTATATTATTTACCCTTGCAAGTTCAGCTTCAAGTTCCCCGAGAGTCATGTCATTAAGGTTTGCGGCCCCCGTTGCGCTGAAAATACCTTCTATGTAAGGTGACGGGAGCTCCAAATCCATTACTCCTTCAGGTCTTTCAGGTTCAGGCAAAACTCCTATCAGGCCGGGGATTAACTTGACATAGTAAACTAATGCGGCATCGTCTATTTCAAAGATTACGTTGCCTGCCTCATCAACAATAGAAACCATTGTCTCATCTTCCGATAACCTTGCCATAGACATGAAGTTATTATATTCAGCGCTTATCTGGGCTTCGATGGTTTGCAATGCGGCGGTTTTTTGAGTTATTTCATCTATAAGCAATTGAGTTGAAGCTTCTTCATCGGCTAAGATATTATTGTTTATGGCATTTATCTCGGCCTTTACCTTTTCAATGCGTTCGGTGTATGTCTCAATAAAAGCGGCGAGTTTTGACAAGGACTCCTCAAATTCAGTTACATCCGCGTCAATATTCTGCGCCAGTATTTCCGAATCGCTATCCTCTATGCCTTTTGTAAGGAGCGCTATTTTTTCCTGGGACTTGCGGATTGCTTCCTCTATGGGCGCGTCAAGAACCACTTCTTCAAAACCCAGGTTTTGATATAAGTAGCCTTCTGGAAGCTGCGATAAAAGCGCTTCAAACTGCCCCTTTACCTCTTGCGCCGTATTGTTCCTGCCCTGAATTTCCGCGATATTGTCCTGGTGTTCTTTTATTTTGTTCTCAGCGCCTTCAATTTCTTCATCGGTGAGCGCGCCTCCTGTAATTTCTTTTGCGGCCTCGGGCTGCTTCTCTTCTGTTATGCCGTCTGCGCCGCTTCCGCCGCTAACGGAAGGGCCATTTTGCCGCGTCTCTCTTTCATCTTCAGCCTGCTTATACCAGGGAAGCGAAGTCATGACGCTGGTTATGAGAATATCAATCTTATCCACCAGGTGCCATAACAAAGAATTTTCAAGGTAGTCTAATATGCCATTGCGGTTTTCATCAATGTCTTTTCTACCAAACAAAGTATGTAAGAAATTGCGTAAAGGAGCCCTCCCGCCGCTTGCCCTTTGCCTCTTTACGTCTTTTTCCGGTTCTGCTTTAGCAAGAGATTCCTTTTCGCGTTTAATATTTTCTTTTATTTTCGGATTAAGCCGAATATCATATCTTAAATTTTCATCCGCCTGCGCCCTGGTGTGGTATGCATAATTTCTGCCGTTATACCCCAAGGTGATTTTGTATCCTTCCACCGGGCCTGCCAGCGCCTTCTCATCAGTCCGCCACCCGAGCGAGCTGTCTTCCCACGTTACCTCTTCAACCGATTTGACTGTAATATACGAATCCGCGGCAAGACCGAAAAGTTCCGCAAGGTCCGGAGAAAGAATATCAAGAAGTTCCGCGAGATCTTCTTTAGCTGCCTTAACGACGCCATCTTTGCCTGTCGTCTTCTCTGCCGTTTTATCCAGTTTCGTCTCTATATCTTCCTCATAACTTTGACCGTTTAGCTTCTTTATCGTTATATCGAATATAAGCGTCTCGCCCGCCAGATAGTGGGCGCTTTCCCCGCTAAGGCCATAGGCCTCCTCAGGCGGTATCGTAACGGTGATCTTCTCGCCCAGCATAAGCCCTCTTACAGCCTTATCAAATCCTTCTATGAGCTGGCCGCCGCCGACCGTAAATTCAAGGAACTCGTCCGAATTTTCGTTTGAATCAAACACATAACCGTCTGTAAGCCTCCCAGTGTAAGTTACGGCGACATCATCCCCTGCCTTCACATATGGAGCCCGTTTTAGCAGGTTATCCTCCGCGTCATAATCTTCTGCCGTGCCGTCTGTGTATAAGACCCTCATGCCGATGTATTCGCCTGCCTCGTTATACTTGTAGTTGTATGTGTTGCCGTTTGCGTCCGTATAAACATTGGGATCCGCGCCGAGAACCGTCTTGGACTCTTCCTCCGTAAGCTCTATCGCTTCTTCGGGTTTTTCCTTCGAAAGAATAATGCCTTTCCACTTATTTAAAAAATCCGGGATGGTTTCTCTGAAAAATTTGCCGGTATTGTCGGTAAAGGTTACTACTGTGTCGGTTACTTTGGTCACGACGACATAGTGGGCATCTCTTATGTGAGCGATGACAGGAGCCGCTATGTCCTTAAGCGTTTCAATAGATACCTTCAGGGCGTATAGTACGGTATCTTTAAGTTTCAATACGGTTTCCTTTAAGGCAAAGAGGCTGGTCATCAGAGTGCCCTGTGTCTTGGGCGTAATTATGCCATAGAATATATCTGTCATAATCGCGCTAACGGCTGTTTTAAAGTCGGCTGTAAACCCGAGCATCGTCCCCAACGCATAAGAGGCGCAGTTTATAACATTGTCTTTTTGGCTTGCGAGATATGCCTTAAGCGCATCAAGGCCTTGCGGGGTTAAAACTGCCGGGTTGTATTTTTGAAGAAGTTCTTTTTCTTCAGGCTTTGCCTCGGTAATAGCCTTTTCGACTTCGGTCGAAAGCTGAGGCACCGGCGTTTCTTCCTCTTTTGGCGCTACTTGTTCAGTTTGGGTTTCTTGAGTTTGTTGTGTTTGTGGGGTTTCTTGAGATGCAGCTTGCTGTCTATTATCTTCTAAATCCTGCTTTTGTAATATAAGGCGCTCTTGCGCCTCCTGTGTCTCTTTAAATTTTTCTAACGGCGATTCGGCCTGCTGTTGTTTTTCCCAATCCTTAGGGACTACATCCGCCCACCCTACAGACCAGGATATAAACGTTAATACTAATATAAAAGATATACTCTTAAACCATAAAGTATGGGTTTTGTTATATAGTTTCAAGCTCATATGTTCTGAATAACTTGGGTCTGTTTTTTCCGTCTTATCCATAACGCCTCTTTATTATGGTTATTGAGAACTTTTATTAAGTATTCAGAAAGAAGGCAAAAAAAATACTATACCCCACATTTAAACCCAAATTTTTATGTTTTAACCATATATTCATCTCTATGATAAGTATAGCATATAATATATAAATGTCAAGGACGAAGTGGCTAACTTTTTGAGTATCTAACTACCGCGTCTTTTTACCTGTAAAATGCGATAATTTCTCAAGCTCTATAGAAAGATCTATATTGATCAATTCAACATATTGTGGAACATGCGGTCGTATTGGAGAAAAATTTAAAATTGATTTTATGCCGGATTTGACAAGCGAATTTATGGTTTCCTGAGCAGAATCGGCCGGTGTAGTTACGATCGCCATTTGAATATTTTGAGCATTTATTGTTTTTTTTAGTTTACTTATGTGCTGAACAGGGACGCCGCTTATTCTGGTACCGATCTTTTTTGGATCATTATCAAAGGCGGCTATTATATCAAAACCCTGCCTTTTAAACCCCTTATAAGATAAAAGCGCGGTCCCTAAATTTCCTGTGCCCACGAGGGCGACGGTCCATCGTTTATCTATTCCCAGTATTTCCAGTATCTTCTTTTTAAGGCCGCCTATAACATAACCCTTCCCGGGTGTTCCAAACTGTCCAAAACAGGCAAGATCCTTTCTAATTTGGGCGGCCGTGTAGCCTGTTAATTCGGATAATTTATCAGATGATATTACTGCCTCCTGGTCATATGACACCAAGGCGCGGTAATAAACGGAAAGTCTCGGTATTACGGAACGAGATATTTTCATTTCTCGACAAATCTATTCGTGATAGGCATCCTTCTATCTTTGCCGAACGCCTTGGGAGTGATCTTTACCCCGGGCGAGGCCTGGCGCCTTTTATATTCATTACTGTCGATCATGCTGACTACCTTAGTCGCAAGCGGCTTTCTATTCCGCGCCTTTACAATCTCCTGAAGGCTTTTATCCTCTTCGACATACGCCTCTATTATAGGATCAAGTATATCGTAAGGCGGCAGGGTATCCGTATCTCTCTGATTTGGCCTTAACTCCGCGGTCGGCGGCCTTTCTATTATGCTCCTTGGTATGACCTCTTTGTGTCTATTGACTACGAGTTTTGAGAGTTTGTATACCAGCGTCTTTGGCACATCCTTTAGCACGGAAAAACCGCCTGCCATATCACCATAAAGCGTGCAGTATCCGCAGGAAACCTCGCTTTTATTCCCGGTGGCAAGCACCAGGCAGCGGAATTTATTTGATATGGCCATAAGGATATTACCCCGTATCCTCGCCTGTATATTCTCCTCGGTATTGTCCTTCTTATAACCATCAAATAGATGCCTAAGGCCCTTAAGATAAGCGCGATATATCCCGTTTATAGGCGCCTTATACAATTTAATCCCGAGGCGCCTGGAAAGTTCAAGGGAATCGTCGGCGCTTTTTTTCGAAGTATACATGGAAGGCATAAATACCCCAATGACATTTTCTCTGCCCAGGGCATCTTTTGCTATCGCCGCTGTCAGGGCGGAATCTACGCCTCCGCTTAACCCAATAACTACCTTTTTAAATCCGTTTTTACGCACATAATCCCTTAATCCTAAAACAAGCGCCTGATATACCTCCTCAAGGGCGAAAAGACGATCGGGCAGCGCGAGTTTGGCTGAGGTATCCGCTATCAATAGCTCTTCTTTAAACGCCGCTGCCATTGCTATAACACGGCCTTTTTGATCGGTTATAAAGCTCTGTCCGTCAAAGACAAGCTCATCCTGGCCGCCGACTAAATTTGTATAGGCGATAAACACGCCGTTAGCGACCGCCTGATGGCGGATGATCTCTTCTCTTTTAGAGACCTTACCCATAAAATAAGGCGAGGCATTAATGACGAATACGATCTTGGCGCCCTTCGCGGCCTGAAGTCTAAGCGGCCCTTCGGGATACCATATGTCCTCGCATATATTTATGGCGCATCTAATCCCGTTAACTTTAAAAACAAGGGGTTCCCTGCCTTCCTGGAAATATCTCTTTTCGTCAAATACGCCGTAATTCGGCAAATGAGTTTTATGATAAACTGCTTTTATTTTACCGTCCGCTATTACCGCCGCCGCGTTATAAATAGCTTTTTTTTGCCTGTCAACGAAACCGACTATTGCCGTAATGCCTCTGACCTTACGGGCCAGGGCCTTTATCTCCTTTAGATTTTGATCTATAAATATCTTTTTATGCAGGAGATCTTCCGGCGGGTAACCGCAAAGGGCAAGTTCGGGTAAAACCACTATGTCGGCGGCGCCTTTTTTCGCGCTGTTTATATAATCGAGTATCTTCTCCGCGTTTCCTTCAAGGTCTCCGACCGCCGCGTTAATTTGGGCTATCGCAATGCGCAGATTTGGCTTCATTGTTTTGCCTTTCCCTGGTTGGCTACAGCCTGCATGGCTTTTTTTACCTGTTCCGGATCACCAAGGTAGTAATGCCTTACAGGCCTTAATCTGTCATCCATTTCATAGACCAGCGGCAGACCTGTTGGTATATTAAGCCCCACAATATCCTTATCAGAAATATTATCAAGATACTTTACAAGCGCGCGTATGGAATTGCCATGGGCGGATACAAGCACTCGTTTCCCCGATTTTACCGCCGGGGCGATAGTTTTATGCCAATATGGCAGGAACCTCTTAACGGTGTCCTTAAGGCACTCCGTGGTCGGTATTTCCTTTTTAGCCAAGTCTTTATAACGGGGGTCTTTGCCGGGATGACGAGGGTCCGTTTCCTCGAGCGCGGGAGGTCTTGTATCATAGCTTCTGCGCCAGATTAGCACCTGTTCTTCCCCATATTTTTGCGCCATCTCCGATTTGTTCAAGCCCTGCAGGGCGCCATAATGCCTTTCGTTCAGCCTCCAGCTGTTGTATACCGGTATCCACATAAGGTCCATCTCATCCATAACGATCCAGAGGGTCCTGACCGCTCTCTTAAGCACCGAGGTAAAAGCTACATCAAAGATAAAACCTTCCTTTTTAAGGGCCATGCCGGCCGACTTTGCCTCCTCTATGCCCTTTTCTGAAAGGTCAACATCTGTCCAGCCGGTAAAACGATTTTCCCTGTTCCAGGTGCTCTCACCATGACGTAATAGTACTAGTTTTTTCATGAAATACTACCCCCTTCTCTCACATGAATATCACGTTAAGGAAAAAGTCAAAAGTAAAAAGGCAAAACCAAAAGTTAAAAGTAAAAAGTTTTAACTTTTGACTTGTGGTTTTTACTTTTTCCTTTTTACTTTTTACTTAACAACATATCCTTTCTTTTCCTCTCAATCGACGCTATGAGCGAGTTAAACGAATCGATGAACGCCTTAATCCCCGCCCCTTGGAGCTCGTCGCAAATCTTGTCAATATCTATACCAAGAGATTTTAACTCTTTAAGTATATTTTTTGCTTCATCAAAGCCTTCTTCCACGGTTGATTTTACTATACCATGGTTATAGAACGCAAGGGCCGTCGGGTGAGGGAGCGTATTGATGCTGTGCGGCCCTATTAGTTCCTCTACATATTTTACGTCCCTGTAGCTTGGATTTTTTGTGCTGGTCGATGCCCATAGGACCCTTTGTATGGCCGCGCCGCTTTTTTTTAATTTTGACAATTCGGGTCCGAAAAATATTTCTTTAAACCTGCGATAGATGAGTTTGGAATTGGCCACCGCCGCCTTCCCCTTGAGATGTCCCATGCCTCGCGATTCAAGGAGATCGTCTATGCTTGTGTCTATTCTGCTTATAAAAACGCTGGCGACAGACCTTACATTATCAAGGGATTTTCCCGAGGCCAGGCGTTTCTTCAGGCCATCCATATAGGCTTTGGCTATCGTCTCATATTGAGTGAGCGAAAACAATAGGGTTACGTTGACATTTATGCCCTCGGCTATCAGTTCTGTTATTGCCCCAAGCGCCGCTTTCGTGCCGGGCACCTTGATCAGTATATTTTTGCGGTTGATGCGCTCGAAAATTCTTTTTGCGTATTTTACTGTGTTTTCAGGGTCATTGGCATATTGCGGCAGCACTTCTATGCTCACATAACCGTCTTCGCCGCGGGTTTTCTCGTATATTGTTTTCAGCATATCCGCCGCCCTGCCTATATCCTCTATCGCGATCTCATCGTATATGGCATAGGCGTCCATATTGCTGCCCGCAAGGCGTTTTATCTGTTCATCATAATCGGTTGACTTGCTTATCGCCTTGTCAAAAATGGTTGGATTTGAAGTCACTCCGACGATGCCGTACTTATCGATGAGCTCTGTAAATTCACCGGTCTTAAATAATCTCCGTTCAATATTATCATACCATGGACTTTGACCTAACTCATATAACTGCTTAAGCGGGTGGGTCAATGGTCTTGATTCCAAATTCCTTCTATCTTTGTCCTGCATTTTGGGCACTTTCCCTCCTCTATGATATTTTTTTTAACATAATATCCTACCCTCTCGATCAAAAGCTCATTACAATTGCGGCACAATGTATCCTCTCCATCGCCGGGCACATTTCCAAGGTAAACATAATTCAGCCCCGCTGCTCTACCTATTTCATAGGCGCGCCGCAAAATAGAGATGGGCGTCGAAGGAAGCGTATCCAGTTTGTACATGGGAAAAAATTTTGAGATATGCCAGGGAATATTCTTGTCAATACCGGCCAGAAAAGAAGCGATCTTTTTTAATTCCGTTTCGGTATCGTTCATTCCGGGCACGATAAGTGTTGTTACTTCGAACCAGATATTTAACTTGCGCATGTATTCGATTGTCTCAAGAACCGGTTTTAACCTCCCCCCGCATGTCTTTTTGTAATATTCGTCGCTAAAGGACTTAAGGTCCACATTGGCGGCGTCAAGCATCCCTTTCGACATCTCAAGACATTCCCTTGTCATATAGCCGTTTGTTACAAAGACATTCCCGAGTTTTTTTTCTTTCGCGAATCTGCCTGTCTCAAGGGCATATTCAAAAAATATGGTAGGTTCCGTATAAGTATATGAAATACTTTTACAACCGGAAACCTGCGCCTCTCTAGCTATATCGGCCGGCGTCCTGCTTAAAGAGGTAAGCCCCATCCGGTCCGCTTCCTTCTTTTGCGAGATCTGCCAGTTCTGGCAAAATCCGCATCTGAAATTGCAGCCGGCGGCCGAAATGGAATATGAAAAAGAGCCCGGAAGAAAATGAAACAGGGGTTTTTTTTCTATGGGGTCGATATTGGCTGAAATAAGATTGCCGTAGGAACGCGTATATAATACGCCGTCTATATTCTGCCTTACATTACAGATGCCGCAGCCCCCTTCCGCGATGAGGCATTTGTGGGCGCAAAGCCCGCATAAAACTTTTTTGTCATCTTTTTTTTCGTAAAGGAGCGCCTCTTTCATGATTTTCGCGCAAATGACGCCGCGGCCTCGATGATCAATAAAATCGCCAATATCAGCAATATGGACCCGGTAATACCCATGGGTGTAAGCAAGCCTGTCTTTAAAATAAATAATAATGACACTGCCGCGACAAGCATCATAAAAATGGAAGGCAGCAAGGTCAACAGGTGCCGTCTTTTCTCCTTAAACAGCCACACGCTTATTCCTAAAAGGACAAGGGCCGCCAAAAGCTGGTTACTCGAACCAAAAACGGTCCAGAAGAGCTTCCATGCGGGTATGATATTACCCTGCGGGTCCTTTATTTCTCTCGTTACGAATATAAACGGAAGAATCAGCGTAGCGAATGTCGCCCCATAGGCGCTAAGCCTGCCTTTCCAGCCGGTCAACTCCTGGAACACATACCTGCCCAGCCTCGTCGCCACATCGAGCGTATCATAGACGAAAGTGGCGAAGGCAAGGAGGGCGAAATTAAACGCGAATGCCTTGTTAATACCGAGACTACCTAAAAATACCGCTATGCCGTTGGCAAAAATGTGGCTCGGATCCTGAAGTTCCGACGCGCGCGCGTTTGAAATCACCAAAAGAGCGCTTAGGGCTATAATGGCGACAAAACTCTCAAGCAGCATCCCTCCATATCCGATCAGCTTCGCGTCCGTTTCCCTGGAAATCTGTTTCGAGGTCGTTCCCGAGGCAACAATGCTGTGGAAGCCGGAGCAGGCGCCGCAGGCGACTGTAGTGAAAAGGATTGGAAACAACGGCAGGCCCTCCGGGTTGACCCATCCCTTAAAGGCAGGAAACTGTATCATGAGATTCTGGGTAAAACTGCCTATAACGATGCCAAGGAAACTAAGGCCGGCTGTGAAGCTTAAAAAGAATCCTCCCAGATAACCCCGCGGCTGAAGAAGCATCCACACAGGTATAACTGAGGCGATAAAACAGTAAATTAAAAGCGCCATGTCCCAGGTCATCCTTGTATTCATGCCAAAAATACCGGGCACCATAAGAGGCAAGCCTGGTCCAAGATAAATGGATACAAAAACCAGCGGGAGGAATATCAGGGTTGAGATTCCGACAGATAATTTCAATTTCCTTATAGTCTGCCCCATTATAACGGCAAGGCCAAGATACATCATCGAAGATGAGGCAACCGCCGGGCCGTTTAGCTTATCGGCGAAGGTGCTTGCGGTAATATCGCAGAAGGCGGTAATAATATAGACGAGCGAAAACCACAAAAATAACAAAAACAGGATAAAAGCCCGGCCGCTCATGCTCGCCTTTATTACTTCCGCGATCGATTTCCCCTGATGCTTCATGGAAGCCGTCAACGCCGAGAAGTCATGGACACCGCCGATAAAGATCCCGCCGAATATGATCCAGATAATGGTAGGCAGCCAGCCGAACCAGAGACCGGCGATTATGGGACCGACAATGGGGCCGGCGGCGGCGATAGCGGAAAGGTGCTGTCCAAGCAGGTAAAATTTTCCCGCGGGGACGAAGTCCATATTATCCCTGAATCTGTTTGCGGGTGTTATTGCCTCGCGGTTTAAACCGAGGGCCCTGGCCAGGACAGAGCCGTAAAGAAAATATCCAAGGAAAAGCAGGGCGATGGAGAGCAATACAAGGGTTAAGAGGTTCATATTACCGGTTAATTAATGAATTTTAAAAGCCACATAAAAAATATGCCCAAACAAAGAAGTAGAAACTGCAGGGCGAAAGTAGCGGCCCTCTCTGTTTTCCTGAATTCAGGTAAGAGATCCACCAGCGCCATATATAGAAAATTTCCGCCTGCGAACGCGATCAAGATACCCGTCAGGTTATTTATCCTTGAAGCGAAGAAAAACGCGATGATCCCGCCGAGAATGCATGTCGTCGCGCAGATAAGATTATATAATAGCGCCTTGGCGCGGCTGAGGCCGCTGTGGACCAAAATGGCAAAGTCGCCGATCTCCTGCGGTATCTCGTGCGCCAGGCTAACGATCGAAACGGTAATGCCGAGCTTGAAATCGGCCACAAAGGCCGCGGCGATAACGGTACCATCCACAAAATTATGAACGCCGTCCCCGAGAAGGTTCAGGTACCTCACAGGGTGGATCTCGCAAACGCCGTTATGACAATGTCTCCAGAACAGGAATTTTTCCAGGATAAAAAAAAGGATTATTCCCGCTATTATCCATAATGAGGCGCGCGCCTCCGATCCGAGGGCCTCGGGTATCAGATGCAGGAGCGCGCCGCCAAGCAGGACCCCGGTCGCGAATATAACAAGGTTATTGACAATCCTGGCAAGCGAATCCTGTTTTAGCGATATAAAAAATATCCCCACCAGCGACGCAAGGCTGATAACTATCGTTGAAATAATTATATAAACAAGAGTCATGGTTTACCTCCCCCACACAACCCAGATGAATAGATACGCTGCGGTGACGGCGGCGATTGTGAATGGGAAACCTATCTTGAAAAAGTCGCTGAATTTGACATGATATTTTTCCTTCCGCAGCATGCCGACGGCCACAATATTGGCTGAGGCGCCGATGGGAGTTATATTACCGCCGAGCGAGGTTCCGATAAGGAGGCCAAATAAGAAAGGTTCCTGCCCCATACCTAATGAGGCAGCCACAATCTTTGCGACCGGTATCATGGCTACCGTATAAGGGATATTATCTATAAACGCTGAAAGCGCTACCGATATCCATACTATAATCGTGTAGGCCAAAAATTTATTTCCTTTTGTCCAATCTATTATAAAATTGGCGATATCATTTACGACGCCCCTGTATGTAAGGCTCCCCACAAGAACAAATATCCCTATCAGGAAAAAAAACGTATGCCAGTCCAGATCCTTTACCAGAGAAATGGATTCCTTATGCCTTACCTCATGCCATATTAACCCTATCGCCGCGTAGGTCAGGCAGATATAGGCTATCGTGTATTGCGGCTTATTTTTAATAAAGCTTGATGCGCCGAGCGTCGCCATCATCAAGGCCATAAGGACAGTCGGAAACCAGGTTTTTACCTTGACCTCTTCTATCTTCTCGACCGGCTGCCTGTATTTCTTAAACATCAGGTATAAAACGAAAAAAGAGGCGAGCGCGCCTAATTCTACCGCGAATGTGATGCCCGGCTTGCCCTTCATCCAGAAAAAATCCATAAAATTCATACCGCTTGATAAGGCAAGTATAAGACTGGGGGAATCTCCTACCATTGTCGCGCAACCCTGGAGATTGCTTGACACCGCTATACCTATTAAGAAAGGTACGGGATTGGCCTTTAATTTTCTTGCGACCTCGAAGGCGATAGGCGCCACTATCAGGACGGTCGCGACATTTTCAACAAAACTGGATATAAAACCGGCCAGGAGGCATACGGACAATAGCGCCATACCGACATTTTTTGCCCTGTCGACAAGTTTGGTGGCAAGGTACGCCGGGACGCCGGAAAAGATAAAAAGGCCGGAAATGACCATAGTCCCGAAAAATACGCCGAGGACATTGTAATTAACACTAAGAAGCGCCTGTTTAAAAGGGACCGCGCCGGTCGCTAAAAGCGCAGCTATGGCGCCCCCTAATATTAAAAACGGGTGCCCTTTTTTTAGCATTAATAACAGGTAGGCGACAAGGAAGATTGCTATTACTAATGGCTTCATTTTATTAGGATTATAACACAGGGGGCGGATCAGTTCAATCTTGTTTATGAAGGAGCAGCTTTTCCTGGCGCCAGGAATAAAGGCAGGGAACAATGAACCAGGCAATCATTTCAATAACCATCCCGCCCAGAGACGGGATTGCCATCGGCTGCATAATCTCTGAACCGGTTCCTCGTAAAAACATAATGGGCAGAAGGGCAACAATGGTTGTTATAGTTGTCAAGAATGCGGGTCTGATCCTTCCAAGACCGGCATAGACTGTTGCTTCAATTATATCTTTACGCGTCTTTAATGCGTCTTTTCGTTCTTTAAATACATCGTCTAAATAAGTAGTTATCAGGATGCCGTCGTCCACAGCCACGCCAAAAAGGGCGATAAATCCGACCCACACAGCAACGGAAAAATTAAACGGCGACAGAGCCAAAAGCCAGATACCCCCTGAAAGCGTCACAGGTATTGCAGTAAAAATAAAGACGCTTTTTATAATAGAGCGGAAATTCATATAGATTAACATAAAATTTATTAAAAGACTTATCGGCAAAAGTATTCCTATCTTCTTGCCTGCACGCACCTGGTTTTCAAACTGGCCCGACCACTGTATAAAATATCCCTGCGGAAGTTTTACCTTATCCTTGACAACCTTTGACGCCTCCTCAACAAAACCGACCATATCCCTTCCGCGTACATTCATCAGGACATAAGCGCGAAGAAGGCCGTTCTCACTGTTTATCATGGCAGGACCGGTCACAAAATATATATCGGCCAACTGCGTAATAGGCACCTGCGCGCCGTCCGGCGTAGGGACAAACACCCGTTTTAGCGCCTCAGGGTTGTCGCGCAATTCGCGTAAATATCTCACTCTGACGGGGTAACGTTCTCTGCCTTCAACCGTAGTCGTGATATTCTCCCCGCCTATGCCCATCTCAATCACATCCTGGACGTCGCGGACTGACACGCCGAATCTCGCAATCTGGTCACGCTTTATCTTAAACTCTATATAGGGTTTTCCGACTATTTTTTCAGAATATAAATCAACCGCGCCGGGAACAGCGGCGACCGTCTTCTCAACCTCCTGCGCTATCTCCTCAATCTTTTTTAAATCCGGCCCGAAGACCTTGACGCCCACGGATGTCCTTATGCCTGTTGCCAGCATATCAATCCTGTTTATAATCGGCTGCGTCCAGATATTTGACACCCCTGGTATCTGAAGAGCGGAGTTCATCTCCTGAATAAGCTTTTCCTTTGTAATCCCCTTGCGCCATTTATTTTTTGGTTTTAACGTGATTATCGTCTCAAACATCTCAACAGGCGCCGGGTCTGTGGCTGTCTCTGCCCTGCCTAATTTCCCGACGACCATCTCAACCTCCGGGAAGGTCTTGATAATCGAATCCTGCGTCTGCATCACGCGCCTGGCTTCTGTGAGGGAAACAGCAGGCCTCATAACAGGCATGAATAATATTGAGCCTTCGTCAAAAGGCGGCATGAACTCTCTTCCCACGCGCGGTATAAAAATAAATAGGCCTGTCAAAAAAATGAGAACTACCAACAACACAATAAACGCCTTCGCCTTATTTTTGGGGAGGATAAACAATAGAATTGCCAACGCAATCGCAATATAGACAACAAAAGGAACAATGCCTTTTGGAATGGCAAACGGCAGTGATGACATCAGGACCAAAAAAGGTATAAATAGAAATCTCTTCCTATGCGCAAGCACCCAGCGCAATATCTTCTCATAAACAAGATGAAGTCTATGGACCAATGGATTTTTTTCCGGCGGCGTCAGTTTTCCTTTTAAGCCATACAGTGCTAAAACCGGCGTCAATGTAAGCGCGACCACAACCGAGGCCAAGAGCGCGAACGTCTTCGTCCATGCTAAAGGATGAAACAGTTTTCCCTCCTGCGACCCCAGCGCGAAAACGGGGATGAACGAGACAACAGTTGTCAGGATGGCGGTCATGACGGCTGAACCAATCTCTGAGGCGGCTTCAAACACGACCCCCAACCTGGTCTTAATCCCATTTTTTATATCCTGGGCGTGAACAAGCAGCCGGCGATAGATATTCTCAGTCATGATTATACCCATATCCACCAAGGTCCCGATAGCGATAGCGATGCCGGAGAGCGACTTGATATTTGAGTCAATCTTCTGATAATACATGCAGATAAATGAAATCATCACGGAAAACGGCAGCGCTAGACAAATAATAACGCCCGCGAAAGATCGGAAGAGCACA
>JAQURK010000030.1:12644-15624 GCA_028715645.1 Candidatus Omnitrophota bacterium | reverse complement strand
ATGAAATCATACACAGAACATCTCTGGTTTAATACGAAAAACAAGCGGGAGTTTATTAATATTACGCCGCAGGTGGAAAAGGCGGTGAGGGAGAGCGGGGTGCAGGAGGGGCTCTGCCTTGTCAATGCGATGCATATAACAAGCTCGTGTTTTATCAACGATAATGAATCCGGTTTGCACAGGGATTTTGGCGCCTGGCTTGAAAAACTCGCCCCGTACGGGAAGGACAAATATCAGCATAACCTTACAGGAGAGGATAACGCCGACGCGCACCTGAAACGTACCGTCATGGGCAGAGAGGTTGTGGTTGCGATTACAAAGGGCAAACTTGACTTTGGCCCATGGGAGCAGATATTTTACGGCGAATTTGACGGCCAGCGGCGAAAAAGGGTAATGGTTAAGATCATAGGCGAGTGATGAGGATTTTCGTAAAGGCAAGACCAAATTATCCGGGGCCACACAAGCAGGCAGAAAATAGTTGCGATAGGATGACGTTATTACGGATTCCCGTTTTGGCGGTATGGCTTAAGCTGCTCTAAGAATTCAGGCTTGACCTTATGGCCCAGCCCAATGGCCCTGTCGCAGTATTGGACCGCTAAATCATATTGCTGTGTATTATAATATGAAACCGCCAAATTATTATATGCTACGGCAAGATTTGAATTAAGCGCGATCGCCTTCTTTAGCAAAGGGACGGCCTCCTGATATCTTCCGATGCTGTTGTAAATGTTTCCCAGATTATTGTATGTGCTTGCGCTGTCCTGTTTGATTTCCAGCGCCTTTTTAAGCCAGCCGATGGCCTCTTCGGTTTTCCCCAGGGCCGAGCAGCTGAAGGCGAGGTTGTTGTAGATTTGTTCAAAACCCGGGTTAATCTCTAAGGCTTTTTTGAATTGAGTGACAGCGTCAGTATATTTACCGAGGGAGTTATATGCCCTGCCAATATTGTAATATGCGTCAATGCAATTGGGGTTCAGTTCTATCGCCTTCTCGTACATCGCAATAGCCTCTTCGTACCTGCCGGAATCGCCATATATTACGCCGAGATTAAGATATGCCTCAAGATAGCCGGGATTGGCCGTTATCGCCTTCTTATAGAGAGAAATGGCCTCTTCTTTTTTGCCAAGATTACGGTAAATCATGCCGAGGTTATTGCATGCCAGCGAACTATCCGGCGCGTATTTTAAGGTCCTTTCGTATAAAGTGCGGGGGGTCTTCCAATAAGTATTTTGCCTGATTGTCAGATAAGAATAAAGCGCCAGCAGGCCTGTTATAAAGAGCACGGCAGGAAGCCGTGATCCCTTAATTTTATATAATGAGCTTAAGACCCATCCCAGAATCAGGAAAAATCCGATAGACGGCAGATATAACCAATTCTCAGACATGTAGGCGTTTAGGGGATAAATATTGGAGACGGGGATAAGCGCGATAAAAAACCAGAATACCGAAAAGAAAATTAAACGTTGTTTAGTCCGCTGGCTGAACCCGTAGATTAATAAAGAGGATAATATCGTTATACCTAAGATCGATTGGGGGTGGCTGAAGCTGAACATCTTGTCTCCATATTCCATATGCAGGCCGAAAGGCAAAAGCAAAAGCCTGATATAATTAGTTATGGCGACAAACATGCCCGGCAGTCTTTCAGCAATAACCGTTCCGTACGCAGGGTTGGCTATGGAAATTTTTAACACCACTGTTCGGAATAAGATGTACAGGGAACTGATGCCTAATATTGAGAAAAACTGCGGGATTAAAATTTTTTTCTTAAAGGCGTAGTGATATAGTAAAAGTAGCGCGCATAGTATTAAACTGTTTTCCCGAGACAACAATGCAAGGACATAACTCAATAGCGTCAGGAAATAAATTGCAACGCTCTTTACGTGAATTTGTTTTAGATAAAAAATCAGGCAGAGCAGCACAAAAAGGAGCCCCAGGGAATCTGACCGAGTGGAAATATAGGTAACGACCTCCGTATGCAAGGGGTGGACCAGAAATAGAATGCTGGTGAAAAAGGCAAGTAGGGGCGGATCGGCGAAGAGGATACTGATAAACCAATACAGGCACAATACCGCCAGGATATGCAGTAATATGTTTGTCAGGTGATAGCCTGCCGCATCCCTCCCGAATAAAGAGTAGTCCATCATATAAGTTAACATTTGCATTGGCCGGTAAAGGACATATTTTCTTGTCACGCCTTCGCCAGGATTGATTACATTATCCGTGGTAAAAACCTTTAAAGAATTAGACCAATTTTTGATGAATATATTGTCTTTCACGATGAATTCATCATCGCAGACAAATTCCCCATTTAGGGCGTTACTGTAGACAATAAAGCCCAGGATGATAATCAAGGCAGCATGAAAAAACGGCATATATTTTTTATTTGACAATTCCATGATTAAAATATCCTTATTTGTTATAGTATATATTAATTTTCTCCTTTATTCAATTTTCTTATTGAATAAAAAGTGGTTGCGATAGAGTAAAAGGGCGGGTATAATTATATATTGCGCAAGCGTCTAAAGGATTCTTTATGAGACTATATATAATGATCATATTACTGGCAGCCGGCGTCAATATTACGGGGGCAGGCCATGCTTTTTTAATCAAAGGCCCTGAAAAGATGCTGGATGCCACGGCGTATAAAATCCGCGGGGTGGAATATTTGCCCCTTACGCTCATATGCGATGCCTATGGCATAGACTGGAAGTGGGATCCTTCGTCGCGGACCGCGGACCTTACTAAGGGAAATGCGCTGGTAAGGTTCAGGGCAGGAGAATACAAGGTTTACATAAACGGCGTTATAACTGTGGAAGAAAAACCAACCCTTATCCATATGGGCGCCATCTGTGTCCCCGCAGACTTCCTTAAAACTGTCTTTAACAGGTTTTTTTCGGCGCGCCCGGCTGAGGCGATACCGCAAGCCGCCCAGGGAGGATTTATACCAAGGCCTCAGGCGCCTTCTTATAATAAGATCAGGAAG
>JAQURK010000030.1:0-12634 GCA_028715645.1 Candidatus Omnitrophota bacterium | reverse complement strand
ACTGGATGCCGGACACGGCGGTTATGACCCGGGCGCCATAGGCAGAGACGGCATAAAAGAAAAATATATCGTCCTTGATATCACAAGAAGGGTCAAGCGTCTGCTTGAGGATGAGGGCATAGAGGTGATACTTACGCGAGACAGCGATAACTTTGTCACACTTTCAAGGCGCTCTGAGATAGCGAACCGTTCAGGAGCCGACCTGTTCATAAGCATACACGCGAATGCCTCAAAGACAAAGCGCCTTAAGGGCTTCGAGATATATTATCTGTCTGAGGCCCTTGATGACACTGCCAGGGCGACCCATGCGGCAAAAAACGGCTCCATAGAAGCCCAAAAAGGCCGGCCCTCATCATTCGTTGTAAATACCATCCTCTGGGACCTGGAGCTTACCGAGGACAGGAGGAACGCGATAGAATTGGGTAATTCGATCCTGGATACGATGGATGTGGCAAAAAGGGATATCAAGTCCGCGAGATTTATTGTATTGAAGGGCTCAAGGATGCCCGCCATACTTATTGAGGGCGGCTACATAAGCAATAAAGAGGAGTGCGCCGAACTCGGAAGCGAGGAATACAGGGCAAAGATAGCGGATGAGATCGCGACCGGCATCCTCCGTTATAAAAGAAAATACGAGTCAAGCGGGGGATTCACCGACTAAATAATGGACACACCGATCGGAGTTTTTGATTCAGGGATTGGCGGCTTGACAGTTGTCAAGGAGCTGGCAAGGTGCCTTCCGAATGAGGATATCATTTACTTTGGGGATACGGCAAGGGTGCCTTATGGGACAAAATCACCCGCCACAATAATAAGGTTTTCGATTGAGAACGTCCTTTTTCTCCTTAAGTTCAGGGTAAAACTGGTTGTCATAGCGTGTAATACCTCTTCAAGCCATGCCCTGCCTGTTTTAAAGCGCGATTTTAAGATACCGATAGTCGGCGTTATAAATCCGGGCGCAAGGGAAGCAGCCAGGATAAGCAAAAGCGGCCGCGTCGGCGTAATAGGGACGAACGCCACAATCCAAAGCGGCTCTTATAATTGCGAAATAAAAAAAATAAACCCGGCAATAAAGGTTTATAGCGGCGCCTGCCCGCTTTTCGTATCGCTTGTCGAAGAGGGTTGGCTTAATGATGACGTTACATACACGATAGCCGGGAAATACCTTAAATCTCTTAAGGAAAAAAAGGTAGATACCCTGATACTCGGATGCACGCATTATCCGCTACTTAAAGGCGTTATAAAAGACATAATGGGCGACGGCGTCACGCTGGTAGATTCGGCAAAACGCGTCACAGCCCACGTCAAAGACGTACTGATTCAGAAGGACCTTCTTTCCGAAAACAAGAAAAAAGGGGAATGCAGGTTTTATGTCAGCGATGAGCCGGCCAGGTTTGCCAAAATAGGCGAAAGGTTCCTTGGCCAAAAAATAAGGTTTGTCAAAAAGGCAGGCGAATATGTATAAAATAAAGGTCATTTCCGATTTTAGCGCGGCGCATATGCTTAGGGGATACAAGGGTAAATGCGAGAATATGCACGGGCACAATTGGAGGGTGGAGGTCTCGGTATATTCGGACAAACTTAACGGGCTTGGAATGGTCGCCGACTTTACGGAACTAAAAAAGGAGCTTAATGCTGTTTTAGAGGGCCTCGACCATAAGAATTTAAACGACCTGGCCTATTTTAAAAAATCAAATCCCACGTCGGAGAATATCGCAAAATATATTTACGATAGAGTCAATGGTCAATGGTCAATGGTCAAGGCAGTCACGGTCTGGGAAAGCGACAGGTCCTCTGCGACATACACCGAATGAAAAAGGCGATCGTTCTTTTATCAGGCGGGCTTGATTCCGCGACAACATTGTATTATGCAAAGGCCAAAGGATATAAATGCCTTTGCCTTGGCTTTGATTATGGCCAAAGGCATGTAAGGGAGATAAAATCAGCGCAGGCGATAGCGCGGCGCGCGGGATGCAGATGGCAGTTGCTCAAGATCAACCTGCCGTGGAAGGGGTCGGCGCTATTGGATAAGCGAATGAAAGTGCGCACAATAGTCAATAGTCCATGGTCAATGGTCCATGGTATTCCGAACACGTATGTGCCGGCGAGAAATACGATTTTCCTGAGCTTTGCGCTTTCTTATGCTGAGGCAGAGGGCGCTGACGCGATCTTTATCGGCGCGAATGCGGTAGATTACTCGGGGTATCCGGACTGCAGGCCGCGATTTATAGAGGCGTATAACAGGGTAGCGGCTGAAGGGACAAAACAATCTAAGATCAGGATCAAGGCGCCGCTCATAAACAAAAGCAAAAAGGAAATCGTAACATTGGCAGCCAGGCTAAGGGTGCCTCTCGAACTGACGTGGTCCTGTTACAAAGGGGCCTCAAGACCCTGCGGGCAATGCGATTCGTGTGTTTTACGAAAAAAAGGTTTTAGGGAAGCTGGAATAACGGATAAGGCATGGAAGGCAGAATAACAGAGATATTTTCATCGATCCAGGGTGAAGGTGTATATGTAGGACAGCCGCAGATCCTGGTGAGGTTTAAGGGCTGTAACCTGGATTGTGACTATTGCGACACGCCGGCGAGAGGAGGCAATGCGCAAGGCGTTTGGGAGGTCGCTCGCCGTATAAATGAGCTTAGCCGGAAGGCAGGCGCGAATGTTATTTCTCTGACCGGAGGAGAGCCGCTTTTACAGACAGATTTTTTGAAGTCGCTTATACCGCAGTTAAAGAAAAGGCATTTTAAAATATATCTTGAGACGAACGGGACATTGCCTCATGAGCTTGAACGGATATTGAGGCTTGTAAATATTGTGGCGATGGATGTAAAGCTGCCTAGTTCACAAAAGCGAAAAACTGCCTTCTGGTCCATGCACCGCGATTTTTTAAAGCTTGCCGCGAGAAAGGATGTATTTGTGAAGGTGGTTGTGACGGATAAGACGACACCCGATGAGATAAAAAAGGTCGCCGCTATAATCGATGATATAAACCCTCTTATTCCGCTTGTCCTCCAACCGGTTACGCCCGCCAGAAGGATAAAAAAGCGCGTGACTTTAGCCAAAATGTTGGAATTCCAGAAATTGGCAAAGAAAGTCTTAAATGATGTGAGGGTTATCCCTCAAGTCCATAAGACGCTTGGCATAAAATGAAAGCTTACGAAGGCCTCCAAAAAAAAATCAGGAAATTGAAAACCCCGACGATAGATGTGTGGGAAAATAAATATCCTGATAAGTCATACGTTATAAACCTGGACACGCCGGAATTTACCTGCATATGCCCAAAGACAGGGCTGCCGGACTTCGCGACGCTCAAAATAGAATACAGCCCGGCGAAATGGTGCGTGGAATTAAAATCATTTAAGGAGTATCTCATTTTTTACCGCGATATCGGCATTTTCCATGAACACGTTGTAAATAAAATATTAGAAGATCTTGTAAGGGCTTGCAAACCGCGGCGTATGGAGATAACCGGCGAATTCAATGTCAGGGGCGGAATCAGGACGACAGTGAGGGCGCAATATGCAGGTCACAAGTAATAGGGAAAAATGAGAAAAATAAGCGCAAAAAAAATCAAGGATACAGTAAGCCTGCTCTTTATTGAAGCAAATACAAGGCTTAGGAAAGATATACTCTCCGCGTTAAAGACAGCATTGCATTTAGAAAAAAGTCCAAAAGCGAAAAAAATCCTGCAGATTTTGATAAAAAACGCGCGAATAGCAAAAAAAGAAAGACTTGCGATATGCCAGGATACCGGTATTGCCAGTGTTTATCTTGAGCTTGGCCAGGATGTCAAAATCATGGGCGGCAGCCTTGAAGGCGCCATAAATGAAGGCGTCAGACTTGGTTACAAAAAGGGATATTTCAGAAATTCAGTCGTCGATCCCATTAACAGGAAAAATACGGGGAACAACTCGCCGGCCGTCATCCATATCAGGATCGTAAAGGGCGACAGGCTCGCGATTACAACTGTCCCCAAGGGATTTGGCTGTGAAAATAAGAATCAGCTAAAGATGTTTAAGCCGACAGCCGATATAAATGAGATAAAAAAATTCATTGTTGACGCGGTAAAGGCCGCAGGCTCAGACGCGTGCCCGCCGTATATCATCGGGATTGGCATAGGCGGCACGTTTGAGAAAGCGGCGGAGATGAGCAAAGAGGCATTGTTGAGAAAACTCAAAACCACAACTCAAAAGTCAAAACTTTATAGATTAGAAAGAGAAGTATTACAGGAAATAAATGAGTTAAATATTGGGCCGGCGGGAGTAGGGGGAAGGACTACCGCGCTTGCGGTAAATATCCTTACATACCCGACGCATATTGCCGGCCTGCCTGTCGCGGTAAGTATCGGCTGCCACGCAATGCGAAGCGCGGAAAAGAGGTTATAGGGCACGTCATTGCGAGGAGGCCGAAGGCCGACGAAGCAATCTAAAAACAGATTGCTTCGCCCTGTACCATACGGTACAGGGCTCGCAATGACATAAGATTATATATGAAAAAAATAAAGCTGCCGCTCACGGATGAAATTATAAAGAACCTGAAGATTGGCGATGACGTGTCGCTGTCGGGCACGGTCTATACCGCCAGAGACCAGGCCCACAAACGGTTGACAGATTTAATCAAGAAAAAAAAGAAACTGCCTGTAGAATTAAAAGGCCAGGTTGTTTATTATTGCGGGCCGACAAAAACCATGCCGGGAAAAATCATTGGTTCCTGCGGCCCGACAACAAGCGCAAGGATGGATGGCTTTACGCCTCTATTGCTAAGATATGGAATAAAAGGCATGATCGGAAAAGGCGGCCGTTCAAAAGAAGTTATAGAGGCGATAAAAAGAAACAAGGCGGTGTATTTTGTCACGATCGGAGGGGCCGGGGCATACCTCTCAAAAAAGGTAATGAAGGCCTCGGTCGCCGCCTTTAAGGACCTTGGGCCCGAGGCGATTTACAAATTAGAGATCAAGGATTTTCCCGCCATTGTCAAAAACAGATGACCGAACTTGTCGTTGCCACCACAAATAAAAAAAAGAAAAAAGAACTGGTTGCCCTTCTTAAAGGGCTAAATGTAAAGATTCTTGGTCTCGATGATTTTAAAGGCGCCCCAAAGGTAAGGGAAGATAAAAAAACGTTCAAGGAAAACGCGATAAAAAAAGCCGTCGTGCTATCAAGGTTTACCGGGAGATTGACGCTGGCGGAGGATTCGGGGCTTGAGGTAAGCGCGCTGGGCGGCCTTCCGGGTGTCCGGTCGGCGCGTTTCGCCGGCCCCTCAAAAAATGACGCGGCCAATATAAGGCGGCTTTTAAAAATGCTTAAAGGGATTCCCTTTTCAAAAAGAAAGGCCCGATTCACCTGTTTTGCGGCGATCGCGGAAAACGGCAGGCTTATTAAGGCGGTCAGCGCCTCGGTAAGAGGCGTTATAGCGCTTGAACCAAGGGGCGAGTCAGGTTTCGGCTATGACCCGGTTTTCTATTATCCTCCATTTAAAAAGGCCTTTGGCGAGGTCAGCGCCTCCCGGAAAAATAAGGTATCCCACAGGTCAAGGGCCCTTACCAAGATCAAAAAAATCCTCCGAGAAGTTCTTTAAGCTTATCCTTTAAGATCGTATCAAGCGGCATTGGGAGGAATTTATATTCCGGCTTTTTTATGGTCCCGCCAATCTTCACGCGGCCCATCCATTGGCCTGCCTGAGCCAGCAGGCTATTCGCCAACTTTTCGAAGTCGGATGAACCTTTCACGAAATTTTCCGAAAAACTGGTTGTCACCAGGACATCGAGCCCGCCGTCAAAAAAGAGCCTGCCCTCGCCTAAGAGCCCCACCCCCTGAGAATGCAGTTTCAAATCAGAGGTAGATACCGCCTTGCTGGCGATATTGAAGTTCATAGAGGCCTCGTCGAAGACAATGGATGACAGGTTTGGCACTAACAATACATCCGCGATCCCTTTTAAAAGCGGCACCTCAAAGAGCCGGCCTCCGCTTATAAATACAAGGCCTTCTCCTTTTATAGTATCCTGATTTTTTCCAAAACCCCTTACATTGGCCTTGACCAGGGCCGCGCCCGATATTTTTTTATCTTTAAGTCCGGTATCAAGGATGAGTTTGCTCAAATCCACACCTTCCATGGAAAGGGCAAGGGAATAGGGAGGGTTTTCCTGATTAAGGTTTACTTCCAGGCTGGAGACAAGCGTCCCGTTATAGGGCCTGGCGCTAAATTCGCGCATTGAAAGAAAACCGTCTTTCATGGCAAGGTCAATTTTTGCGTCTTGGAGTTTAAGATTCCAAAGGCTGAACGTGCCGCAGGCGCCTTTTATCGCTACCTCCAGGGCCTTTGGTTTATTTAGCGGGCCGTTTACGGACGCCTCCATGTCCCATACGCCTTTTATATTTGAATTTGTCAGAAAGCCGGGAGCGGGTTTAAAAAATTTTTGCAGATCCGCGGTATCCAGCTTAAGAGTCCCGCGCATGGCCGCGCTTGCGCCCTCTGATAACCGGATGTCGCCCGCGGCATCAAATGATGAGCCAAGGTATCTGCCTTCGAGCCTCATTACGTGCACATTGTCCTTTGCCACCTGAAACCTGGAATCAAGGGAAAGCTCCTGGTTTTTTAATTTTATTTTTACGTCCGGCGACTCGAGACCCTCTATCTTGGCATCCAGGATATAATCCCTCTGACCGTAATCAAAAGAGGTCCTTGCGATATATAATACGCCGTTTTTATACAGTATATCGCCCGAGACATCCTGGAATTTGGACCCAAGGCCGGGGGCCGCGATAACGACGTTATTTAAATTCAGCTTTCCTTCTATCTCAGGGGGCTGGGGGTCCTTTAACAGGTCGGAAAATTTTACGTTTAATCTCGCGGGCCCTTCAAGGTCAAGATCCTTGAATTTGAGCCTCATATCCTCAGGCATGAAACTTTTTGCTTTAGCCAGGTCAAGATCCGATTCTATGGCCCCCTTTAACACCATATTTTTTAAATCAAGTCCGCCGTTAAATCTAACAGGCATATCGGAGACGTATCCTTGGAGCCCGGCTGAACCGATGCTGTCATTCGAGATCTCGATCTTTCCCTTTAAGCCGGTGATCTCATTTAAGATGTAAACCCCTCTTAAACTGCTGTCCTGCAGCTCAATCTCAGCCCTGTAGTTTAATTGCGGGGGCTCAGACGCCTTTAGGTAAAAAATCCCTTTTATGCCGACCCCTCCCATGAGTTTCATGCCTAAGCCCGAGGAATCAAGATTTATTATGGAAGAATCGAGGCCGAAGGTGCAGTTTCTGTCCCTGTCCATTTTTATATCGATAGAGGCGTTTCCTACGCCGTCTTTAATAACAATAGGAAAACCGGTCGTCTCTTTAGAAAAATATGAATACCTTTCTAAAGAAAGGTATTCATAAGGCTCCAAAAGGGCAAGATTTTTAAGTGCGGCGTTTGCGGTTAAGGTATTTTCATTTAACAGATAAGAGCCGGAAAGACCTACGCCTGTTTTTAAAGGGCTTTCAAGCTGAGACTGTATCTTAAAGTTTACCGCGTTTTCCTTAAGCGAAAACGCCGCCTCGCCCGCTATATTTATCAATCGTCTTGAGTAGGCCGGCTCCATAGTATTATCAAGATATGAGATATTTCCATTATCGAGCTGGATCTTCTTTATGAGAAGCCCGAAGCCGCCGTTCGGATGCCGGGCCACGGGAGAAACCTGGCTTATTAATGGAATTAACGGCGGGGCAAGGAAATTCCAGGTATGGTCCGCGTTCTTTATGATGTTTATGGAAGGTGAAGAGATGTGAATGGAGGGAATAATTATCTTTTTTTCCTTTAAGAGCGGTATAAGCAGGAGGCTTGTTGAGACCGCATCGGCCTTTATGAATACAGTTTTGCCGTCGGGCTCAAAAATCACGGGTTTATTCAGCACAAATCCGCGGACAAGGCTAAACCGCACGCTCTCAAGGGATACGGGCCTGTTTATGGCCTCTGACGCGCTCTTTACGAAAAAATTCTTAAGGACGGCCGGCGCCAAAAATTTATTTATATACCAGGCGAAGAATAGAGAGACAAAAATAAAGGCTACCAGGCCGATCTTTAACAGCTTTTTACGCACTATCATGATGATAATTATAGCATATAAAAAATTACTTTACAAATAGCGCCGGAGACTGTATACTTTAATAAATCATGATCAGACACAGCCTTAACCGATATGCTTTTATCGCGGCGGCGCTATTGTTTTTTTCATGGTCACTCGATTTATGCCACGCCCAGCAGTCCCCTCCGCCGGGTGATGAACCCGGCGCCCAGGCCAGCCGGTATCAGGATGACGAACGCGAAAAAAAGGCCCTCGAGAAGAAGGAATTAAAGGCCCCCGAGATAGAAGTCCAGAAACCGGAAGAAAAAAAGGAAAAGGGCGGGCCTTCTTTTGTCCTTAAAGAAGTTGTCATTACCGGCGCGACAATTTTTACGCAGGAAGAATTAAAGCCCGTTTACGAGCCTTACCTGGGAAAAGAAACAAACTTCGACGGCCTTAATGAGATCGCGAAGCAGATAAAGTCTAAATATACGCAAAAAGGCTACGTAACGACCATCGTTTATATCCCGGAACAGCAAATAGCCGAAGGAAAGGTAGAAATAAAAGTAGCCGAAGGCAAGGCAGGGGAGGTAAAGATTGAAGGGAATAAATGGTTTTCCTCATCCTTGCTCCGCAAATATATACATATAAAAAAAAATGACATCCTCAACCTCGCTGCCTTGCAGAAGGACCTGCTCAGGCTAAATAAAAATTCCGACCTTGAGGTAAAAACAGTCATTGCCCAAGGTAAGGAACCCGGGACATCCGATATAGTATTGCGGGTTAGCGATAACAAGCCTAATCACGTTGGCCTCTCGTTTGATAATCAGGGTACCCGTCTTATAGGAGTTGCCCGCGGCGCCGCCTCATTAAGGAGCACAAATTTAATCGGCAACAACGACTATCTGTATATAAGCACATCCGCCACAAAATCCTCGCTTGGGCAATACATCTCATACCTGTTCCCCATAGATACTTACGGCACGAAAATCGGCCTTGATTTTACGGATTACCAGATGAAATTAATAAAAGACTACGAGCCCTCCGATATCATAGGGCATACCCTTGCCTTCACGCCTCACGCGGTAAAAGAGCTTTATATATCCGATAATTTCGAGGCGGACCTTGACGCGGGAATAGAGATAAAATCAATAATAAAAAAGACCTCGGGTGAAATGACCACAAATGACCAGCTGCGCCTTCCATTTGTAAGTCTAAACCTTACAAAGACGGATTCTTTTTTAGGAGGCGGCCAGACTACATTTACTCCGAGGTTTACGACCAGCCTTGAGGATTATTTCGGCGCCTCCGAGAAAAACCATCCCAGCGCAAGCAGGGACGACACGGGCGGGAATTTCTTCAAATACGAGCTTGTGTTGCGCCGCACACAGAGGATGTCTAAAGAAAGTTATATTTCACTGCGCTCTCAGTTTCAGGATGCCTCGCACACCCTGCCGTCTTCAGAGCAGCTGCAACTGGGCGGCGCCTACTCCATAAGAGGCTATCCTGAAGGGGACTATATAGCGGACAGGGGAGGGTTTGTCAGCATAGACTGGGTATTTCCCATGTATCTCTTGCGCGAGGAGTTGAAGATGCCGGGCACGAATATACCTTTAAGGCGTGCGATACAACCGGTCCTGTTTATGGACGCCGGATACGGTAATCTAAAAAAGACCCTGCCGGGCGAACAGTCAAGCAAGTTTCTTATGGGCCTTGGCGGCGGATTCAGGATAAGCGTAGGCAGAAATGTTTATGTCCGGTTGGATTGGGCAGGACATGTAGGGGACAGGCCTGCGGCAGGAATGGGACCATCCAATTTCCACGCGTCTTTCCAGTTTGAAATATGAGTTTTTACAATAAGATTAAATTAGGCCTTGCTGCTAAGATAATGCTGGCCGCATCGATAGCGATGACGGCCTTTTTTATTTTAAGCGGCATCTTAATCTATACGCAAAGGGCAAATTCAATTTACAATGAAGCGGTCAAAAACCACGGACAAATGGCAAGACTCCTGGCCTCATCCGTCAGCGATGCCATTGACAGGCAGCTTGAGCCGGCCGGGAAGACCGCCGTTATCAGCGAAGAGCCGGCGATTGAGATAATATTCGATGAGGCATCCAAAAAATGGTGCCTTACCTTACCTGATAAATCTCTTGTCGACATAGAGAAATTCTTTAAGGAATTAAAGGATTTTACGCTGGGCGAGACAGGCGACGCGGTAGTTGTAGATGACAAAAGTTATCTTGTCTTCCATCCAAACGCCCAGCCCTTTACGAATAAATTTTGCGATTATGATGAATTACGCAAGCTCTTGGACTCAAAGTCAAGGGCCGGCCTGATAGATACCGCTTATCTTCATGGAAAGGGCACATTCTCGGTTATCGCCGATATTGGGTATCCACCGCTCTCAAAAAAGGGTATAAACTGGTTTGTCGTAGTTTCACAGGATAAAGAAGAGCTGCTTAGCCCTCTTAACGACGTAATACTGCAAATCGCCGAATTGGCGGTATTTCTGGTCCTGTTAACCATGTTTGCGGCATTTATGATGGGGCGCTTCTTTTTAAGGCCTATCCAGGCCTTAAAAGAAGGCATGCAGCGCCTTGCGGCAGGCGATCTTGATTATGTGTTGCAGGCGAAGAGCCGTGATGAAATAGGACAGCTTGCGGAGGAATTTAACAAGACCGCCGAGATAGTCAAAAAAGATCTCCTTGAACTAAAAAGAGAAGGTTCAGAGCTTGAGAAGGTCAAGGAAGAAATCGCCGGCTTCAGTCGCATAAAGACAAACATGCTTTTTCTTTTGTCAGGTGTAAGAGCCGTACTTTCGAATATTAAAACCGGCGGGGAAGCTGAAAGGCTGCTGCGCCACACTGACGCGCTGCTTGACATCGTTGGCATAGAATCCGGCACAATCCCGCTGAAGACAGAAGTCATAGACATAAAAGAGCTGATAAAAAAGGCCGTATTTGTCTTTGAACCCAAGGTAAAGGAAAAGGACCTTGATTTTAAATTAAATATTCCAAGGGGCAAGATCTTTATTAACGCCGATTTGAATAGGCTGGCAGAGGTCTTTAATAACCTCATGCAGAACGCCATAAGATTTACCCAGAAAGGTCATATAGAAGTATCCATAAAGGAATTAAACGACAAGGTGGAATTTAGCGTGGCCGATACTGGAACAGGCATTTCCAGGGATAAAATGCCTTATATCTTTGACGGCCTTCAACCTGATAAAAATAGCGGCTTGGGATTATATTTTGCCAAAACGGTAATAAAAGGCCATAATGGAGAAATCTGGGTCCAGAGCGAAATCGGCAAGGGCTCTAAATTTACGTTTATATTGAATAAAGTCCCGCCTCCAGCATAAATAAATTTAAACTTACCATTAGGACAATGAAATTCAGTATAAAAGAAACGAAAGCTAGTATAAATAAAATCGAAATTTAGCAGGGCAAAATAGAGATTGCTTCGCCTTCGGCTCGCAATGACACTTCACAACTGCGCCTCGCAATGACACTTGAGGCAAATAGGCTTGGTTATTCGGCTCCTCGCAATGACGATTTGTAGCGCCTAAACTACAACATGTCATTGCGAGCCCTGTACCGTATGGTACAGGGCGAAGCAATCTGCTTTTTTGAGGTTGTTTCGTCCGGGTTCGCCTTCGGCTCGCAGTCCTCGCAATGATAGATTAGGGGGCCTTTGATAGCCTTTCAGCTGTTAATAAAAAGCTATCTATCGTTTTTTTAAATTTAAGTTTCATTTGTCTAATTGTTTAAACGCGGATTTACGCGGATCTAGGCGTAAAATGGGGACAGTCCCCCGTATGCAAAGGGGACTGTCCCCATTTTTTCATTTTCATACGTCATTGCGAGGTCCCGAAGCTTCGGGACCGAAGCAATCTCAAAAAATGAGTTACCTGCCTTGCCAGCAAGGCAGGCTTCGCCACTTTGAGGCTCGTAATGACGAATTCCTGTCCGTTTATTTCAGGTTAAAAAGTCAGTTTTTACGCGATTTGCTTCTCTATATATATGCGCTATGTTCGGGGACAGTCCCCCGTATGCAAAGGGGACTGTCCCCATTAACCACACAGTGGGAACTGCCCCCGCTTTATGCAGTTTGCAGGGTGGCGCTTTATGGGTTGGCACCTCATAGGCACCGCATATAAAATGTCATTGCGAGGAAGGCCGATGCTTCGGCCTGACGAAGCAATCTCAAAAAAAACAAGATTGCTTTGTTTCGGTCTCCGGCCTCCGCTTGCGATGACCTTACTTTTACTTTCGCATTTTTTGTGTTTTTTAGCAAAAAAGGTAAAAATTGTTTTTTGCACATTTTTTCAAAAAAAGCATTAAAGCAATTTTTTGCCATTTTTTTAAAAATAAGTATCATATTAGTTTATTTTTTATTTTAATAATTATTACTTTGTTATTTTAATTAAGTATTATTATTTTTAAGAGCTTATATGTATAAAATCTTTTTTTAATTTTTAAGTAATATAGCTTACTATTTAAAAGTTAAAATTATTTGATATTTATATATATATATGCTATACTTGCTTTGGGAAAAGGAAGTGTTAAAGTAAGATAGGTT
>JAQURK010000029.1 GCA_028715645.1 Candidatus Omnitrophota bacterium | reverse complement strand
TAATAGGTTATGGAGAAATTCGTAGTAACTATGACCGGGGAATCCTTACCTGCGGCCCCTATCTCGTAAATCTTGGGTTCTACCTGGACAGGCTTTTGAGGGTCGGTATAAATATCCTGCCGGGCTGTCAGCACGGGAAGGATCGCCCATTCGGCTGAATTCTTCATTATGACAATAGCGGCGTATTTAGCAATGCAGGTCGCCGCTGAAAGCGCCTCTGTAAAAGGGTCCGCCTCATCGGTAAAGGCCATGGCCGGATACCCGAGCGGCCTGAATGTCTTTCGGAGCGCAAGCCGCCTTATATTCGTCAGGTCGGCAAGTTTTGAAATAAGGCCCTTCTTCCCGGTATCAAGGACCAATTCCTCAACGCCTAAGGCCTTTATTTTTTGCGTCAGATCAGCGAGCGTTTCAAGCGAATCCGCCCGGACGGCAAGAGGGACCTTAAACTTGTTTGCCAACCGTGCGTAGGCCTCGTAATTTTCGGCGGTCGCGGCATGTATAAGAGGCCGCCTTCCCTGAAGTACCTCCAGGGCCTTTTCCAGGTTAGGGGCGCTTTCGCTCAGCAATATGATATTTAACCTTGCGGACTTTAAAAGTAGCCGGACCTTGGATAAGAATTTTATCTCTGCCTTTGAAGAATTTTTCAAGGCCACAAGATTTACCGCGATCGTTTGGCCAACCCGTTGAAAAGAAAGTTTTTCAATCCGGGAAAGCCTTTCGGCAAAATCCTTATCTGTCAGAGTATCTTCAAGCAGGAAACCTACGCCGGCCGGATGATAAAATGTCTCTTCATGCCTGAATAGGACCGTCTCATTCCCTATCTCCAATTTATTGTCGCCGGAGCCGATAGTGACCAGTTTTATCGGAGGCTGAGAGGCGCCTTCAAGCGATTGTTTCGCATCTTCGCTTACGCGAAGGCACTTATCCAGTGTCGTCTTTTTGGCCGCCAGCTGCATGGCAAAGGCCAGGCAAGTCGGAAAACCGCACTCTTTGCAATTTGTCTTTGGTAATAGCTTGTATATCTCTAAACCCGATAACGCCATTATTGCCCTCCTAAAGATACCGGTTACATCAGCGGCGGCATTGAAAGCGCCGGATGGCCTTTTTTCTCCAGGTACTTGAGAAGCCCTTCAGCATCAGTCGCGCTAGTCTCATCCGCTATCTTATCGATAAAATCAGGCTCTCCGATCTCTTGTGACCGTTTTTTAAATTTATCCGCCAGGGCCTCTTTCAATTCCTTTGGCATCCATACGATCCTTTTTAACCCGCCTTCGGCCGCGATAAATTTCCTGCTGGTTATGTAAAGCCTCCCAACGCCGAGAAATCCCGGCGTCTGGGCGCCGCCGCCGACAGACCCCGCAAGGGTCGTAAAATTCATCCCGGCAGGCGTCATGCCCGAATATTCCCTGTTTACTATGAGGACGCCGTTTGCCTCGGGCACGATGGCGACAATGCATTCGAAACAGCCGCAGCTTGTCATGGGGCTGTTCATAAGCGAATATACGCTTATCTGAGAGATCTTGTTATGCGAAAGGTTAAGGACCGACTTGTTTATGCCTTCCCATATGCCTTCCTTCTCGTTTAATGCCTTTCCTTTCTTTACAGGCTGGTTGCCCCCTGTCGGCGTAATTTCATACGCCGCCTTTCCGTCAAGCCAGGAATACGCGCCGCAGAGCCCCAGCCTCTCAGGGCTTATCATGCAGACATGGTCAGGCGCAAAACTCTGGCAAAGCGTGCAGGAATAAAACGTATCAACGCTTTCATCCGTCATGCCGCTTATCCGCGCGTCCCTCGCCTCGTATGTTTTTTTCGCCTCGGCCAGCAGTTTCTCTATATCCGCCTGCCTTGTGTAGAATTTGACCTGCGCCTTATCGACTATCGCGTTGTATTCCTGGTGCAGCATCGCGTGCAGGGCAAGCCCAATATGCCGGAGGCGGAAACCTTTATTAAAGGTATCGGCTGATACGCGTATCCAGATCATGTCGCGCTGGCCGACATGCATAAGCCCCATTGTGTAATTTATATACTTGTGGATCTGCCTCTCAAGTATGGATTCAAAATCCTTTACCATCTTTCTCCCCGAAACCTCCACTATAATCGCGAGGGGCATCGTCTTTTTCCCTTGAAGCGGCTGATCCATATCTGGCCCGATGATCTCTATCTTGCCGTCTTCCACATCCTTCATCGGCCTTGAAACCAGATACTCAAATGCCATGCTGCTTCTGCCGCCGAACTCGATATGCATCTGTTCCTTGCGGACACGCTCTCCTTCGAAAGCGGCCCCGTAAGGCACGGGCAGCTGGACATTGGCGATCTTAACCTTTATGCCCCTGGTCTCGACGCATCTTGCGGCTATTTTAGCGTAATCCTTTTCAGTGACTACTGCCTCGTACAAGGTGGTGTCTATCTTTCCGAGTTGCGGGACATCAAGGTCGCTTATAATAGGAAATCCCATGGCCAGGACGCCCAGGCCTGTAGCGACCAGGATCTCGTCTACATTGCTTAAAAGGACCACGAACGCGGGGACCTTTGTTTGTTCGTATTTCAATATTTCCTGCCATTGTCCGCTTTTTAAACCTCCGAAAGTAAGCGGCGCCCTTATCGCCCAGTTTACGGCGTAAATGGCGGATAGATAATCTTCGCCCAGCGGCACGATATAATTATCAAGGCCCATCTCTACTTTTTTATTCTCAAGCTGTTTCCTGAAGGTAGTATTATTCGCCTTTCCGACCAATATGCTTACGATGCCCTTAGCCTGCATGTCCCTGATGAGGCGCACGGCGGAATCCTCGTCCTTCGCCGGGCCCAGTATAACAGCGATGCCCGCGATGCGGCCGTCGACCAGTTGGACACCAAGGGATCTTAATAAAACATCGGATAAAAATCCGGCGTATGAAGGTTGGGGATGTTCTCCGTTTAAGTATTTTAGCGCGGCCAGTATCTCTTCGCATATGAGCGAGGCGATCCCTTTATTCAATACTCCTCCAAGGGCGGTTATCGTAAATCCGTTAGCCGCAGGCCTGTTATTATCAAGGGCCTTGGCCTGCGCAAGGGCGGATTCGCAGTCCGCCAGCGTCTTTATCTCCATCTTCAAAAGCGCGTTGCTCAAAGGAAGATAATAATTTGTATCCGGAAAACCGACTGTCTGCGCCGGACCCTTCTGCTTTATCGCAGTCCCAACGGCCTCTTTTGTGACCTTAAGGAGGGCGGCCGAACCCGTTGTCCCTAATTGAACAAGCACATCCGCGGAAACATTGCTTTCCTGCTTAGTTTGCATAACTGAAATCCTCCTTGAATATTGAACCCCTTATCCGCCCTATCTCCACATTGTCCTTAATAAGAGAGCGGTATGCCTCGGGATGGGCGATCTTTCCGACGCCCAAAAAACCTTTTATTATACCGTTCCTCATAATAACTTTTTTATAGACGCCGGCGGCCTCATCGCTGAATTCCTCGGTCTCATAACCCGCGGCCGAAGGTCTGACTATGCCTATGGAAACAACCGGCACCCCAAAAAATTCTATGTAATTGATTACAGATAAAGCTTCATACACGGCTTTTCTTCCCGCCATGTTTTCGCCGGCGATCCTGCCTTGTTCAAGCGCGCAGGGCCATGTATAATTAAAGACTCCGCCTTCTTTGGTCTCGACAGCGTTTCCGGCCGCGAAGATATCCGCCAGGCTTGTCTTAAAACATCCATCAACGAGGATTCCCGTCTCCGACATAACGCCCGCGGCCGTTGCCAATTTGATATTCGGCTCGAGGACGTCAGAGATGATTACCAATTGGCAATCAAGCCGTTTGCCATTTGTTAATTGGACGCCTTCGACGGCCTCTTCGCCCAATATTTCTGAAACGGCGGCGCCTTTTATTATCTCGATCCCCTTTTTCTCTATATTTTTTTCTATCAATGAACCCATCTTCTTATCAAGCAGCTGGGGAAAAATTCCCTCTTTGGATTCTACTAATTTTACGATAATGCCTCGCGCATTAAGCGCGTACGTCGCCCTCAAACCTATAAGGCCGCTGCCGATAACCACGGCGCTTCTGGTCTTTTTAAGTTTTGCCTCTATCGCCTTTACGTCCTTTAGCGTATCGAAAGTAAATATATCGTGCCTTTCAAAGCCGGGTATCCGGCCCTGCCTCGACCTTGCGCCGGTCGCGATAAGGAGTTTATTAAATCCCACGCTGTGCCCTTCCCTTGTCGTAACCACCTTTTCCTTTACGGAAATCACGTCGGCGCGCGTCCCCGCCATGACCTTGATATTGTTTTTTTCGAAAAAATCCCTGGCTTTAAAATAGATATTCCCCTCGTTGACAACCCCTGCCAGGAAATAACTCAACAACAGGCGCGAATAGAGAGGGACCTGGTCTTCGGTCATTACCGTTATTGCCGCCTCTGTGTCTATCTTCCTTATAGCCTCAACGGCGGAAACGCCGGCGGCGCTCGAACCTATAATTAAATAGTCCATAAGTTAAATTCCTGCCCTGTCGATTATCCTTACAACAAGGTCGTCCCAACCCAAAGGCATGATATGTATGCCTCTGCATGAGGCCTTGAGTTCTTTTATAATCCTTACGGCCATCTCTACGGAAACCGTCTTCTTATCCTTTGCCGACTCCATCTCTTTTACCAAACTGTCGGGCACAAAGACCCCTGCGACATTCTTATTCATATACCTGGCCATACCAGCTGATTTTAAAAGGACAACGCCCGCGAGGACAGGGACATTTATATGCCTTATCATATTCATAAAGGCGCTGAATTTATCCGGCTCATAAACCGCCTGGGTTTGGATGAATTCGGCGCCGGCAGCTACCTTTTTCTCAAGCTTGATGATCTCCGGCTCTATAGGGTCAGCTCCCGGATTGACGACGGCGCCGACACAAAATTTTGGAGGGGCGCCTTCCAGTTTATTACCCATCATATCATGGCCTTCTTTAAGCCCCTTTACTACCTCAAGCAGCTGCACCGAGTTAAGGTCAAATACCGGTTTTGCCTGCGGATGGTCGCCAAGAGACGGATGATCGCCTGTAAGCACCAGTATATTCTGTATCCCTAAAACAGCGGCCGATAAGATATCGGATTGAAGCGCCAGCCTGTTCCTGTCGCGGCAGGTAACCTGGAAGATAGGGTCGTGCCCCCTTTCCTTTAATAAACAGGAAACGGCAAGCGAACCTACCCGCATCACTGAACTCTGTATGTCAGTGACGTTTGTGGCATCCACCCTCGCCTTAAACAGGTCCGCCTCTTCAAGGAGGCGGCTGACATCGGCGCCCTTTGGCGGCCCAACCTCGCCTGTAATTAAAAATTTTCCGGCCAGGAGTTTTTCCTTAAAAGCCATTTTTTGTTTTAGCCTTTGGCGGCAAGGGCGGCCGCCTCTACCACATTTCTCATAAGCATCGTAACCGTAAGCGGCCCTACCCCTCCAGGCACAGGCGTAATCCACGAAGCCCGCCTGGACGCCTCCTCAAACTCGACATCCCCGACGATCTTGTCCGCTACCCTGTTTATGCCGACATCGATCACGATCGCGCCTTCTCTGATCAGACTGCCCTTTATAAGGCCTGCCTTGCCTACGGCGACGATAAGTATCTCCGCCGTCTTTACATGTTCCTCTAATTTTCCCGCCTTAGACGTGCCGATGTGACAAACCGTCACAGTGGCAAACCTTTCCAGCAGTAAAAGCGCCAGCGGCCTTCCTACTATCTCGCTGTGGCCGACTACGACCACTTCTTTTCCGTATAAGTCGGGGCAGGACAAATTCAATAGTTCCATAACGGCCGCGGCTGTACAGGGCAGAAGGTTTGCCTTTCCGAAAAGGATTTTGCCTATATTCGCAGGATGCATCCCCTCCGCATCCTTTGCCGGCGAAATAAACCAGCTTATCTTTTTATAATCTATGTGCTGAGGAAGCGGCATTTGTATGATGATGCCGTTTACCGATTTATCCGCGTTCAATTTCTCTATAAATTCGACCAGCGCGGCTTCAGAGGTGTCCGGCGCCAGTTTATGGAACCGGTATTCTATCCCAAGGGCCTCTGCAGTCTTCTTTTGCGATTTCGCGTACGCCTCAGCGCCGGCGTTCTCGCCGACCTGAACGCTCGCTAAAACAGGCCTTTGCGGCAGGCCGGCGGCCTTCTTTCTTATCTCTTCCCTGATCCTTTCCGCTTGCGGTTTTCCCTCTAATAATTTAGCCGGCATTTATCCACCTCTTCCTGTAACCTTTGAAATTTCCTTTTCCGTGACATCCCTGTATTTAAGGATCTCTTTTTCCAGGGCGGCCATCTGTTTTGTGATATCCGCATTAAATTCCTCATGGTCTATACCTTTGAGGTTCATCAGCACATTTATCCTCGCGGAATAGAACGCTGCCTCGAGCAGACGCACCGAAACCTCCACATCGCATATGAGATTCCTGTTCGCTGACCTCGCAAGCTCAGGCAGCAGCCTGATGGCCTCGGCGCTGTTCTGGCAGACATGCAGGGGCGTTAAGGTCGCCTGTTTTAGGGCCTCTTTCACCGCCTGTTTTCTTTTTATTATCTCGGCGTCGGTAACTTTCGGCAGTTTATATGCCTTTGAAACAAGGTCATAACCATGCACGTCCTCTTCAAAAAATTTCATAAAATTTTTCCTGAGGGCCTCGGATCTTGCCAGCAATTCCCCGGCGGTTTCCTCAAAAGCTTTATATCTTTCATTCCCGACAGTAAAATTAAGTACCATGCTGATCAGGGCGGTCGCCATCGCCCCTGACATGGCGGCTGAGCTGCCGCCGCCAGGCGCCGGAAGGCGCGCCGCAAGATCGTCTAAGTATTTCTCTATGGGCTCACTGATATACACTTTAAAAAACTCCTTTCCTAAAATTAAAACAAGCCGGTTATTTTGCCGCTTTTATCGATATCCACCTTTTCTCCCGCAGGTTCGGAAGGCAGGCCGGGCATGGTTCTCATCTGGCCGCACAATGGATACAAAAATCCCGCGCCTGCCGAGGCCCTTACATCCCTTATCGGCAGGCAATAGCCTGAGGGCCGGCCCTTTAGCGCCGGATCATGCGAAAGCGATAGATGAGTCTTCGCCATGCACACCGGAAGTTTTCCCAATCCCATTTTTTCGTAAACCCTTATCTTTTTCTCCGCAACCGGCGAATAAGAAACACCGGCCGCGCCATATATATCCAATGCTATTTTTCTGATCTTGTTTTTTATCGGGATACCCAGCGGATATAAAAATTTAAAATCGCTTTGTTTTTCCGCCGCCCTTACCACCGCCTTTGCAAGCTTAATGCCGCCCTTTGAACCCTTAGCCCAGAGTTCGCTTTCTACCGCATCCTCGGCGCCGGCGGCCAGGGCTTTCTTTCTGATCAGCTCTATCTCCTTGTCCGTATCCGTACTGAACCTGTTCACGGCTACTACTACCGGAACGCCAAAAACCCTCACGTTCTCTATCTGTTTCTCAAGGTTTGAACTGCCCAAAGATACGGCGTCCAGATTTTCTCTTGTGAGCGCTCTATCCAGAGGTTTACCCGCAACTACATTGAACCTGCCGGAGTGCATCTTCAGGGCGCGGACAGAACATACGACGACCACCGCGTTGGGCCTAAGACCGCTTACCCTGCATTTTATGTCCATGAATTTTTCCGCGCCGCAGTCCGCGCCGAAGCCGCTTTCGGTCACCACGTAATCCGATAATTTTATCGCGATTTTATCGGCGATGATTGAACTATTCCCGTGGGCGATATTCGCGAAAGGGCCGCAATGGATAAAACACGGCGTATTCTCAAGCGTCTGCGCGAGGTTTGGCTTGACCGCGTCTTTCAAAAGGACCGCCATCGCGCCTGCCACCCTGAGGTCCTCTGCCGTAACCGGGCGGCCTGCCTTTGTCATCGCGACGATGATCTTTCCCAGCCGTTTTCTCAAATCGGATAAGCCGGTTGTCAACGCGAGTATGGCCATCACCTCGCTTGCCTCCGTTATGTCAAAACCGCTCTCGCGAGGTATGCCGTCTTCCTTGCCGCCAAGGCCGATTTCTATATTTCTAAGCGCCCTGTCATTTACGCCGACGACCCTGCGCCAGGTAACGCTCATTGGATCTATATTCAATTTATTCTTTTTAAGCAGGGAGTTATCTAAAAAAGCAGCGCACAGGTTATGGGCCGCCGCGACGGCATGTGCGTCGCCGGTAAGGTGCAGATTGATATCCTCTCTGGGGATGACCTGCGAATAACCGCCGCCCGTCGCGCCGCCCTTTATCCCGAAAACAGGGCCTAATGAAGGCTGACGTATACTGGCGGCCGCCTTTTTCCCGATCCTGTTCAGGGCCATTCCCAGACCTATGGTCGTCATCGTCTTGCCCTCGCCGAGCGGGGTTGGCGTAACAGCCGTAACATCTATGTATTTGCCGTCTTTTTTGGAGTCAATCTCGTTCAGGATATCAAGGGATATCTTTGCCTTGTAATTTCCGTATAACTCAAGGTGCTCATGAGAGATACCGAGACCTTTCGCTATCTCGATTATGGGCCGTGCCTTCGCCTTTTGCGCTATCTCAGGATCAGACGGGATTTTCATTTCTTCCCTTTATTAGTTTAAATATTGGTTCGAAGCTTCGCCTGTGTATCGGACAAGGGCCGATTTCCCTCAATAAAAAAACATGCTGCCTTGTGCAATAACCCTTATGGCGCGCGAACATATATTTAGGGTATTTACCGTCAAATTCAAGCATCATGGCGTCCCTGGCCACCTTGGCGACTATGGAAGCGGCCGCTATGGAGAGGCTCTTCCCGTCGCCTTTTACTATGCCTTGCTGCCGGATGGGGAGGTTGAGACTTATCCTTCCGTCTATCAAAAGATAGTCCGGTTTGATTCCCAAACCAAGGACCGCCCTTTCCATGGCGCGTTTTGTGGCATTTAAAATATTTATTTCGTCGATCTCAGGGTTATGGGCCGCGCCGATAGAGACCAGGCATGTCCTCATGATTTCAAAAAAGGCCTTTTCCCTTCTTAGCGGAGAAAGCCTTTTTGAGTCGTCTATCTTTTCATTAAAATTGCTTTTTCCTATAAGGACCGCCGCGGCGACCACAGGCCCTGCCAGAGGGCCCCTGCCGGCCTCATCAATGCCGACGATAAATCTAAACCCCTTCCTTCTTGCCTTCTTCTCGTAATAGAACATTCCCTGTATCTGTCCCAATGTTTTCAGATTCTTCGACCTTTGTGGCCTTTCCGATCTTTTTCCTCAGGTAATACAGTTTAGCCCTTTTCACCTTGCCTTTTTTCTTTACCACGATCCTTTCCACGGAAGGCGAGTGCAGGGGAAAAACCCTTTCTACCCCTTCTCCGAATGAAACCTTCCTTACGGTGAAACTCGAGCGCAGGCCAGAACCCTTTTTTGATATCACGATGCCCTCAAAGAGCTGGCTCCGAGTCTTACCTTCCTCGATGATCTTGACATAGACGTCTACCATGTCGCCGGTCTTAAAATCCGGAATGTCCTTTTTTAGCTGCGAAGCCTCAAGAAATTTTATTGTGTCCACTCCCGAAACCATGTTTATCCCCGCCTTTCATCCTCTAATTTTTGCCGCGATTTTTTAAAGACTGCTTGCGCCGCCATTCGGCGATTTTTCCGTGGTCGCCCGTCATTAAAATCCGGGGGACCTTTAAACCCTTATATTCACTTGGTCTTGTGTACTGCGGATATTCAAGGAATCCCTCCTGGAACGAATCATTTGCCGCAGAATCCTTGTTTCCCAGCACCCCTGGGATCATTCTTGTTATCGCGTCTATCAGGACCATCGCGGGTATCTCGCCGCCGGTAAGCACGTAATCGCCGATAGAGATTTCATCCGTAACAAGTTTTTTTATCCGTTCGTCAACCCCTTCATAATGGCCGCAGATTAATATTAAATGTTTTTGTTTCGCCAGTTTATTCGCGACCTTTTGTTCAAATTTTTTTCCCTGAGGGCTGAGCAATATAACCCTGGACCCTTTTAACTCCTTTACCGCGTCAAATATCGGCTGGCAGGACAGGATCATGCCGGGGCCGCCGCCGTAAGGTTTATCATCCGCCTTTTTATGTTTATCCCTGGTCCAATCCCGTAAATTATGTATCGCGAGCTTTATTGTGCCCTTGGTCTGCGCCCTTTTAAGAATCGATTCATTGACGACCCCCTCAAACATTCCCGGAAAGAGGGTCAGCACGTCGATCCTTAGCATGCGATTTTTTCTTTTTTAAAAAAACTCTTAACCGTCTCCGAAGGCCTGGCGCCTTTTTTAACCCAGTATTCCGCGCGTTCCTTGTCTATCTTGACCACTGCCGGAGATTTGCGCATATCATAATGGCCGATCTCCTCTATGAACCTGCCGTCGCGCGGGCTCCTTGAATCGGTCACAACTATCCTTGAAAACGGTTTTTTGTTGGCACCCATCCTCTTTAACCTTATTACTACCGCCATTCGTTTCTCCTTCCTATTCTTCTTTCTCGCGCCATATCTTTGCGCCAAGTTTATTTAATTTCTGCTCGATCTTTTCATAACCCCTGTCCAGGTGGTAAACGCGTGAGATATCAGTGCGCCCTTCCGCGGCAAGGCCGGCCAGCACAAGCGCGGCCGAGGCCCTAAGGTCCGAGGCCATGACAGGCGCGCCGCTTAAGGCCTTTATGCCTTTAACAATAGCGCTGGCCCCCTCAAGATGTATCTCGGCGCCCATCCTGTTAAGTTCGCTGACATGGATGAACCTGTCGGGATATATCTTTTCGGTGATCACGCTTATCCCCTTTGTTACCGTCATAAGGGACATCATCTGCGCCTGCATGTCGGTTGGAAAACCCGGATAAGGCAGGGTCGTCACATCCGCGGGCGACAGGTTTCTCTTTCGTCTGACCCTTATTCCTCCCTTGACCTCGGTAATACCGACTCCCGCCTCTGTCAGTTTATCCACTACGGCAGTCAAGTGCTCAAGCCTTGAACCCTTGATAGTTATATCGCCGTCCGTAATCGCGGCGGCGATCATGTATGTGCCGGTTTCTATCCTATCCGCTATTACCGTATGCTCGGCGCCGCCTAATTTCTTAACGCCGGTTATTTCTATCCGCGGCGTACCGTGCCCCTTTATCTTTGCCCCCATCCTGACAAGGAAATTAGCAAGATCCTGAACCTCCGGTTCGCACGCGGCATTTTCAATCAGCGTATGGCCTTTGGCGAGCACGGCGGCCATCATCGTATTCGCGGTTGCCAAGACGCTCGAGCCGAAATGTCCGCCAAGATATATCCTTGAGCCGTGAAGCTCCTTTGCCCTGGCTATGATGTAACCCTTTTTTATGCTGAGGTCGGCGCCCAGGGAACTTATGCCTTTAAGATGAAGGTCAATCGGCCTCGGGCCTATGATGCACCCCCCGGGAAACGATACCTCTGCCTGCCTCATCTTTCCGATAAGCGGCCCCAGGACACAGACAGAGGCCCTCATGGTGCTTACCAGCTTGTACGGGGCAAGGTATTTGCGTCCTTTCGTAGGTTCGACGGTAATGATATCACCGTCGGCCGTCGTCTTCATGCCCAGGGCCTTAAGCAGCCTGAGCATTGTTGCTATGTCTCTTAAGGCTGGGGCGTTTCTGATTACGCATTTTTCATCCGAAAGAAGCGTCGCCGCCAATATGGGAAGGCAGGCATTCTTCGCCCCGCTGACTTGCACTGCCCCTTTCAGTCTCCTTGTGCCCTCGATTACTAATTTATCCATTGCGCAACCGCGACCCTATAAATATTATTAAAGTCTTTTATGAGCCTGATATTCTTAAAATAATATCTATTTAAAAGTTGCCGCACTTCCCCGGCCTGGCCGAAACCGATTTCAAATATCAGATAACCCGTATTTTTTAAAAATTCGCGCGAGTCTTTTATAATCCTTCTATAGAACTGAAGGCCGTCTTCGCCGCCGTCGAGCGCCAGCCTTGGTTCAAACCCAATTTCGGCGGAAAGCCCGTCGATATCAGAAGACGCTACATAAGGCGGATTCGAAACAATCGCGTCAAACCTGTTTTTAGGCGCCTTATCGAAAAGGTCGCTTAAAACAAAATCCAGTCTTTTATCGACGAGGCGTGCGGCCGCGTTCCGTCTGGCGACAGCAAGCGCCTTTCCAGACACATCAGAACATAATATTTTACAGTTCGTGACAAATTTTGTCAAGGCAATTGCTATGTTTCCGCTGCCTGTTCCTATATCTAGAAGATACGGGGTATTGGGTATTGAGTATTGCCTGCCTGCCGGCCTGCCTGACCGGTAGGCAGGCAAGGCAGGAGTATTGAGTATGTTTACGGTTGTCTCTACCAGCAATTCGGTTTCGGGGCGCGGGATAAGGACATCCGGGGTCACCGTAAGCTCGATCCCCATGAAGTTGGCCGTACCAAGGATATATTCAAGCGGCATGCCTGAGGCCTTTTTTTCGGCGAAGCTGTTGAATTTTTCCAAAACCTCCTCTTTTATTTTTTCCTCATATATGTATAATTGCGCCCTGCTTATACCTAATAGCCCTGCCAAGATGCTTTCCGCATCAAGCCGGGATACCTTGTCTCTTGTCTTTTTTATTATCTCTAAGGTCTCAACCATAAAATATAAATTTGTTATCCGCCGAACTTAAGTTTTTTTTCTTCCTGCTTGAGGCCGTCTATGAGTTTGTCAATGTCCCCTTCCAGAATATTCTCAAGGCCATGCAGGGTCAGGCCTATGCGGTGGTCCGTGACCCTCCTGTCAGGGAAATTATATGTCCTTATCTTTTCGCTCCTGTCCCCGGTTCCAACCTGCTGTTTTCTATCCTTTGCCGTTTTTTTCTCCTGCTCCATTTTTGTAAGGTCGTATATCCTTGCCCTTAAGACCCTCAGGGCCTTTTCCTTATTCTTATGCTGGGATCTCTCGTCCTGGCACGAAACCACAAATCCCGTAGGCAAATGGGTTATCCTGACCGCCGATTCCGTCTTGTTAACATGCTGGCCGCCCTTGCCGCCGGCCCTGAATACATCGATCTTTAAATCCTCAGGCTTAATCTCCACATCTATGTCCTCCGCCTCGGGCAGCACTGCGACGGTGGCCGCTGAGGTATGTATCCTGCCGCTCGCCTCTGTCTCGGGCACACGCTGGACTCTGTGAACGCCGCTTTCAAATTTTAACCTGTCGTAAACATCCTTTCCGGAAATGGAAAATATGACCTCCTTGAACCCGCCCTTTTCGGTGCTGTTGGAACTCATTATCTCTGTCTGCCAGCCTTTCCGCTGCGCGTACTTTGAATACATCCTGAAAAGATCCGCCGCAAACAGGCTGGCCTCAACGCCGCCGGTCCCCGCCCTTATCTCCATGATGATATTACGCGATTTTAAGATATCCTCGCCGCCTGCCGCCAGGCCTTCGATCTCGGCCTCAAGGACCACCTTTTCTTTTATCAGTTTCTCCTGTTCCTGCCTCGCCAGCTCAAGAAATGACATGTCATGACCCTTTTCCGAAAGGCAATTCTCGGCGTCCTTGAGGTCATTAAGCAGTTTCTGGTATTCGTTATATTTATTAATAAGCCTCGATAACTCGGCGAATTCCCTGGCATATTTCTGATACAGGTTTGAGTTCGCGATTACCTTGGGGTCGGAAAGCAACCTCTGGAGTTCCTGGTGCCTGAGTTTTTTAGACTCGATGTCCTTGATCATGCTTGGCGGTTATTTCTTTTCGTATCTCTTTTTGAATTTCTCGACGCGGCCGGCCGTATCTATCAATTTCTGCTTCCCGGTAAAAAACGGGTGGCACTTCGAGCAGATGTCTATTTTTATATTCTGCTTTGTCGACCTTGTGTGTATGACCTCGCCGCAAGCGCAGGTGATTGTCGTTTCCTTGTACTCAGGGTGGATTTTGTCTTGCATCTTTGTTATACCTCCTTTTTGTTATTTTTCCTGGCTGATAGACAACAGGAATTCCGCGTTTGACTTTGTCTTTTTCAATTTTTCGATAAGTATCTGCATCGCCTCTTCGCTGGAGAGTTCGTTTAGAGCCTTGCGTATCATCCAGACGCGTTTGAGTTCTTCGGGGTCCATAAGCAGCTCTTCCTTCCTGGTGTTGGACCGTTTTATGTCGATCGCCGGGTATATCCTTTTTTGGAAAAGGGCACGGTCAAGCTGGAGCTCCATATTGCCTGTCCCCTTGAATTCCTCGAAGATAACGTCGTCCATCCTCGAGCCGGTGTCGACGAGGGCGGTGGCGATGATAGTGACGCTGCCGCCTTCCTCGATCTTTCTCGCCGCGCCGAAAAATCTTTTGGGCTTCTGGAGGGCATTTGAATCTATGCCGCCTGAAAGGATCTTGCCTGAATGAGGCATGACCGCGTTATAGGCCCTTGCCAACCTTGTAATGGAATCAAGCAGGACTATCACGTCCTTTTTATGCTCAACGAGCCTTTTTGCCTTTTCTAAAACGATCTCCGCCACCTGGACGTGCCTCTCCGGCGGTTCATCAAAGGTGGAGCTTATGACTTCCCCTTTTATGATCGACCGCTGCATGTCCGTCACCTCTTCCGGGCGCTCATCTATGAGAAGCACGATGGGAATCGCCTCCGGATAATTTGTGGCTATGGCATTGGTTACCTTCTGGAGAAGGATCGTCTTTCCGCTGTAGGGCGGCGCGACGATAAGGCCCCTCTGGCCCTTTCCGATAGGTGTAAGAAGGTCCATCACCCGCGTCGATATCTCGCGAGGGTCTGTTTCCAGAAGATACCGCTCATTGGGATAAATCGGAGTAAGATTATCGAATAATATCTTTTCCTTCGCCTCTTCGGGATTTTCAAAGTTGACCGCCTCAACTTTGAGAAGCGCGAAATATCTCTCGCCTTCCTTCGGCGGTCTTATCTGGCCGCTTACCGTATCGCCGGTCCGAAGGTCGAATTTCCTTATCTGGGAAGGCGAGATATAGATATCGTCCGGGCACGGCAGATAATTATAGTTCGGGCTTCTTAAGAAACCAAAACCGTCCGGCAGCACCTCAAGGATGCCTTCGCCAAAGATAAGGCCGTTTTTTTCGGTTTGCGCCTGGAGTATCTTGAATATGAGATCCTGCTTTTTTAGGCCGCTGGCCCCTTCGATACTCAGTTCCTTGGCAACCTTGCTCAATTCCGAGATCTTCATGTCTTTAAGTTTGCCTATCTCTAGATTCTTTTTTTCCGTACCGCTTGAAGCTGAATTTCCTGCCATACTTTCTTTACCTCTCTTTTTGTTTTTTGTTTTGTTCCGCTGTTATCTATTACAAAATCAGACTTCCTGATCTTTTCTCCTATGGGCATCTGCGCCCTTATCCTTGCGAGGATCTCCTTTCTGCTTAAGGCCGTAGCCTGAACGCACCTTTTTATCTCTGTCCTTTTATCGGTCTTGACGACGATGAGCTTGTCCACCAGTTTAGTCATGCCCGTCTCTATCAGAAGCGGCACATCAAGGACTATCGTCGCCTTTTTGTTTGCCCTCTTTAGGCGCTGAATGCCCTTTTTTATCTTTTTTATCACATAGGGATGGACCGCGGCGCATAATTTTTTAAGGGCGACATTATCGGTAAAAACAACCTTCCCGAGTTTTCTCCTGTCTATCCCGCCGTCCGCCTTAAGGATCCGCCGGCCGAATTGCCAGACCAGCTTATTTCTAATGCCCCTCTCAAGCAGGGCCTCGTGCGCGAACCTGTCCGCGTCAAAAACGACCGCGCCCAATCTTTTAAACATACAGGAGACCGTCGTCTTGCCTGTCCCAAAACTTCCAGTAACACCGATGATCTTCATTTTGCGACCGGTAAAGGGATTGAGGCCAGTTTATTATATAACCCGATGTAATCCTTTGCCGAGCTCTCCCATGAAAAATCGTAATCCATCGCTTTTTTTGTTAATTGCCGCCACTGGCCCTTGTCCTTATAAATCTTAAGCCCTCTATTTATGGCAGCCAGGAGCTCGTCAGATGAATACCCTGAAAAGGCAAAACCGTTGCCCTCACCTGTGGCAGGGTCATATTCCTGGATGGTATCCTTAAGGCCGCCTGTAAGCCGGACTATGGGTATCGTGCCGTAGCGAAGGGCGATCATCTGGCCAAGGCCGCATGGTTCGAATCTCGAAGGCATCAGAAAC
>JAQURK010000028.1 GCA_028715645.1 Candidatus Omnitrophota bacterium | reverse complement strand
TATCATTCGCCCAAAGAATTATTTGACACGGTCGCGATGATCATGTGCCTGGTGTTTTGGTTTATAAAAACACTCGACGCTAGCAAGGTCGATATCCCCCACCCCAGATTTTTCCTGCTATTGCTGGTTTTCTGTTTGATAGAGGGGCTTTCCGTGACCTGGGCAAGGAACAGGGGCCTTGCCATAAGGGATTACTCGCAGACATTGGTCTTCTTCGGCGCCTTTTTTATATGCGTAAATATGGTAGCGCGGCCGAAGGAAGCGGCGGCCCTGGCATACGCCGCCTTTATGGCCGGCCTGTTATGCGCCGCATACACGCTCTTTGAATATTTTGGGTATGATTTTATTCATTATCCGGCCGCTTCTTTTCCGGACTGGAGATTCAGGCTTTATTCGACATTCGGCAATCCGGACTTCGCCTCAAATTACCTGGCCCTTATTTTTCCTGTCGGCGCGGCTTTTTATTTTATAAAAGAACGTTTTTTCGAAAAGGCCCTGCTGCTTTTGTCATTGGGGGTTATATACAGCGCGCTCCTTGCCGCCTTTTCCCTGGGGGCGCTCCTTGCGCTTTTTTTCAGCATAATCTTTGCCGCCCTGCTTTTTATCGTTGAAAGGATAAAACTGCGGACCCTGATGTGCCAGCAGTGGTCAGTCCCGCGTCTCGGATTAAGCGCGCTAATCCTCGCAGGCGTTCTGGCGGCCGTTACCTTTCTATTTTTTACCTCAAACCAGGTCAACAAGTCGTCCGTCCTAAGGCAGGCAAGCTCGTCGATCGCCTGGAGAAACGGCGTATCCAACAGGTTGATGACCTACAGGGCCGCTTACCGCATGCTCAAGGACCATCCCTTGGCCGGTGTCGGCATAGGAAATTTTAAATACAGGCTGCCCGAATACAGGGGAAAGGTGCTGGGGGCGAGGAACAGATACATAGATTCAAATATCCTTGACAGGGAACGCGACAAGCATTTGCACAATGACCTTATCGAGGTTTGGGTGGAGACCGGCATCTTCGGCCTTGGCGTTTTTCTATTTATGCTCTTTGTTATATTTAAAAATTCGCTTTTTTTGTATTACGACCTTTTTGATTACAGGGTAAAACTATTGGTGTTGGGCCTTATTTGCTCAATAACCGCTTTTTTACTCCATTCCATACTTAGTTTTCCCTTCCATATAATGCCAAATGGATTGCTTTTTTGGGTCTTTGCCGGCCTCCTTTTCGCCTTGGGCCTGGGAAGGCACAGGCGGGCGGCAGAATTAAACATAGATCAGGACCGCAAAGGCTTTTTTAAGATGGCGGTTGTTATCATCGCGATACTGGCATGTGTATGGCCGGTAAGGGTTTACCTTTCCGAGGTCTTTTTGAAGAGGATGATAGACTTTGATTCCAAAGGGCAGATCAAAGACGCATATGTGGAGGCAACCAGCGCGTTATTTTTCGACCCTGGCTCAAACGCTATTTTATACATCGCGAATTGTGAGAATCTGGCGGGCCATTATGATGCCGCGGCCGCCGCTTACAAAAAGGCCCTTATCGGCAACGATGAGATAAATTACCATGTCGCCCTCGCAGAGGTATACCTGAAGGACGGTTTCTTCAGGGATTCCATAAGCGAATATAACAGGGCGCTGGCCTTAAACCCTTCTTCTATACCGCTCAGATTGCGGCTGGCGGAACTTTACGCGGATAATATGATGCTTGGCGAGGCGGAGACGGAATGCCAGTTCATAACGATGACAAACCCCAAAGATGAAAAAGTGAACCAGAGGGTCAGGGACATACTTAAGGTAATTTTCGATAAAAGGTTTTTGGCGACGTATTATGACAAAGTTCAAGTTAATAAGTGACTTTAAGCCATGCGGAGACCAGCCCGAGGCAATAAGGCTTCTTACGGAAAGGCTAAAAAGGCAAGAGAGATATTCCACCCTCCTTGGAGTGACGGGCTCAGGCAAGACCTTCACCATGGCGAGCGTGATAGCCAATTTAGGCAAACCCACCTTGGTTATTTCCCACAATAAGACGCTTGCCGCCCAGCTTTATACCGAGTTTAAGACATTCTTTCCGGAGAATGCCGTCGAATATTTCGTCAGTTATTACGATTACTATCAGCCCGAGGCCTACATACCGCAGACGGATACCTATATAGAGAAGGATTCTTCCATAAATGACGACCTGGATAGATTGAGGCTCTCGGCGACCAGTTCGCTGATGTCCCGCGGCGATGTCATCATAGTCGCGAGCGTCTCCTGTATATATAATCTTGGCTCGCCCGAAGATTATGCCTCGCTTTTGCTGTTCTTGGAGGCGGGCGCGAGGAAGACGCGGGAAGAGATAATGTACGGGCTTATCAATATCCAGTATGAGCGTAATGACATAGATTTTCAGCGCGGCAAATTCCGTGTCAGGGGCGATGTCATCGAGATTTTTCCGGCCTATAAAAAGGAGGCTCTCAGGGTAGAGTTATCGGAAGGCGTAATAGAAAGGTTGAGTATTGTCGATCCTCTTACGGGAGCCGCCATCCAAAAAATAGAAAAAACCGCCATATATCCGGCGAAACATTTCGTGATGGGCAAGGACCGCATCGAAAGAGCCCTGGTCACAATTGACGCGGAGCTTAAGGAGAGAGTCGAGGAACTGAAGTCCCAGAATAAATTGCTGGAGGCGCAGAGGCTCTTCCAGAGGACCCGTTTTGATATGGAGATGCTTAAGGAGATCGGCTATTGCCATGGCGTGGAAAATTATTCGCGCCACCTTTCCGAACGCGCCCCCGGTTCCAGGCCCTTTTGCCTCCTCGATTATTTTCCCGATGATTTCCTTACGATAATAGACGAGTCGCACGCGGCCATTCCGCAGATAAGGGGAATGTACGAGGGTGACAGGGCGAGAAAAGAGGTCCTGGTAGACTACGGCTTCAGGCTGCCTTCATGCCTTGATAACAGGCCGCTGAGGCTGGATGAGTTTGAGGCGCTCGTGAAGAGTTCCGTGTTTACGTCCGCCACGCCCGGCCCCTATGAGATCCAAAGGTCAGATATAGTGATTGAACAGATAATAAGGCCCACCGGGCTGGTGGATCCTGAAATAATAGTGAAACCCAGCGCGGGACAGATCGACGACCTGATAGAACAGATCAGGAAGCGTTCCGAGAGAAAAGAAAGGGTGCTGGTTACGACCCTGACCAAAAAAATGGCTGAGGACCTTTCAAGGTATTTAAATGAGATGGGCCTGAACGTAAAATACCTGCACTCCGAAATACAAACTATAGAAAGGGTCGAGATCCTGCGCGATTTGAGGCTTCGGAAATTTGACGCGGTTGTAGGAATAAATCTCCTGCGGGAAGGGCTGGACCTGCCCGAGGTTTCGCTTGTGGCGATATTAGACGCGGACAAGGAAGGTTTTTTAAGAAGCCAGACTTCATTGATACAGGTAGCTGGCAGGGCAGCGAGGAATATCAACGGCCAGGTAATAATGTACGCTGACGTTATGACCGGTTCCATGAAAAAGGCAATATCGGAATCCCGCAGAAGGCGGGAGCTGCAGCTTGAATATAATAAGAAAAATAATATAACACCGAAGTCCATTCAAAAGGCGATTGTGGATGGCCTAGAGGCGGCAAGGTCCGCTGAAGAAATTGTCATTGAGGCCGCCGGTGAGACACCGGAGGAACATGATGTCAATATCGTAATCGCAGAGCTTGAGTATGAGATGGAACTGGCCGCAAGAAATCTGCAGTTTGAGAAAGCGGCAGAACTACGGGACAAAATACGCGAGCTTAAGAAAGCGTAAAATGGATGAGAAAATTTTAGCTTTGATGCGGGATAGAGAAGAATACATCTCCGGCGAGGAAATAAGCCGGGAGCTCGGTATCTCAAGGGCCGCCATATGGAAACATATTGATAAATTACGCCGCGAGGGATACGACATCGCCTCCGCCCCTCATTATGGTTACAAGATAGTTTCGGCCCCTGACAGGCTGATACGCGAAGAGGTCTCATGGGGCTTAAAGACCAGGAGATTCGGTAAAAAGATATATTCATTTAAGAAAACAGATTCAACTAATACGCTGGCCTATAAACTCGCGGAAAACGGAGAAACGGAAGGCGCCGTCGTATTCGCCGAGGAACAGGCAATGGGCCGCGGCCGCATGGAGAGAAAATGGCAATCTCCGGCCGGCGGGATATACATGTCTTTGATACTAAAGCCCAGGATAGAGCCTGTCAATACGGCGCGCATCACACTCGCAGCGGCAGTGGCTGTAAATGAGGCGGTCAGGGACATAACAGGGTTAAACGCGAGGATAAAGTGGCCTAACGATATATTGGTAAACAGCAAAAAGGTCTCCGGCATACTTACAGAAATGAAGGCCGAGCAGGATGAGATAGATTTTGTTATCCTTGGCATAGGTATAAATGTAAACAATCCAAAGAAAGACCTTCCCGGCGGCGCTACGTCGCTTAAGGATGAACTTGGCCAGGCGGTCTCCAAGGTAAATTTGGCCAAAAGGGTCCTCGAATTACTCGAGTCTTACCATGAAAAGGCAACCGGCGATTTTAGCGGAGTCATTGATGAATGGCGCAAACTTTCTGATACGCTTTCAAAAAGAGTAAGGATCAGGATGCATGGCGAGACCCTTGAAGGCCATGCCCTGGACGTTGATGAGAACGGCGGCCTCATCTTGAGGCTCGATTCAGGTTTTAATAAGCATATTTTATCGGGAGATGTGGAGCTGGTAAGATGAACATGCTGCTTGCGATAGACGTCGGCAATACGACGGTCAATTTTGGGATTTTTAAAAGCGGAAGGCTTGTTTCCTCAAAAAAGATTTTAACCATAAAAGCCGCCCGTTTAAGGAAACTTCCATTCCCGCCGGTGAATGATATTATCATCTCAAGCGTGGTCCCTGACGTCACAAAAATCTTAAAAAAAACAATAAAGTCTAATTTTAAGGCCAGGCCGGTCATACTCGGCGAAGACCTTATCGTGCCTATAAAAAACCTTTATAATAAACCCCGCCAGGTGGGCCAGGACAGGCTGGTTAATGCCTACGCGGCCTACAAAAAATTCGGCGGAAACAGTATAATCGTTGATTTTGGCACGGCGGTCACCTTTGACTGCGTCTCGAAAAAAGGGGAATATCTTGGCGGGCTAATCTTCCCGGGGCTTGAGATAAGTTTAAATGCCTTATCGGCAAAGGCGGCGCTTTTGCCCAGGATAACCCTGGAAAGGCCCCGGGCCCTTATCGGAAAAAATACGGTTACCAGCATGCGATCGGGTATAATCCATGGATACGCGGAATTGTGTAACGGGCTTATAAGGCGGCTTAAGAAGGAAATGAAAGGCGCCTGCCGCGTCATCCTTACCGGCGGCCACGCCGGCTTGCTCTCAAAGTACTGCCACTTCGATTCCCTCCAGCCAAACCTCACCCTCGAAGGTCTATACCTGCTCTGGAATTATTTTAATAAAATCAAATAATAGAAATTTTTACTCTTCCGATGATTCCCCTCTCGGGGCAGTGCCTCGCGGGAACGTTCGGTCTGACTCCTGCGGTCAGACCTCTCTCGGGAAAATTCCTTTTTACTTCTGCCTTCGGCAGAAGGCCAAGCTAAAAAGGAATTTTCACGTCCCGCTTCGGCACCGCCCCTCGGGGGACCCCTTTTACAATATGAAGAGTAAAAATTTCTCTCAATGGGAACTAAGGGGCAGACCCGCCGGTAGCTGCCCCTCTCAAGTTGAATAGAGAGAGGTATATATTGCTAGGGGTGTTGTGAGCGGCGCATGAGAATTTTTATCGCCTCATATAGTATTTACATAATAGGTGTGCAAGGAATTACGGCGAGTGAGTGCAGAAACTGACCGAGAAAAGCCCTGATACTACTCTTACGAGGGAATTTCTGCATACGAACGAGCCGTAAACCGCAGCACACGGCGAAAAAATTATAGCGCCGCGAACAATACCCCGAGCAATAAATGATGTTGCAGGACAGTGAAATTTATTTTTCCCTTGACAAAGGGATGAGGGGTAAGTAAAATAGGCGTTTGTTAGCACTCATAGGAAGTGAGTGCTAACATTCACAGTGCTCATTTTAAGAAAGGAGGGAATTAAGGATATGGCGATTCAACCATTGGGAGACAGGGTGTTGATAAAACCCCTTGAGGCTCAGGAGAAGACAAAGGGAGGCATTGTTCTCCCTGACACCGCTAAGGAGAAGCCGCAGGAAGGCAAGGTCATCGCGGTCGGAAAAGGGCGCGTTTCAGAGGCCGGAAAGATCACGCCTTTAGAGGTAAAGGCCGGCGATAAGGTATTGTACGGAAAATATTCCGGTACCGAGATTACCGTTGAAGGCGATGAATACTTGATAGTAAAAGAAGACGACATATTGGCAATTGTTAAATAACAGGGAGGATATTTAAAGTGGCTAAACAGTTATTATTCAGTGATGAGGCAAGGCGCGCCATATTACGCGGCGTCGAGCAGTTGGCGGCCGCGGTAAAGGTCACCCTTGGCCCAAAGGGCAGGAACGTCGTCATAGAGAAAAAGTTCGGGTCCCCGACGATTACAAAAGACGGCGTTACCGTAGCTAAAGAGATCGAATTGAAGGACCCGTATGAGAATATGGGCGCGGAGATGGTAAAAGAGGTGGCGTCAAAGACCTCGGATACCGCGGGCGACGGCACCACTACGGCGACCATATTGGCAGAGGCTATTTTCAGGGAAGGCCTAAAGAACGTAACCGCCGGCGCGAACCCGATGGCGCTAAAGAGAGGGATCGAAAAGGCGGTCGAGAGGGTCGTTGAGGAATTAAAAAAGGTCTCAAAACCAATTAAAGACAAAAAAGAAATCTTCCAGGTCGCTACAATAGCGGCCAACAGCGATACCACTATCGGCGAACACATCTCCGAGGCAATGGAAAAGGTCGGCAAGGACGGAGTTATAACGGTTGAAGAGGCAAAATCGACCGCCACAACGCTTGAAGTAGTTGAAGGCATGCAGTTTGACCAGGGATATCTTTCGCCTTATTTTGTTACGGACGCGGAGAGGATGCAGGCGGTTTTGGAGAGCCCCTATATACTGATCCATGAGAAGAAGATCTCCAGCATGAAAGACCTCCTTCCTGTCCTTGAAAAGATAGCCAAGACAGGCAAGCCGATCCTTATAATAGCGGAAGAGGTTGAGGGCGAGGCGCTTGCTACACTTGTCGTAAACAAGCTGAGAGGCACATTGGCCTGCTGCGCCGTTAAGGCGCCTGGCTACGGCGACAGGCGCAAGGCAATGCTTGAGGATATCGCCGTCCTTACGGCCGGAAAGGCCATTACGGAGGACCTCGGCATTAAACTTGAGAATATCAAACTTGAGGACCTGGGCCGCGCAAAGAGGATAACCATCGACAAAGAGAACACCACCATAGTAGAGGGCGCGGGAAAGACCTCGGACATCAACGGCAGGATAGCCCAGATCAAAAAGCAGATCGAGGATACGGATTCCGACTACGATAAAGAGAAGCTGCAGGAACGCCTCGCGAAACTGGCGGGCGGCGTAGCCGTGATCAACGTCGGCGCGGCGACAGAGACGGAAATGAAGGAGAAAAAATCCCGCGTCGAAGACGCCCTTCATGCGACGAGGGCGGCGGTCGAAGAGGGCATAGTACCGGGAGGCGGGGTTGTCCTCCTGAGATGTATCGATAAACTGGCCGACATGAAGCTTAAGGGCGATGAGGCGATAGGCGCCGAAATTGTAATGCGCGCCCTTGAGGAGCCCATCAGGCAGATAGCGAGCAACGCCGGCCTTGAAGGTTCGGTTGTTCTACAGAAGGTCAGGGAATCCAAGTTCAACATAGGATATGACGCCGAGAAGAATGAATACTCTGATATGATTCAGTCAGGCGTAATCGATCCTACGAAGGTCACAAGGACGGCGCTTCAGAATGCCTCAAGCATCGCGGCGCTTCTCCTTACGACAGAGACACTTATTTCCGATATACCCGAGAAAAAAGAGGCAATGCCTCCGATGCCGCACGGCGGAGGCGGATACGGGGATATGGGGATGGGCGGATATTAAATTCCGCAAAGCGGAATTTAATAGAGCAATCGAGAATGGAAAAAGGGGCTGCTTTAAAAAAGCAGCCCCTTTTATTTATTGACAAAATAAGGTATACGATTATAATATAAAGAAAAAAGCCCGCCTAACGGCGGGCAGGGAGAAACAAACATGGGAGAATGGATAGGAATAGACAGGAAGGCAAGGCGATGTTATGGTTTTGACGAGATAGCCCTTGTGCCTGGAAGGGTCACAATAAATCCGAACGAGACGGATCTATCCTGGCATATAGACAATAAGAAGTATAAGGTCCCCATATTGGCCGCGGCCATGGACGGCGTTGTAGACGTAAAGTTCGCCATAGCTATGGGCAAGCTTGGAGGTATCGCTGTTTTGAACCTTGAAGGCGTGCAGACCAGATACGACAACCCCGATGAGGTCTTAAAAAAGATAGCCAGGGCCACACCTGAAAAGGCAACGGAACTTGTCCAGTCAATTTATACGCATCCGGTAAAGGAAAAACTGGTTTCAAAAAGAATAGAGCACATAAAAAAGGCGGGTGTGCCGGCTGTTGTCAGCGCTATCCCGCAGCGCGCCGAAAGGTTCGGCGCCATAGCCCAGGAGGCAGGATGCGACATATTTGTAGTTCAATCCACCGTCTCCACCGTAAAACATGTCTCAACCGAATACAAAACCCTGAATCTCGAGAAATTCTGCCATTCCATGAAAATACCGGTTATTATCGGCAACTGCGTTACCTATGAGGTAGCCCTCGATCTTTTTAAGACCGGCTGCGACGGTTTGTTGGTGGGAATAGGCCCGGGCGCCGCCTGCACGACAAGGGGCGTTTTGGGCATCGGCGTTCCTCAGGTTACCTCTACCGTGGATTGCGCGGCCGCAAGGGATTTTTATTACAAACAGACAGGCAGGTATGTCCCTATAATAACAGACGGCGGCATGTCCAGGGGCGGTGAGGTTTGCAAGGCCTTTGCCTGCGGCGCGGACGCGGTCATGATAGGCTCGGCCTTTGCGAGGGCCAAAGAGGCGCCGGGCAAGGGATTTCACTGGGGCATGGCAACGCCTCATCCAAACCTTCCGAGGGGCACGCGCATACGCGTCGGCACTACAGGAACCCTTGAAGAGATATTGTTCGGCCCGGCCAGGCTCGACGACGGCTCTCAGAATCTTATGGGCGCCCTTGCCACATCCATGGGAAATACCGGTGCCAAGACCATAAAGGATTTCCATCTTACAGAGATTATTATTGCGCCATCGATCCAGAGCGAAGGTAAGGTATTTCAGGTCGCTCAGCGAGTAGGCATGGGAAAGTAAAAAGTAAAAAGGAAAAAGTAAAAACCACAAGGTAAAAGTTAAAACCAAAAATAAGAAACTTTTAACTTTTGAGTTTTGGTTTTGCCTTTTGACTTTTTACTTTTAAGTTTTCAAATATGCACGCCAATTTTGCACACCTTCACGTACATACCCAGTACAGTCTGCTGGATGGGGCATGCCTTATTGATAAACTTCTTGATCTCGCTGTGGAAAATAAACTGCCGGCGCTTGCCATAACCGACCACGGGAACATGTTCGGCACCATAGAGTTTTACCAGGCGGCCATGGCGCGGGGCATAAAACCGCTGATAGGCTGCGAAGTATATGTCGCGCCCGATTCGCGGTTTGAAAAATCAGCCCGCGGCGTCCAGGAGGCCTCTTTCCATCTTATCCTTCTCGCCAAGGACGAGGCCGGGTATAAAAACCTCATAAAGCTGGTAAGTCTTGGCTACCTTGAGGGTTTTTATTACAGGCCCAGGGTGGACAAGGAACTTTTAAAGAAATATTCAAGGGGCCTGGTGTGCCTTTCAAGCTGTCTTAAAGGTGAAATACCCTATTTGATACAAACCGACCGCATTGACCAGATGCAGGCGGTAGCGGCTGAATACAAGGCAATGTTTGGAGAAGGGGATTTTTATTTTGAGATGATGGACAACGGCATCCCCGAGCAAAACAAGGTCAACGCCTGCCTTAAGGAATATTCGAAAAAGATGGGTATACCGCTGGTAGCAACCGGCGATATCCATTACTTAAGGAAAGAGGATGCCAGGGCCCATGAGGCGCTTTTATGCATCCAGACCCAGAGCAATCTTGACGACCCGAACAGGATGAGGTTCCAGACCGATGAATTTTATTTTAAGACTCCTAAAGAAATGATCGGCGCGTTCCATGACTGCCCTGAGGCGATACAAAACACCATCAGGATCGCGGAAAAATGCAACCTTGAGCTGGATTTTAAGAAAACGCACCTGCCGCAATTCGAGCCGCCCACGGGAAAGACAAGGGAAAATTTCCTTCGCGAACTTTGTGAGGAAGGCCTAAAGAACAGATACGGCCCCCTTATTACCGCTGAGGTAAAAAAACGGCTGGAATATGAATTAGGCATAATAAATAAGAGCGGATATACGAGTTATTTTTTGATCGCCTGGGACTTTGTAAGATACGCGAAATCGGTGGGCATCCCGGTAGGCCCGGGAAGGGGCAGCGCCGCCGGAAGCATAGTGAGTTACGGCCTTGGTATAACCAATATCGACCCTTTACGGTATGATCTGCTCTTTGAGCGGTTCCTTAATCCGGAAAGGGTAAGCCTGCCTGATATAGATATCGACTTTTGTTTCGAACGCAGAAATGAGGTCATCGATTATGTAATCAAAAAATACTCAAAAGATAACGTCTCCCAGATAATTACCTTTGGCACAATGCTCGCCAAGGCGGTCCTGCGCGATGTCGCAAGGGTCATGAATTTCCCTTACGCGGACGCGGACAGGATCGCGAAGCTCGTCCCAAATGACCTGAACATAACGCTTGCGCAGGCGATTCAGCAGGAACCCGAATTAAAGGCGCTTTACAGGGACGATCCCAGGATTACCAGGCTCATAAACACCTCAATGGTGCTTGAGGGCCTAACGCGTCATGCCTCTACGCACGCGGCCGGCGTGGTCATCTGCGATGAACCTCTGATTGACAATATACCGCTTTTTAAAACAGGCGACGACCAGATCACAACAGGCCTACCAATGACATCACTCGAAAAGGTCGGCCTGTTAAAGATGGACTTCCTGGGCCTAAGGACGCTTACCGTTATATCCGAGACCATAAAAATAATTAAAAAAACCAAGGCGATTGACCTGGACATTACCTGCGTTCCGATAGACGATGCGAACGCCTTCAGGCTTTTAAGCAGTTCGGAAACGACGGGCGTGTTCCAGCTTGAAAGTTCGGGCATGAGAGAGCTCTTAAAGAAATTAAAGCCGAATAAATTTGAGGATATCATAGCCGTGCTTGCCCTCTTTCGGCCCGGCCCGATCGGCAGCGGCATGACGGATGATTTTATCGCAAGGAAAAATAAAAAGGTCCCCATAAAATACGACCACCCCCGCCTTGAGCCGATACTGAAAGAGACCTACGGCATCATTGTTTATCAGGAACAGGTTATGAGGATAGCCAACGACCTCGCGGGTTTTAGCCTCTCACAGGCCGATAATCTTCGCAGGGCAATGAGTAAAAAGACCCCGGAGGTTATGGAAGAGGCAAGGGAGCATTTTATAAAGGGGGTCGTCAAAAACGGGGTCGAGAAAAAGATAGCCGACAAGGTGTTTAGCCTGATCGAGTACTTTTCCGGGTACGGCTTCAATAAAAGCCACTCTACCGCCTACGCGATGATCTCATACCGCACCGCCTACCTGAAGGCCAATTTCCCTGTTGAATTCATGACCGCGCTGCTGACAAGCGAAAAAGATAACATGGACAAGATAGTGGCTTATATAGATGAGGCCGAAAGGATGGGCATAAAGATGCTGCCTCCCGATGTAGAAGAGAGTTACGCGAAGTTCACCGTCATAGACGCTTCTTCCGCCGGAGGTATCATAAGGTTCGGATTGTCGGCCGTCAAAAATGTCGGGCAGGGCGCCATAGATTCCATTATAGAGGCAAGAAAACAAACCGGCGGCTTTAAGACCATCTTTGATTTCTTTAAATACATCGATACGCGCCTTGCCAATAAAAAGGTTATAGAGAGCTTGATAAAGTGCGGGGCCTTTGACAGGTTCGGCTATAAAAGATCGGCACTCTCAAGCGTGACGGATAAACTGTTGGGCGCGGCGTCGAATTTTACAAGGGACAGGCAGGGCGGGCAATTGTCCTTCTTTGACAAGGGCGCCGCGGAGACCTTTAAATCCTCCCTGTTCGTGGACGTTCCCGATATACCGGAATGGCAGGAAAACCAGCTGTTGACCTTTGAAAAAGAGATGCTTGGTTTCTACGTTACAAAGCACCCGCTTACCCGGTATAAAGGCCTCCTTGAAAAACTCTCCACCTGTTCGACACAAAAACTCGCGACAAGGAAAGACGGAGACGAGATTTCGATAGGCGGGATATTAAGCAAGGTTAAGACTACGGTGACCAAGCGCACCGGCGAAAAAATGGCCATAACGACGCTTGAAGACCTTGTGGGAACGGTCGAGGTCCTGTTTTTCCCAAGTTCTTACCAGAAGACATCCGGTTACATAAAAAAGGACGCCTTTATTTATATTAGGGGCAGGCTCAGCTTTCGCGAAGAAGCGCCGAAGATTATCGCCAATGACGCCTCTGACCTGGAAGAGGCCTTCGGAAAATTCAGCAAGTCAATGACGGTGATGATGAATGAGTCGGCCGCCCAAAAAGATAATTTCGAGGAGCTTAAGAAGATACTGGGCCGGTACCAGGGCGCCGTGCCCGTGTATATCGCGTTTAACACAAAAAATAACGGGAAGGTCCAGCTGCGCATAGGAAAGGAACTGTATGTAAAACCGTCCTTCGAGCTCATAGACGCAGTGGAGGGGCTTTGCGGGACGGGATCGGTAATGGTTAAATGTTAAAGAAGCAGGGGGGGGATTTGAATGACTAAAAAGGATATTGTAATTGAAGTGGCCCAGAGGAAGGAATTATCCCATCTCACGCAGGTGGATATAAAAAAAGTGATCCAGTCCACCATGGACTATATTATTGAATCCCTTGCCAAGGGCGAAACAATAGAATTGAGAAATTTCGGCGTTTTTAAGGTAAGGACCAGGAAGGGCAGGATGGCAAGGAACCCTAAAACCGGCGAAAAAGTCCCTGTCCCCGACAGGAAAGTAGTGGTTTTTAAGCCAGGCCTTGTCATGAAGAAGAAGGTATGATATAATAAACAATTTATGGCGCAAAAGATAAAAACTTTACGGGGTATGTCGGATATATTGCCGGATGAGGCCGCGGTTTGGCGCCGGGCGGAAGACAACGCAAGGGCCATCTTCGGGCAATATGGTTATCAAGAAATAAGGACGCCAATCCTTGAAGAGACGGGCCTTTTTAAAAGGAGTATCGGCGAGGAAACGGATATTGTCCAAAAGCAGATGTACAGCTTTAAGGACAGGGGCGAGAGGGATGTATCCTTGAGGCCTGAAGGTACGGCGCCTGTTGTAAGGGCGTACCTTGAGCATAGCCTTGGTAATGTCCTGCCTGTCCAGAGGCTTTATTATATAGGTCCCATGTTCAGGAATGAAAGGCCCCAGGCGGGCAGGCTGCGCCAGTTCCATCAGATAGGCGCTGAGGCGATCGGCTCCCCGAGCCCGTACCTGGACGCGGAAATTATATCGTTGATGATGGGAATCCTGGCGGCATGCGGCCTGGGCGATGTTGAGCTTAAATTAAATACGCTGGGATGCGCAAAGGATAAAAAGGCCTTCGAGCAAGCTCTTAAAAAAGCGCTCGCTCCGCTCGCCGGCAAAGTCGGCTCTCTTTGCGAAGACTGCGCAAAGAGATATGAAAAGAATATCCTGCGGCTTTTTGACTGCAAAAATGATGGCTGCAGGAAGGCCCTTGTCGCGGCCCCCAGGATTACCGATTATCTTTGCGGGTCATGCAGCGGCCAGTTTGACCGCATTAAGGAGCTGCTTGATGCCGCGGGGATTAAATACACGTTAACCCCTTCTTTGGTAAGGGGATTGGACTATTATACGGGCGTCGTGTTTGAGGCCTCTCATAAAAATCTCGGATCACAGGACGCGGTCGCCGCTGGAGGAAGGTACGATAATCTTATCGAAGGACTCGGCGGAAGTTCGACGCCCGCCTGCGGTTTTGCGATAGGGACGGACAGGGTGCTCCTTGCGGCCAAGGGGACAGAGATAAAAAAGGCCGGGCTTGATCTATTTTTTATCGGCCTGGGCGATGAAGCGCAGAAAAAGGCGTTTTCCATATTAAGCGCCTTAAGGACAAAAGGAGTTGCCTGCCAGATGGGGCTTGATGAAAAATCATTAAAATCCCAGATGAGGCTTGCGGACAGAGTCGGCGCGAAAAAAGTCCTGATCCTGGGGGACGAGGAGCTTAAAAAGGGCGTTGCGCTACTCCGGGATATGGAGACAAAGACACAAAAGGAGATAAGACTGGAAGATGTTACGGACACACACCTGTGGTGAATTAAGGGAATCGGATATAGGTAAAAAAGTGGCATTGGTCGGCTGGGTCCATGCGAGGCGCGACCACGGCAAACTTATTTTTATAGACCTGAGAGACAGGGAAGGCCTGACGCAGGTCGTGTTTATCCCCAAGGTAAACAAGGAAGTGCATAAGATCGCGCAGGACCTCAGGGCGGAATATGTAATCCTTGTAAAGGGCGCCGTTGGCCAGAGGCCGGCGGGGACACTAAACCCGAAACTGCCTACGGGCGCTGTAGAGGTGGCCGCGGAAGAGCTCACCATATTAAACCCTTCCAAGACGCCGCCATTTGAGATCTCGGACGAAATAAAGGCCCAGGAAGAACTCAGGCTTCAATACAGGTATCTTGACTTGAGGAAACCGGGCCTGCAGAAAAATTTCTTCTTAAGGCACAAGGTCTATGCCGCGATCAGGAATTACCTCGACGGCCAGGGCTTCCTTGAATTCGAAACGCCTATATTGACAAAGAGCACGCCTGAAGGAGCAAGGGATTACCTTGTCCCAAGCAGATTAAACGAAGGCAAATTCTTCGCGCTTCCCCAGTCACCCCAGCTTTTTAAGCAGCTGTTGATGGTGGCCGGTTTCGAGCGCTATTATCAGATTGCCCGCTGTTTCCGCGATGAGGACCTCAGGGCCGACAGGCAGCCCGAATTTACCCAGCTTGATATAGAGATGTCATTCATTAATGAGGAGGATATCTTCTCCCTTACTGAAAACCTGATGAAGGCGGTAGCGGACAAGGCGCTTGGCATAAACCTTAAGATACCGTTTCCCAGAATGAGTTATGATGAGGCAGTAAAAAAATACGGCAGTGACAAGCCGGATACCCGGGAGGATAAAAACAGCGACTCGCTTAATTTCCTCTGGGTAATTGATTTTCCGTTGTTTAAATACGATGAGGAAGAAAAAAAGTGGGACATGGAGCATCATCCTTTCACGTCGCCCAAACCCACCAGAATAGAAGAACTGGATAAACCGCTTAAGGATATAAAATCGAATTCATATGACCTGGTGTTGAACGGCAATGAGATAGGCAGCGGGAGCATAAGGATCCATAATAGGGAGATGCAGGAAAAGATCTTTAAGATCATAGGCTTAAGCGACGAAGAGGCCAGGCGGAGGTTCGGTTTCCTGTTGGACGCATTTACTTATGGCGCGCCTCCTCACGGCGGTATCGCCCTGGGGTTGGACAGGTTGATGGCGATCTTTACAAAAAGCGAGAGCATAAGGGACGTGATAGCTTTTCCGAAGACCCAGAAGGCAAGCGACCTCATGACAGACGCCCCGTCGGATGTGAGTGAAAAGCAGTTAAGGGAACTGCATATTAAGATAAGATAAGGAAAAATAAGGGGGAGAAAAGGGGGAGAAAAATGAAGAAAGGTTTATTTGTAATGTGCGCTTTGATTCTTGTGATTGCCATGGCGGGATGCGTAAGGACGTATAAATTCACGAAGGAAAGAGTGGATACGGATGTTTCCGGGAATCAGGGCGTAATATACGGCCCGGCGCCTGCCCCGCATACCGTGGAATCGCCAAACAGGGAGATGATAGGGGTAGATATTGAACTTCCGACACTTAAGGAACTAGAGACACAGCCCAAGAAGGAAAAATAAACAAAATATGGAACTGCGTATTAAACTGCAGAACGAGGCGGAGGCAAGGGCCCTGTTCGGCAGGCATGATGAGAATCTCGATCTTATCGAAAAAGGATTTAACCTGAACATAGTCGCCCGCGGCGAGGACCTTATCTTAAATGGCGAAAAGGAAGATATCAAAAGGGCGGCGCGCCTATTCGATGAACTTTTAACGACTATA